>NZ_JBFREQ010000016.1:0-168965 GCF_052114385.1 Variovorax sp. M-6 | reverse complement strand
GTGCGGGCCCGTCGACCCCACTGCGCCGGCCCTTCGGGCTGCCTTGCGGTGCTCGCTTCAGGCGGGGTCCGCGCAAACTCGCTTCGCTCAAACACGCGCGGCCCTTTTTCCGCCTGAAGCTGCGCTCCTCAGCGGCGCAGAGGGGATCGCCGGTCCCGCACCGCATGCCGGGCTCAGGGGTTTTCAAAGGCCGGCGGCGTCTCCAACGCCGATGCAACCCCAGCCTGTCTGCGGCGGTGGGCGGTATGCCCCGGGCCGGCCGTTGAGGCACCGCCGAGCAGCGCAGCGGTGCGCGGATCAGGGCTCGCGACTGTTTGAGTGGAGCGCAGCGGAGCGAGTTTGAGCGAGACCCCGCGTACCGCGAGCAGCGCAGGGCAGCCGCGCAGCGGCCGGTGACGTCGGCCGGCCCGGGGCATACCGCCCACCGCCGACGCACCCCGTACGCCGGCAAGCCACCCCGAACCAATCTCGGTCAACCAGCGTCCGGCGCCACCGGATGCTGCGCCATCGCCTCCAGCGCCCGCACCAGTGCCGAATGGTCCTCCTGCCCGTACCCCAGCGCCGAACACGCATTCATCAGTTGCGCCGCGCTCGCCGTCTGCGGCAGCGCCACGCCCAATGCGCGGGCCCCTTGCAACGCAAGATTCAGGTCCTTCTGGTGCAACGCGATGCGGAACCCCGGTGCGAAGGTGCGCTTGATCATGCGCTCGCCATGCACCTCGAGGATGCGCGACGACGCGAAGCCGCCCATCAGCGCCTGCCGCACCTTGGCCGGATCGGCTCCGGCCTTGGAGGCGAACACCAGCGCCTCGCCGACCGCCGCGATGTTGAGCGCGACGATGATCTGGTTGGCCACCTTGCACACCTGGCCGTCGCCGACGCCGCCCACCAGCGTGATGTTCTTGCCCATCTTCTCGAGCAGTGGCCGCACACGGCCGAAGTCGGCTTCATCGCCGCCGCACATGATCGTGAGGCTGGCCGCCTTGGCGCCGACCTCGCCGCCCGAGACCGGGGCGTCGACGTAGGCGCAGCCGAGCGCGGCGATCCTGGCCGCGAAGGCCTTGGTCGCGATCGGATCGATCGAGCTGCAGTCGACCACCGTCTTGCCCTTGGAGAGTCCTGCGGCGACGCCGCCCTCGCCGAACAGCACCTTCTCCACGTCCGGCGTGTCCGGCACCATGATGAAGACGATGTCGGCCTGCCGCGCGACCTCCGTGCCGCTGGCGCAGACCGTGGCGCGAGAAGCAAAGGGTTCGGGCGGCTTCCCGTGGGTGTTGACGAACAGCGGGTGGCCGGCTTCGAGCAGGTGGCCCGCCATCGGGGCGCCCATGATGCCGAGGCCGATGAAGCCGATCTTTGGGGTGGTGCTGGACATTGCGTTGGTTTCTTTCGTCGGTTGTCAGGAGGTGAGGGCGGTGCGCCAGCCGAGGCCCTCGACGGTCGTTCCGCGCGGCTTGTATTCGCAGCCGATCCAGCCGTCGTAGCCCAGCGAATCGATGTGCTTGAAGAGCCATGGGTAGTTGATCTCGCCCGTGCCCGGCTCGCCGCGGCCGGGGTTGTCGGCCAGCTGGATGTGGCCGATGCGCGCCATGTTCTTCGTGAGCGTGTTGCCGAGTTCGCCCTCCATGCGCTGCGCGTGGTAGATGTCGTACTGCACCCGCAGGTTGGGCGAGCCGACTTCGTCGATCAGGGCCAGCGCCTGGTCGGTGCGGCTCAGGTAGAAGCCCGGGATGTCGAAGGTGTTGATCGGCTCGATCAGCAGTCGGATGCCCGCGCCCAGCAGCTCCTTCGACGCGAAGCGCAGGTTGTCGACGACGACCTTGCGCGCATCGGACTGCGCCACCCCCTCGGGCAGCTTGCCGAGCAGGCAGTTGACCTGCGGACATCCCAGCGCCGTCGCGTAGTCGATCGCGCGTGCCACGCCTTCGCGGAACTCGCCCACGCGGTCCGGATGGCAGCCGATGCCGCGCTCGCCGCCATCCCAATTGCCGGCCGGAAGGTTGTGCAGCACCTGCGCGAGGCCGTTGTCGCGCAGGGCGGCGGCCAGTTCCTTCTTGTCGTAGGCATACGGGAACAGGTACTCGACGGCCTGGAAGCCCGCCTTCGCGGCGGCCTCGAAGCGCTGCATGAACGGCAGCTCGTTGAACAGCATCGTCAGATTGGCTGCGAACTTGGGCATGTGTTTGTCTCCTGGTCTGTCCCGCAAGGTTTCAGTCGAGCATCGCGGCCGCAATCGCCGTCGGTGCGTCATCAAGGCCTTCGGCGAGCGCCTCGAACTCGTTGATGGCGTCGATCTCGGTGCCCATCGCGATGTTGGTCACGCGCTCGAGCATCACCTCGATCACCACCGGCACGCCGAACTCGGCCATGAGCTCTTCGGCGCGCTGGATGGCAGGCGTCATCTGCTCCTGCTTGTGCACGCGGATCGCCTTGCAGCCCAGGCCCTCGACCACCTTCATGTGGTCGACGCCGTAGCTGCGCTCGATGCCGGCGTCCTCGGCGGCGTTGATGTTGTCGAAGCCGAGCTGCACGCAGTAGTCCATCTCGAAGCCGCGCTGCGACTGGCGGATCAGCCCGAGGTAGGAGTTGTTGACCACGATGTGGATGTAGGGCAGCTTGAACTGCGCACCCACGGCCAGCTCTTCGATCATGAACTGGAAGTCGTAGTCGCCCGAGAGCGCGACGATCTTGCGCGTCGGGTCGGCTGCGCGCACCCCCAAAGCCGCCGGAATGGTCCAGCCCAGCGGGCCGGCCTGGCCGCAGTTGATCCAGTGGCGCGGGTTGTAGACGTGCAGGAACTGCGCCGCCGCGATCTGCGACAGCCCGATGGTGCTGACGTAGCAGGTGTCGTGGCTGAAGTTGTTGTTCATGCACTGGTACACGCGCTGAGGCTTCATCGGCACGTCCGCGAAGTTGGTCTTGCGCAGCATCGTCTTCTTGCGGTCGCGGCATTGGCCGGCCCATTCGTGGCGATCAGGCAACCGGCCCTGGGCCTTCATCTCCTCGGCCACCTGCACGAACAGCTCGAGTGCGGCCTTCGCGTCCGACACGATGCCGAAATCGGGCGTGAACACGCGGCCGATCTGCGTGGGTTCGATGTCCACGTGCACGAAGGTGCGTCCCTTGGTGTAAACGTCGACCGAGCCGGTGTGTCGGTTGGCCCAGCGGTTGCCGATGCCGAGCACGAAGTCGCTCGCGAGCATCGTCGCGTTGCCGTAGCGGTGGCTGGTCTGCAGGCCGCACATGCCGGCCATCAGCGGATGGTCGTCGGGGATCGTGCCCCAGCCCATCAGCGTCGGAATCACCGGCACGCCGGTCGCTTCGGCAAAGCGCACGAGCAGGTCGCTCGCATCCGCATTGACGATGCCGCCGCCGGCCACGATCAGCGGGCGCTCGGCCGCGTTGAGCATCGCGATGGCCTTCTCGATCTGGGCGCGCGTGGCGGCCGGCTTGTAGGGCGCGAGCGGCGTGTAGGTGTCGATGTCGAACTCGATCTGCGCCATCTGCACGTCGAAGGGCAGATCGATCAGCACCGGACCCGGGCGGCCCGAGCGCATCAGGTGGAAGGCCTGCTGGAACACCTGCGGCACCTGGCCGGGCTCGCGCACCGTGACCGACCACTTGGTGACCGGCTTGGAGATCGACTCGATGTCCACCGCCTGGAAGTCTTCCTTGTAGAGCCGGGCGCGCGGCGCCTGGCCCGTGATGCACAGGATCGGGATCGAGTCGGCCCAGGCCGAGTAGAGCCCCGTGATCATGTCCGTTCCGGCCGGGCCGGAGGTGCCGATGCACACGCCGATGTTGCCGGCCACGGCGCGGGTGTAGCCCTCGGCCATGTGCGAGGCGCCCTCGACGTGGCGGGCCAGGATGTGGGCGATTCCGCCCTGCTTCCGCAGCGCGGAATACAACGGGTTGATGGCGGCGCCGGGGACGCCGAAGGCCTGCGTCACGCCTTCCTTTTCCATCACGAGCACGGCGGCCTGTGCCGCGGTCATCTTTGCCATGCGAGTCTCCTTGGGTTGAGCTCGACTGTAGGAATTCGGGCCTGTCGGTAGAAGGGGGCGCTGGACCATAAAGCCTATTCCTGGGTGGAATAAGTGGGTAGCATCCGACCATGGACCGACTGTTGGCGATGGAGATGTTCGTGCGCGTGGTGGAGACCGGCAGCTTCTCCAAGGCCGCGCGCGAGTTCAACACCACCCAGCCCACCGTGACCAAGCAGGTCGCGGCCACCGAGGCGCGCCTGAAGGCGCGCCTGCTGAACCGCAATACCCGCGGCGTCAGCCTGACCGAATCGGGCGCGCTCTACTACGAGAAGTGCAAGGCCATCGTGCGCGACGCCGAGGAGGCCGAGAGCATCGTCAAGCTGCGGCAGTCGCAGGCGCAGGGGTTGCTGCGCATCGGCACCTCGACTGCCTTCGGCCGCCGCATCGTGGTGCCGCTGGCGCTGGAATTCATGGCGCGCCACCCGCAGGTGCAGGTCGACCTGAGCTTCGAGGACCGCTATGTCGACCTGGTGGCGCAGGGCATCGACGTCGCGATCCGCATGGGCAAGCTGGCCGATTCGTCGCTCGGCGCGCGCTTCCTGGGCATGAATCCCTGGGTCATGGTGGCCGCGCCGGCCTACCTCAAGAAGCACGGAACGCCCAGGAAGGCCCAGGACCTGAGCGCCCACGTGGCGCTGATCTACAGCAGCGTGGTCGGCGACGACGTCTGGCACCTGCACACGCCGCGCGGCGAGCCGGTCACGGTGCCGGTCTCGGGGCGCCTGCGCTCGAACAACGTCTCGGCGGTGCTGGCCGCCGCGCGTGCCGGCCTCGGTATCGCGCTGATGCCGCGCTACGTGGCGAGCGATTCGCTGGCGTCAGGGCAGGTGTGCGAAGTGCTGGCCGATCACGCGCTGCCCGAGCAGGAGATCCATGCCGTCTTCCCCTCGCCCAAGCTGGTGCCGGGCAAGGTGTCGAGCTTCGTGGCTTTTCTCCAGGGGCGCTTCGGCGAGGCGTGGTGGAGCGCCCGCTCAGGGTAGCGGCGGCGCGTTGGCGCTTTCCTCGTTCGAGGAGGCGAACAGGTCCCAGGCCGCCATGAACAGCGCCGCGATCACCGGCCCGATCACGAAGCCGTTGATGCCGAACAGCGCGATCCCGCCGATCGTCGACATCAGCACCACGTAGTCGGGCATCTGGGTGTCCTTGCCGACCAGCAGGGGCCGCAGGATGTTGTCGACCAGGCCGATCACGAAGACGCCGACGAAGATCAGGCCGAGGCCTTTGCCGAAGGCGCCGACGGCCAGGAAGTAGATCGCCACCGGCCCCCAGATGAGCGCCGCGCCGACCGCCGGCAGCAGCGACAGGAAGGCCATCAGGGCCCCCCAGAGCAGCGAGCCCTGCAGCCCCATCAGCGAGAAGGTCACGCCGCCGATGATCCCCTGCGCCGCAGCCACCGCGACATTGCCCTTGATGGTGGCGCGGATCACGGTGGTGAACTTGTTCAGCAGGTAGTGGGTGTGCGGCTTGGCCAGCGGCAGCGAGGCGCGGATCGTCTTCGACAACTCGGCGCCGTCGCGCAGCAGGAAGAACAGCAGGTACAGCATGAGGCCGAAGCTGATGATGAATTCGAAGGTGTTCTGGCCGATCGCCACCGCATGGGTGGCGATCGCCTGGCTGCCTCGGGCGGCCGCCTGAGAGACCTGCTTGATCAGGCCTTCGACGTTGCCGAGGCCGAAGCGGTCGAGCAGGCTGAGCGCCCACTGCGGGATGGCGTTGACCACCTGCTGGAAGTAGTTGGCGAAGCTGATGTCGCCGGAGCGGATCTTCTGCGACAGCAGCGACACCTCCTCGACCAGCGACAGGCTGACCGCGACCAGCGGGATGATCACCACCACCATCGCCATCAGCAGCGTCGTGATGGCGGCCAGGTTGCGCCGCCCGCCCATCTTCTTGAGCAGCCGCCGGTAGATCGGGGTGAACAGGATCGCGAGCGCGAGGCCCCACATCACGGCACCGAAGAAGGGGAAGAGGATCCAGCCGAAGGCGATCGTGACGACCGCCAGCAGGAAGAGGAAGGTGCCGCGCTGCAGGGCTGGGGTATTCATGCCGGATCGACTGTAGCCGAAACGGCCGCCCCCATTGAGGCCAAACGTGTCAGCGGATGCCGCGAGGCAGCGCCACCGGCGCCAGCGTGCTGCGCAGCCGTTCGTCGGCGTCGGGCAGCGGCGGCGCCTCGACCTGCAGCGCCTGCTCGACGTTGCCGATATGGTCCAGCATCAGCTGCCGGGCGCGCGGCGTGTCGCCGGCTTCCAGCGCAGCCACGATCGCGGCGTGCTCGGCGCAGGATTCGGCGGCCTCGTGCTTCGACTGGAACAGCGTGGCCGCCAGCGTGGTGCGCGCCGTCAGGTCGCGCAGCACGTCGCACAGCAGCCGGTGGCCCATCTGGTCGGCCAGGCAGACATGGAAGTCGGCCAGCAGGAAGGCGCGGGTGGCGGCGTCGGCGCCCGCGATGGCGCGCTTCTCGTCGGCGATGTGCTCGCGCAGCTTGCGGATCACCTTCGAGAGCGGGCGCCCGGCTTCGGCCAGGATGCCGGCCTCGACGATGCGGCGGGCCGCGAAGGCGTCGCGCGCTTCCTCGGCCGAGGGTTCGACCACGTACCAGCCCCGGCGCGACTGCACCTCCACGAAGCCGCGCGCCTGCAGCTGCATCAAGGCCTCGCGCACCATGGTGCGGCTGACGCCGAAGTTCTCCGCCAGCGCCTGCTCGCCGAGGCGCTCGCCGGGCGCGAGCTTCTGCGCCAGGATCGCCTCGACCACGCGTTCGGCGATGTGGGTGGGCGTGACATCGGTCATCGGCTTGCTCAATGGGCCACCGAGGCGGCGACCGAGACGGCGGCCGGCGAGCCCGGTTCGGCCAGCGGCTCGTCCTCGGGCGAGTGGGTGCCGTTGAGCACCGCATGGGCCCGCTCGCGGTCGATGTCGCCCTCCCAGGCGGCGATCGCGACCGTGGCGACGCAGTTGCCGACCAGGTTGCCGAGCGCGCGGGCGATGCCCATGAACCAGTCGACCGACAGCACCAGCACCAGCCCGATGGCCGGGATCGCCGGAATCGCGTGCAGCGTGGCGGCCAGCACCACGATCGCCGAGCCCGGCACGCCGTGCGCACCCTTGGAGGTGACCAGCGCGATCGCCAGGATGGTCAGCAGGTCGGCCATCGAGATCGGAGTGTTGGTGGCCTGGGCGATGAACACCGCCGCCAGCGTGATGTAGATCGAGAAGGCGTCGAGGTTGAACGAGTAGCCGGTCGGGATCACGAGGCCCACGGTCGAGTCGCGGATGCCCATGTGGCGCAGCTTGGCCATGATCTGGGGCAGCACGCTGTCCGACGAGGTGGTGGCGAAGACGATGGTGAGTTCTTCGCGCAGGTAGCGCAGCAGCTTGACCAGGCTGAAGCCCGAGAAGCGCATCACCAGCCCGAGCACCACGAAGACGAAGAACAGCACCGCGAAATAGAACAGCGCGACCAGCATGCCGAGCTGCTTGAGCGAGCCGATGCCGTACTGGCCGACCGTGAACGCGATCGCGCCCAGCACGCCCAGCGGTGCCAGCTTGATGATGATGCCCATGATCTTGAACAGCACCAGCGAGAGCGCATCGACCACGGCGCCGACCGGCCGGCCGCGTTCGCCGAGCAGCGACAGCGCGCAGCCGAACAGCACCGCGAACAGCAGCACCTGCAGCACGTCGCCGGTCGCGAAGGCATTGACCACGGTGGTCGGGATCAGCTTCATGAGGAACTCGACCGTGCCGCCGCTGGTCAGCTTGTCGGCGTTCGAGGCATAGGCGCTCATGGCCGCGGGGTCGAGCTTCGACGGATCGACATTCATGCCGACGCCGGGCTTGAAGACGAAGGCCAGCACCAGCCCGAGGGCCAGCGCGATGGTGGTCAGCACCTCGAAGTAGATCAGCGCCTTGACCCCGACGCGGCCGACGCGCTTCAGGTCGCCCGCGCCGGCGATGCCGTGCACCACGACGCAGAACACCAGCACCGGAATGATCATCTTGATCAGCTTGATGAAGCCGTCGCCGAGCGGCTTGAGCTTGACGGCGAAGTCCGGAAAGAACAGGCCCGCGACCACGCCGAGCACCAGCGCGATGACCACCTGACCGAAGAGCGATTTGGCGAAACGTGGCATGGAGGTTCCCCGTGTAGGTTTGCATGCAAGCTGCACGTTGTCTTGCATACAAGCAATGTAGGCAAGGTTCGCCGAAATGCGCTGAGGGTATTCCCGGAACTGCGTAACGCGCTGTTGTTTGTGTTAGGGGTCAATAGATTCGCAAACAGTGGCGGGGCTGCGTCGGCAGGCCTCGGTAGATGAGCCGGCCTACAGGCACCGGCCCCGAATTCCCACATGTCGCGCGCTCGAGACTCCTAGATTCGGAACGACCTCGATCCGAGGTGGTCCATCTATCGGGAGACACCATGAAGAAGGGAACACTCATCACCACCGTCGCGCTGGCCGGATTGCTCGGGCTGTCCGGTGGCGCAACGGCCCAGACCACGGCGGTCCCGGCCGCACCTGATCCCGCCAAGGGCGGACAGGCCAGCACCAAGACTCCCGCAGGCGTCGCGAACCCGACGCAGCGGCCCGACGGCAGCAACCCGGCCTCTCGCGCCGTCGTGAAGTCCGAGGCCCGCTCCGAGACCCGTAGCCCTGCCAACACCATGGTGCCGAAGGGCGAACCCTCGACCATGACCAACGACCAGCCGAACGCTCCCCAACCGACAGGGGAACTGAGCCGCGCGGAAGTGAAGCCCACGAAGAACGAACTCAAACCTCAGGCCGGCATCAAGGGTGAGCGGCCGGACGTGCCGACCAATCCGAAGGAAAAGACCGGCACGCCGCAGTAAAGGCGCGCGCCCGACGCGCTTCCAACGGAGGCGCGTCGGGGCGGTGGACGCCGCGGAGGCATCTCACAGTTGGGGGCTACCGCTTGCGTGTCAAGCAGGTTGGTGAACGTTCCTAGCGGGTGAGCGCTTGGAGATGTTGGACGCATTCCGTGGTCGTGGAAATGAGTCGACGCGCGATGAACAGTGAATCAGTGGCGCCGCGCCTTATCTGAAGAAAAGAGCGATCAGGATGATGATTGGGATCGGGACGCCAAGAAAAAGAAGCAAGAGCGAGCGCATGGTGGGTTCTCCTTTTTTTGCGAATCACAGATCGCGGCGACGGCCGCCATAGGTCGCGGCCAGGCTGGCCACAAAGGCGCCGATCAGCATCGAAATGAAGAGCCACAAGGAGCCATATGCCGATGCCTTGCGAGCAGCATCGGCCGCGGCCTTCGCCTTGGTCTGCGCTTCTTCGAGCGCAGCGCGAGCCTTTGCGTACGTCTCGGAGACGCGCTTCTCCGCATCCTGAGGGGCAAGGCCAGTGCTTTGCGAGATCACCTGGGCGACGTATTTGGCATCGTCAGGCGGCAATGCACCGGTGCGAATGCTGTTCAAGAAGATGCGGTCCACCTCAGCGGCCGTGGCCGCATGGCCGCGGTCCGGCGAGCTCTGCTCGCTCGATGATGAACCGGCACCGCCAGCCGGCGCGGCGTTGGCCGGATCTCGGCGGAACAGGGAGTCGATGAAATAGTTCATCGGGCCCGCCGCCGTCCCGGGGTTCGCGGCGGAGCCTGCCGCGGCCCCTGAAACACCTGCAGCCGTGGCGGCCGTGGCAGCTCCACCTGCCGCTGATGCGCCAGCTTGCGCGCCTGCGCCCACCATGGATCCGATGACTGAAGTCAACACGGCCGCGGTGACCAGCGTGGCGACACCCCAGGCCAGGAAGCCGTGCGCCGTGTCGCGGAAGTACACCTCGTCGGTGTGGACACCCGCCCATTTCGTGCGGAGTCGACCGGCAAGGTACCCGCCCATGCCCGACGCCGCGATCTGTGTGAGCGTGATCCAGAGGATGGTGGCGACGCCCATGGTGGTGGCGCTAGCACCCTGATTTGTCCAAGGGCTGACCGAGGAGAGGCCCAAGCCGGTACCCAGCAGCAAGAGAATGAGCGAGAGCGAAGCGGCTCCCGCTGCGCCTGCCAGGATGGCTCCCCAGGAAACGCCGCTTCCTGTGGCGACGGGGTCAGGTTGCGCATCGGAAATCCTGGGACCTCGCGCCAAGGCCGCAGTGTCTCTGTAGTCTGTCATTGCCAGTCCTTGTTGTGGTTTGGGGAATCTGGCCTTCGCGCAATTCGGCTCCGGTCGTCTCGACTCGCGTTTCCACGTAGGTCGTGCGCCTACGGCCTTGTCCGGGTCGGTCGCGCGGGACCTCGGCAACAGTCACAGTCGCGCGAGCTAGGAGCCGTGGGGCGGCCGCTTCCACCACTTCGGCGTGACGCCGCCATCGCGCCTCCCGGCGAGCGGCTGAGGACGCGGGTGGTCGTCCTCGTAGAGGTAGGCCTGCCGCACTCGAGCGTCATGTCCACGAAGTGCCATTCGTCGCGGCGCTTCTTCGCGCTATAACGCGTCTCCCAGCGGCCGAAGGCGAAGTGCGTCTCGCGCACCCACAGCCGATCGCCGGGCACGCCGCACGAAGTGGCAAGCCGCATCCATGACGGCGACCGTGTGACAGTGTTGGTGGACCATCAGGACGGAACTTTCGACCAGGGGCCGCGATAGCGATCCCTCTAAAAGGGATTTCTTCAAGAGGGTGAGACAGGAATGAATTTCATGTGCGTCGTCCTCCTACTCCAGAGCAGCCTGGCCGCTCACTGACCTCTTTCCTCTGCGCGCTAGTCTGAAACGAACAAATCACGGGATCTGACGTGCCTATCTCCGTTTTTCTCGTCGAAGACAATCAGACGGTTCGCGAAAACTTGATTCCTGCCCTCGCGGATTTGGGCTCAGCGAGCGTCATGGCCACCGCCGAATCCGAAGGCGAGGCCATCGGGTGGCTGGCGAAGCACAAGGGGCAATGGGATCTCGCTGTCGTCGATTTCTTTCTGAAGCAAGGAACCGGCCTCGGCGTTGTCCAATGGTGCAACGGACGCGAAGCCAACCAGCGCGTGGTCGTGCTCACCAACTTTGCGACGGAGGCGACACGCATCGCTTGCAAGGATGCAGGGGCGGATCGCTTGTTCGACAAGTCCACCGAACTCGAGGGATTCTTCGAGTACTGCCTCAGTCGGCTTCGCAACCCATAGATCGGCTCCCGTCGACCCAATTGGCGATGAGTGGCACCGCCCTTCGAGCCTCCCGCACGCATAGCCCGCTTTGCGAAGCCGAAGCCCTGAAGGCCCAACTCGAACTGGACGACACGGCCGATCCCCCGCTCAGTGCTGGCCTATCTCGGCCCTGATCGTCAGCCGCCCGTCTTCAGCCTGGCCAGCCCATCCAGCCGACGCAGGGCCCGCCGCGCTGCCGCCAGCTGGGTGTTGCCACTTTGCGCTTCGAGATCGTCCAGGGCTTTCGAGATCAGGGCGACGTCGTCGGGCTTCGGCGAGGCGCGCGGCGATGGGGCGAGCTGACCGCTACCTCATTCATGGGGCGGCCGTTGCGCTCGGCCGAGGCGTGGGGTGGCTCTCCGGTATGTAATCGGCCGGACGCGCCAGGAATTCGGCGATCCAAGCTCTCGCGCTTTCCGCCACTTGCGCCTGGGCGCATTCATCTTGGTCGCGAGCCACAGAAAGCCGGCACATTTCCTCACCGCTTCGCAAGATGACACAGATGCACTGGGAGATAGTGCCCGAGTTTTCGTAGCAAAACTCGATCGTCCATTCAGGGGGGGCCGAGGGCGACGTGGTGGGAACCGGATAGATGTTCATTGCACCTGGCTGACGGGAAGTGTGCGATGACAAGACGGAAAGGCGTTAGGGCCAGGCCAAAAGCACGAAGATTGGCCTCCGAAGGGTATTCAGGGTAGCACGCTTCAGATGGGGGGTCTGTGCGCCAGCGAACCCAACTGGTGTTCGACGCAGGGGCTGATCAAGTAGGTCCGAACAGTTCGCGGGCAACCTCGACAGGGTCGCGCTCGCCTTGTTTTTCGTAGAGCTCGACCGCGACCTCGTGGATCCCGAGGTTTCGCATGCAGTTTTCCACAGGGCTGTCCACGAGCCTGGTGGACAACCCGGGAGTCGCTGGGTCTGGGCGCCTTCCGCCTTCCGTGGCGCCGGAATGGCCGTGCCGGGCTTGGCGTCATTCCACGCTTCGCTCACGGGCGAAGTGTAGGAAGTCCGTGCGGGCGATCATTTGCGCACCATGCGGATCAAAACCCTCGAAACTGCCCCTGACGCGTACCCATTTCTGCCGGTCACCGAATGGGCGCTGCTCGCGCTACTTGCCACCCTCTGGGGCGCCTCGTACACCTTCATCAGGATCGGGGTGACGACCATCCCACCACTGACGTTGATGGCGGCGCGCACCCTTGTTGCAGGCATGCTGCTTTTGGCTGTGTTGCAACTGCGCGGCGTGCGGCTCCCTCGCGATCCGGCGAACTGGCGAAGTTTTTTGCTGCAGGGGTGTTTCAACAGCGTCCTGCCATTCACGCTGATCGCGTGGGCCGAACGTAGCGTGGATGCGGGCCTCGCGATCATCCTCAGTTCTACTTCGCCGATTTTCATTTTCCTGTTGAGCAGGAGACTCGGTGGCGCGGAGAAATCCTCGCCGCTACGACTGGCCGGCGTTGGTGCGGGGCTGGCGGGCATCTGCCTGATCGTAGGCGTCGAAGCGTTGGGCGGGCTCGGGCATTCCTTGGTTGCGCAACTGGCTCTGGTGGCCGCTGCCGTCTGCTATGGCTGTGCGGCGATGTACGGACGCGTCTTCAAGGACCTCGATCCCATGGTGCCGGCAGCGGGCTCGTTGCTAAGCGGCGCGGCGTTGCTGCTGCCAGCTAGCCTGGCGATCGACCAGCCCTGGACGCTGGTGCCTGCTGCCGAATCGGTAGTTGCGGTGCTGGCGCTCGCGGTGCTCTCGACGGCATTGGCCTTCACTATCTACTTCCGACTCATTCACACGCTGGGACCCATGTCGACAGCCGCGCAAGCCTACTTGAGGATACCGATCGGCGTGGGAATCGGTGCGATGTTCCTTGGCGAACGGCTTTCCACCACGGCATGGCTTGGTCTTGCTTGCACCATAGTTGGCGTCACGGCCATGACGCTGCACACCCATCGAGGCTGCGCCTTCAGGCGATCGAGATCTTGAGTCTGGCCGTGCAGCAGGAGCTCCGAATACTCCACGCTGCCGGGCGACCTCGGGGCCGGCCCTTTCATCAAGAACGCGCGGTCGCGAACGCGATGATGGTGTCCGCTTCCCTGCGGACGTGGCGCATGCGATCGTTGACGGGGCGCGGTGCGCGCCCGGCGGGAGCCCGTCTACTTCTCCGATCCAATCAGACGGGAATGATGGCTCAGAGGATTGTCAATGCGCCGTGGTCTGCGCAACCGGCGTCTCCGTATGCATTGCGCAGCGCCATTTTTCGCCGTCCCGCACCCACGTCGATGTGTCGTTCATGTCCTCCGTGACAACGTCCTTCTTTCCGCGCGGCGAGATGCCCTGCCTTACGCGATAGCTAAGAACCGCTGTGGTGTCCGTCGGAAAAACGACCTCAACTTCCTTGATCTCGAAAGACCTGACAACCATCGAGCCTTGCTCGGCCATCTTGCGATAGCCCGCGTGATCGAATTTCATCGCGCCGTGGGAACTGACCATCATCGCCGGCTCGGTGAGCAGATCGATAGCGACGTTCGCGTCGTTGTCGACGATGGACTGCCAAAACCTTGTCTCGAGGCCGATCAGCGTTTTGCTTGCAGTTTGCATTTCCGTACTCCATTTTTCGGGACTTCGAGCATTGGAAAAGGAGCTGGACAGTGGTGTCAGTCGGCGCTTTCGAGCGAAGTAGGGCGTCTCTTACCCATTGAGCCTGCTGATCGGCTCGCATCCCGACAAGCGTCAACCCGATTTCAGCCTGAATCACCTCGTGCACGAGGCAATTCAGGTCCCGCTCAGAGGCGAGTTCCCTCCAGGGGGCTTGCCCGCTTCGGCGGGCTTGCTTATGGAGCACCGATCCGGCCGGACGCAGAATTCGGTCCGAAGTGCCTCAGCGCCTTGTGACCCAGCGCCGTGACCATGTGGACCTGCGCAGGTTGGACCGTCCCGGTCGGGGGAAAGCTGCAGATGATGTGACCGGCGGCGTGGAGTATTCGGAGCTCCTGCTGCACGGCCGGACTCAAGATCTCGATCGGCAACTCGGCATCTGCGAGCACCTGAAGCAGTTCCATCGGCATAGCAGGCTCCTCGTGGTTCGCAACCAGTCGGAGGGCGGTCGCCGGCATCGGGGAAAACCGCTCCGACTGGAGCGGTGCCTAGCGCATCCCCTACCAGCGCCGAAGGCCGCCCCATCAAACCATCGGCAGTGGACGATAGAAAAACTAGCTTGTCCCAGGGGCGTTGTCAATCGCCTGAAGGCCCAAGCTTGACAGGGTTTCGTGCTTGCCCGGCGATGCGTCCGATGGCAAAAATCTAGGCGTCCACCATCTAGAAGGAGCTGAAAAATGCCGCTGGATTGTCTACGTCGCATTGCCGAACAGGACCTTCCCTGCTCGGTCTACGACCTGGCCGAGATCGACAATCTTCGTGTCTTGCGCGCTGCGGGAATGATCATGGCCTTCCTCCCGCCGCCCGAACACCTGCCGCACGGCGCCCTGAGCCAGAAACCAGCCCAAGTGCTTGCGATCACCCGGAAGGGGCGGGAGGCATTGAAAGGTCGAATGGCTGCGTAGACGGGTCGCCGCCTCGTCGACCCGGGTCAGCCACCAAGGCGCGTACGCCGTGATTCGGCGGCCTCCTACGCGCAGCCTTCCTGCGGCGCTCAAACTCCGAGCCGTTCCAACGTCCAGAAGGAAAGGAGCGACCCATGCCAAGAGGCGACAAGTCAGCCTACACAGACAAGCAAAAGCGCCAAGCGGAGCACATTGAAGAGGGCTATGAGCGTCGAGGCACGCCCCGGGACGAAGCTGAGCGCCGCGCCTGGGCAACGGTGAACAAGGAGACGGGTGGCGGCAAGAAAAGCGGCTCCGGTCGAGGTCACCCCGAAGACCATGGGCCGTCGCGCAAGGGCGGGCGGCTGGGCGGTGCGGCCAGCGCATCGAGGAGCGCGGCAGAGCGTTCCGCCTCGGCGAAAAAGGCAGCGGCCACACGCAAACGCAGGGAAGCGGCTGCTTGAGCCTGGTGCAGGACAGCTGCGGTCAGGAAAACCCAAGAACGGGGCGGCCTTGGTCGAGAGCTTCAAATGAGTGAACCTCGCGATCCTTTGGAACTGGCTGTGCTGAACGCACGCCGCCGGCAACTCCTGTGCCGCATGACGGCCCTTGCGGCCACCGGGCTGGCTTCCGGAAGCGCCATGCTTGCGTCCTGCGGTGGCGGTGGCGGTGGCGGGCAGGTTTCCTTGCCGCCTGCGGGAACTGCTCCCGCCCCGGGATCCGTGCCGCCCGCACCAGCGCCTGAAGCCGCTCCGCCGCCCGCGGCGCCATCCCTCGGCGCCCATGCGATCGTCTTCAACCGTGACGGCGTGTCGTCCTCGTCCCTGTCCACTTCCGACATGTCCACGCGCGCGAGCGGAAGCACGCTTTTGACCTGCGTCGGGCGAGGTTTGCTTGATGCCGTCGCACCGACGGACAACGCGGGCAATGTTTTCGTCCAGCTCGGTGTGCCGCACATCTACACGCACTGGCCAGGCTCCGGAACGGCGTTGTATGCCTGCGAGAAGGCCCAAGGCGTGGCCGGTCACGTTGTCAGCGTGGCGAAGCCGAAGGCCACCGACGAAACGACTCTGAGCGTTGTCGAGGTCACCAGTGGTGGCGCCGTGCGCGATGTGCAGTGGCGCGAGGTGCTGTCGGGTCAACCCTCGACCAGTGCCAGCATCACCACCACAGGGCCCGCGCTGCTCGTCGCATGGTGGTGGGGCGATGCCGGTGTCGACCTGGACAAGACGGCCGTTCCCGACAACGACTTCACGGTGGTCGATTCGGTACTGAGCGCCGGGGCATTGGTGCAGTGCGCCGTTGCCGTCAGGCAGGTTGGCGTGGCGGGCACCTTCAACGTGACCTGGACCTCGACGCCGCAGCAAGGCGCGCAGCTCTGGCTCGTTGCCGTGCAGGCAGCCTGAGCGGCTTGGGACTACGTTGTCCCCACTCGGGCCGGCGCGAGGCGTCGTCCTTCATGAAGATGGACGCTTTTCCACCATGGCGAGCGCCCGCCGACGGCCACGCTTGTGGCATCCCCCAATGGAGAGAAGCCATGTCCGACGACCTTCATGCCCGCGACGAGCGCAGTTCGATCGATATCAACAAGGCCAGCGAGGTGCAGTACTGGTGCGAGCGCCTCGGCGTGAGCGAACAGGTGCTGCGCCAGACCGTGGCCGATGTCGGCGTCTCGGCCGAGCAGGTCGCGGAACGTCTCGGCGTCCGGTGAGCGGCCCGTGGTTTCCGCCAGCCGGACGCTCTGGAAGGGCGCGATCACCTTCGGCCTGGTCCACATCCCGGTGGGCCTGCACACTGCGAGCATTGAACAGGGCGTCGACTTCGATTGGCTGGACCGGCGCAGCATGGATCCGGTCGGCTACCGGCGCATCAACAAGAAGACCGGCAAGGAAATCGACCATGAGGACATCGTCAAGGGCGTCGAGTACGAGGACGGCAAGTACGTGGTCCTCTCCGACGAGGAGATCGAGGCTGCCTATCCGCGGGCCACCCAGACGATCGAGATCCTGCGCTTCGTCGAGGGCGGCGAGATTCCTTTCGTCTACCTCGAGCGCCCTTACTACCTGACACCGATCAACCGCGGTCAGAAGGTCTATGCCCTGCTGCGCGAGGTGCTGGCAAGAACCGGCAAGGTGGGGCTCGCCAAGGTCGTCATCGCTACCAAGCAGCACCTGGCGGTGCTCGTTCCCTCGGGCCGGGCGCTGGTGCTGGACCTGATGCGCTGGGGCGACGAGGTGAAGACACTCGAGGGCCTCGACCTGCCGGCCGAGGGGAGCAAGGCCGCCAAGATCAGCGCCGCCGAGTTGAAGATGGCCGAACAGTTGGTGGAGGACATGAGCGGTCCCTGGGAGCCTGCGGCGTTCAAGGACGAATTCAAGCGCCAGGTCATGAAGCTGGTCGACCTGAAGGTCAAGGCTGGCGACACCGAGACCGTGATCCAGCCCGAGGAAGAAGCGCCCGAAGGCGCCGAGATCATCGATCTGACCGAACTTCTGGCGCGCAGTCTCAAGCCCGGCACGCGCCCGGCGACGAAAGCGGCGCGCAAGAGCCCCGCGAAGAAGGCCCGCAAGGTCGCTTGAGGCATCCCGCGGGCCAGCCGCTGCGGCGTACCGGAAAGGCCGGCTGCTGGCCATTCTCCCTACAAAAAATTAGACGCCGTCTTACAAGCGCCGGCGCCCCGAGTTGATCAAGTCCCCCCTTGTCGCAATTTTCCGGGCCGGCAAGGTGTTCGGATTCTTTCCGCCGACTCCGGGCGCTCGGGAGCACAAAGGCTTCAAGATGAATAGCCAAATCCCTGCTGTATCTGGCTGGCCCGAAAGGCCCGAGGAACCTGTTGCTTACCTGCAGGTAAGCGACTACGTCCGCATGCTTCTCCGTCGAACGGACGTGGTGGGCCCCACTTGTCCCTCCTGCCACACGGTAAACCGCGGGCGTGTACTCCACTGCCGCGCTTGCGGCGCGTCGATGCCGTCCAGGATCGACGAAAAGATCGAAGACCCGCCAGCGCCAGATGCGTCCGACAAGGCCAGCTTTCCAGAGGCGAACGCGCTGCGCAGCGTTCTCCGGCTGACGYTGGGGCCATCGTTGGTGCTCTTTGTGGCGTTTGCTTCCTGGTATGCGTTTCGCACGGAATCGAGGACGCGATACGAGYCTTCGGCYTCGACCATGTCGATTCGGGCCGCGTCGGTCGTGCCACGCGCGGCACCTTCGTCCAAGGGGATCCCCTTGAGAGTCGCCGTRGTCGACGCGGGCGCCATCTCCTTGGACGTCAAACCCCAACCGAGGCTCGAAGAACCGCAGATCAAGAATGACGATGAGCCAGTTGCCAGGCCTTCTGCTGCGCCAACCCTCTCGCCGCAGAAATCCTCCCATCGTCTTAGAGCGGCCCGTCTGGAACCAGATCCGCTGGCAGCATGCAGAAGTCGAACTTTCCTGGCACGTGCCGTCTGTGTCAACGCCCGGTGCGCCGAGCCAGGGGCCTCGCGCTTCGGTGAATGCCGCGAAGCGCTGCGGCAGCGGCGGGTCGACGAGGCGCGGCGCAATCCGACCTTGTTGGGGTAGCACGCCCTTGCAAGGTCTTCGTGCGTGAGGTGTCAGGGAGATCGCGATATCAGGATTCCGAGAGGTAAAGCCGATGACAACACGACAAGAATGGGACGAGTATCTCGAATATGTCCACGCGTTCGATTGGAAAGCTCGGCGCGCCACGCCCCCGCCAAAGGAGACCGCAATGTCGGACTACCTGAGGAGAATCGGCCTGGATTGGGAATTGATCTCTCTGAGCGAACCCCACGAAATGCGCCGCTGGACCGAGTCGATTGGCGTCACCGAGCAACAGCTCAGGGCGGCCGTCGCCGCGGTAGGCAATTCGGCGGAGAAGGTGCGCGAGTACCTTCGGAAGAATTGATCCAGTCGACAGGTCGAACGGTCGCATCGGAGGAACTTGCGGTTGACCGGCTTCCAGATCAGCTCACGCGGGCGGTAGCCGGTGAAGATGCAGGCGCTCATCGGCGGCGTTGGGCGACAGGCGCGTCGGGCGTGCCCGAAAACCCATGGGCCGCCGGACATGGACTGCACTCGGAATCTCGCCTTCGCCTACACAGCTCCGGACCGGACGGCGCAGACTGGTCTGCCGTTCGAAAGGAGCAGTCATGTCCAAAATCTCCAGCCTCAAAGACCTAACGTGATGTACGCCAGCGGCTACGACGATTGCGCGCTGTCGCACTGGGTCGAGTGGATCGACCTCTTGCGCCATGACCAGCAGGCGGCCGACGCACTTCATGGTTTCAGCGTCCGACGCGACATCGGCCATGCTCGTGTCGCTTGCCGTACCGGTGCTCCTAGCGGCTTGCGGAGGCGGCGGGGGTGGCGGCGGGATCCAGTGATCCCTCCCCAAGCCAAGTTCAGTTGCGACGACTCCATGAAGGGCGCTTTCCCGCCGGATGTCCTCACGAAGGTCTTCTCTCGGTGGCACGGCCAGCCCACCCCCACGGCCACCGGCGAGACCAAGTGGAACCGTCGCATCCACGTTGAGGCGAGAGTCAAAGGCGCGCGTCCGGACCTACAGCATGAGGGGATGAGCGCAGACATGGCCGGCTCCGGAAACTCCCAAGATGACATGTCCAGTCGAGCAGTTTTTTGGAGGTCATCATGAACGACGAAGCAAGCTCCTCGGAAACCCCGAGCACCACTAGCGGTATCACGCTTCCGGATCCCCCCATGGCCGTCGGGTTCAAGCCAGCGGCGGCCGAGCCAGGACCGGCCGTGAAGGAGGCGGTCTCCGATGTGACACACCAAACCCGCCAGTCCGTCGCGAACGCAGCCGAGCAGATCCAGCGCGCCGGCGTGCAAGCTGTCAATGCGACGAAAGCCTACGCCAACGACGCCGTCGATGCGGCCGGCCGCAGATTGCAGGCAGTCAAGACACAGTTCGAAACCACCAAGTCGAGCGCTGCCGAATACATCCATGAGAACCCGGTGCGCGCCGTGAAAATGGCGGCAATCGGCGGCGCCGTGCTGTCCGCAGCGCTCGTGCTTCTCATCCGCCGGGCGCGGTGACCGAAGGCAACTGGCGCTGTCCGAGGCGGTGCGGTTGAACGTCGCCCACTTCACGGTCAGGATGTCTTCGGCGTTGACGCCGGCTACGTTCGGGCCGGATTGAATTCGAAGGCCTCGTGGTATCGCACGATCTGGGCGTAACCCTTGTCGAAGACCACGGACCCAGACCTCGGGGGGGGCCACTCCAGCCGGGAGCGCCAGAAACTTCTCCGGATCGGTGGCGCTCTGGTCCAGGGCGACGCTTAGCAGGTTCATACGGCGGTCCCATCCTGATTTTGGTGGCCATCACGAGCGGCGGTAGGGAGGCTACAGCCCGGCGTTCTGTTTCTTGAGAATGATTTCTATTCTTCCTCGGAGCGCTCGGGGCGTCAGCCGGTGCCAACGACCGCGTCCGGAACCTGACCTACGCCGTCAGATTGCAGCTTCGCCCAATTCCCCATGACGAGCCGCCAGACGCGGCCTACCCTCATCCGCATGGGGCGCCTACATCGCCAGCGTCGTGTTTTGCAGAAGAAGGGATTGCGAGGGAGTGCGAGCGGGAGTTTCATTCAAAGGAGCGACTTCGCATGTTCATTGGTGCATTCGAGATGGGCGGCACTTGGCGTTCTTTCCCAACCACCCACCAACGCGCCTGCGTCCTGCTTGGCGTGGCGGCAATGTTGCTGTCGATCAGTCTCGTGGCCGCACAGCCAGTTCCCGAGCCGTACGCACCACCCGGGTCGGAGGGCCAGCGATCGGGCACCGACCCAGCGATGGTCGTGAGGCCCCCACCGTCGGGCGACTCCAAGATGGCGGACCCTGCCCCGCGTCACATCGATCCGGGCTTGGTCGAGCGCCCTCCGGCAAATCGACGCCCGGGCGATCGAGTGAAGCCCGGCTTCGATCCTTCGGCACGCTCGCGTCAGGACGACTGCAGGGGTTCGGCCGCGGACTGCAAACAGACCTCAGCGCGATAGCGGAAATTCCACAGTCGGGCCAAAGCACATGGCCTTCGGTCTCAGGGGTCCCGGAGCTCTGAGCGGGGCGTGGCATCAAAGCTGGAACTTGCTGATCTTGGCGCCCTGCAAGGAGACCCGGCCTGGAGCCGCACATTGGTCAAGACTCCTCCGCCCGGACCGCGCGTCTACCTCGCCGGGCCCGACGTGTTCCGCCCCGAAGCCGAAGCCCACCTGCAGGCCCTGGCGCAGGCGTGCCACGCACTCGGCTGGAGGCGATGATCTCGGTCGAAGGCGCCAGCGGAACGAATCCGGCCCCGAGCCTGATTCGGAAATCGTGTTCGAGGTCGGCGTCGCGGTTACGCTGGGCCTCCCGGTCGTCGCCTGCGGCGTGCCTCAAGGGACCTACGCCGATCGCGCGACGGCGTCCTCCTCGACGCGAAGGGAGAGGGAACGGCGTGCTGCGCGACGCCGGCGGCGTCGCGGTCGAGGCCAAGCTGGCCAACGTGCTTGTGCGAAGGTAGGACCGCCGGAATCGCCTTCGCCGCTGGGGTGAGAAAGCTGCCCGATGACGAGGTCAAGGCGCGACCTCAAGCCGGACGCCTGTCTTTCCGACCTGAACACTGGAATTGCACAGTTCTTTGAAGGCGGGCGACTGGTCGACCAAATGGACAGAGTCAAGGTTTTGAAGATCGACCGCGGCATCCTGCTGGGCGGCTTGGAGCAGCATTCAGGGAAACTGCCGACGCGACAAACCTGGTGGTGCCTGCCGGGGCTGCTTGACAACCTCACCTCGACCTAGGGACGAAGTGACCGGGTGCCGCTATGCTGGCGGAATGTGGCAACCGGATCCCGAAGACCTTGCAGCCAACCCTGTCGGTGGCAGACAGCGGCTCTGGGTCGTTGCGTTCTCCGAGGAGATGCTGCGACTCGTTCGGGGCGCAATCGACGCCCAAGATCTGGCCGAATGGGCATACGACGCCTTCACCCGATCAGGCGACCGCGATCCTATGGAGGTCGCGCAAGAGGAGTACGGGCGAGAGATTGGGTCTAGCCCAGAGCCGTGATCGAGCCGGCATCGAACACCTCGACGCGCGCATGGTGATTCAGGTTCTGTCCGATCTGAATCTTCTAGCATGGATCTAACGTCCCCTTCCTCTCTCGACCAACTTGCTCTTGCCCGCTTCGGCGGGCTTTTTCATGCAACGCCCCCACCCGGCCACTCAGCGCCTTGTGACCGAGCGCCGTGACCATGTGGACCTGCGCAGGTTGGATGGTCCCGGTCGGGGGAAAGCTGCAGATGATGTGCCCAGCGGCGTGAAGGATCTTGAGCTCCTCGTGAACCGCCGGGTTGACGATCTCAAGGGGCATCTCCGCATCGGCGAGTGCCTGGAGCAGTTCCATCGACATGACAGATCTCCCCAATGTTGCAAGTCGGGCGGACGGTCGCCGGCATTGGGGACTGCCACGGAGATTCCACGCAAGGTTGCACTCCCCTACTAGCGCCCGCGACCGTCCTTTTCTCTTGTTACTTTCCGAAGTATTTGCGCCTCGACCCACGTCCCTGCCGCACTGCCGACCTCGATCGTCGGCCATGCAACTCTGCGTTAAGATCGAACGCGTAGAGCGTGCGACCTCAGCATTGCACGTCACGTAAGACAGCGCTGTCCCTGTCGGCCGGACGACATCGCACGCCCCAATTCCGGCGGCTAGCGGACCTGCACAAAACTAGCATTGATAGGCGATCTATCTATACTTAAAGACCTCCGCAGGTCCGCGTTTTTCGAAGAATCGAGGCCCTCAAGTGATTTCCCTCGACCTCCCTTTCGAGGAACAGTTGTCGGTGTTCAGAGAGCGCTTGGCGCAGCGAGGACTKCCAGCTGCGCTCGAATTTCTGAATGGTCGAACCCCGTATCGGTACACAGCTATGCACGCGTTCGTCAATCGCACCGTGCGTCCGATTTGTGTGTTCGATCGTTTCAGAGAAGACCGRACGTATGCGCGRAGCGCCTTTGTCGTGGAGACGCTGTGCTGCCTGACCGCYGTGAACGGCGAATTTGTCAGTGCCGATTGCCGGACGGATCGCCGCCTGCTTTCGCTCGGCGGGCCGATCGTGACGTATTGCGGTGTGGCGGTAGGCCCTCTGTCCGGGCCGATTGCCGGGAACTTGTGCCACTTCGACGTCGAACACCGCGACGTCACGCCGGCTGAACTTGAGTTCCTGCGCGCCGTGGCCCCTCTGTTGCTGGAGCGCATGAACTGATATTCACCGAGGAGCGAGGGAGCGACTTGGAGGTTCTGGCAATGAACAACTCTGCAGTTCATCGGTTCGAGTACGACGGTTGGCAGGTGATGGTTGAGTTGGACGGTTCGACGCTCGATGGGATCATCTCCGGGCACGCGGATCTTCATTGGAAGGACGGCCACAGATGCCGGATAGCCCTGGCAGGCAAGCATGAGAACGGAGCCAGCGCGATCGCTTCTCTGTCCGAGCGATCGCGCGCCTTTATCGACGAATGGCGTACGAAACGCCTCAATGGCGACTCGCACTTTGTCGACATCTAGAGAAACGTCTCCACATCCGTTCGAGCACTACGTCAACGCATCAAGCGACACACGCCCAGAGCGCCGGCCAGCTTCTTGAGGGTCGTCGTCGAGCCTTCGCGCCTCCTGCGCTCGATCTGGCAGACATAAGGTTGCTCACACCGGCGGCGGTGGCCAGGGCGCCTTGCGTCAGACCTCGATGATCTCGCCAGGCGCGCACCGGATGCGCTCCCTCACCCATCGCGTGCGCCACATCCACAAGGAAGCGGACGCTAGCATCGCTTGCGACCGCATGGTCGAAGGCGGCTCCCCCCCAGGCAGTCGAACGCGATCACCAGCAGCGGAGTGGATGAACGCAGATAGGCAGCGCACCTTGCGGCTCCCTGCGACCCTCTCAAGGACACATCAATGGCGATGGCGATTGCGTAGCGACGCGTGCATGAGCGCTTTCGAGCAGTGTTCATGAGACAGCAGCCGCGTGAAGCACCTGTAGGTGTCCGAGGAGGACATGAAGACCGTGGTACCCCGCACCGAAATGATCAAGGTGGGACCAGTACGGCCTCGCGGCATACCCACACCATAGGAAATTTCCGGCGTTCAGGACAGCCGACCGCCGACGCGGGAGTGCCCGCAGATCGTTCAACGTGCCGAAACGGCTTCGGCAAAACCCGTCGGGTACTCCGAGGCTGCAAGGGCCCTCTGGAAAGACCAAAAGTCGCCAGAGGGCCCTTCGTCTTGCGTGAAAGAGGGGAGGCGCAGCCCAATGCCCTCATGATGTTCCGACCGTCATGCGTACGGACCATTCCCCGCCGCCCGGTCCCACTTCGCCGCCTCCTTAAGGGGGGTTGATCCCGTTGGCTTGCTTCCCGCTCGTGCTGGGTCTGGCATGGATATCTCCTTGGGGAAAACAACCTGGCACCGGGTCACTACTGCGCGGCGGAGGAGCCTGCCGCGATAGAAGTCATCCGGATCGGGCCATTGCCTACCTGCAAGATAGAAACTTGCGTACACGAATGTCCCTGTGAGGCTCGTTCCATTGCACGTGCACACACTGAGTGAAGGGACGCGCAATGACCACTTTCGTTCAAGAATCATCGTTGCCGGGCATTGGCCCACGCCCTGACTCGGCCGCACTCGACGCTGCGCCGCAATCGGGGGTGTCCTGGGGCGCCGTGTTCGCGGGTGCGGCCGTGGCCGCGGCGCTCACTTTGATCATGATGGTCCTGGGCGCGGGCATGGGCCTTGGCTTGGCCTCCCCGTGGGAAGGCGAAGGCGCGGAAGCGAAAACGATCGGCATCGCCGGTATCTTCTGGATTACCTTCACGCAGCTGGCTGCCTCTGGCTTGGGCGGATATTTGGCCGGGCGCCTGCGAACGAAGTGGACCGGAATTCGTACCGACGAGGCGCGGTTCCGCGACACCGCGCACGGCATTCTTTCGTGGGCCGTGGCAACCCTCGTCACCTTCGCACTGATCGCCTCTGCCCTCGGATCGGCCGTGAGCGCTGGCGCCAGGGTGGGGATGGGTGTGGCCACCATGGTGGCCGGTGGCGCGGCGACGACGGCAACAGGAGCGGCCGCGAGCCGAGCCGGCGACGATGCAAGCAGCGGCCCCATGGCGTACATGACTGACGCTCTGTTCCGGAAAGATCCAGGCGCGGCGCCGGCTTCATCGGGCACAGGCGAGACAGCAACAGCTTTGGCGGACAGGGCTACGACTGCGGAGGTGGGGCGGATCTTTGCGAATGCCCTGCGAGCTGGAACGCTTTCACCCGAAGACAGTCGCTACACGAGCCAGGTAGTCGCTCAGCGAACCGGTCTGAGTCAACAGGACGCGGAGAAGCGCGTCAACGACGTCTACGCTCGCGCCAAGGCGACGCTGGAAGAGAGCAAGACAAAGGCGAAGGCGATGGCGGATGCAGCGCGTAGGTCGACAGCGTATGGATCGCTCTGGATCTTCCTGTCTTTGGTGATGGGAGCCCTTGTTGCCTCCTACTGCGCGACGCTCGGCGGTCGTCAGCGGGACCTTTGAACTAAGCGGGATTCTCCGGCGGCTGGCGCGGGCAGTCGTCGCATGCCCGTCAAGCGACGCGCGGAAAAGCTGGTACCGCCTCATATGCCTCGAATCGGAGGCTGCGTCCGTGGTTGGCGAACCCGCTCATGACCTCGCGAGACAGGATCAAAGTTCAAACGTTGAGGGCCGATCCGTAACCACGGACCCCAAACCATGACCGTTGTCGAGGCACGGCCAGGCCATTCACGAAGCCCCTAGGGCGTCCACGGCGGCTCCGCCGCGAGGGCATGCACCACAGCGACTGCCCTATTTGCCCCTTGGACACCGCCCCGCCCCGGGAGGCTGAAGTCCGCGCCGGGGATCTGGGGGCGCAAAGACGCTGCCTTTGACAGTTCAAGTGATGCGCGCGTTGTCTTTTACTGCGGCGTCCCGGTCTTTTCCTTGGGATTGGTCGGCACGTCCGGCCGCTCACCTTTCATGCCAGCCTGAGGTTTCAGCTCGTTCTTCGTGGGCTTCACTTCTGCGCGGCTCAGTTCCCCCGTCGGTTGGGAGGCGTTCGGCTGGTCGTTCGTCATGGTCGAGGGTTCGCCCTTCGGCACCATGGTGTTGGCAGGGCTTCGGTTCTCTGAGCGGGCCTCAGACTTCACGACGGCGCGAGAGGCCGGGTTGCTGCCATCGGGCCGCTGCGTCGGGTTCGCGACGCCTGCGGGGGTCTTGGTGCTGGCCTGTCCGCCCTTGGCGGGATCAGGTGCGGCGGGGACCGCCGTTGTTTGGGCCGTCACGGCAGAGGACAGTCCGAGCAATCCGGCCAGCGCGATGGTGGTGATGAGTGTTCCCTGCTTCATGGTGTCTCCCGATAGAAGGCCTCGAATCGAGGTAGTTCGGAATCTAGGAGCCTGGAGCCCGCGACGTGTCGGTATTTGGGGCCGCTGCCTGTAGGCCGGCTCATCTACCTTCGAGGCCCCAATGGCACTTCCGCGGAAACGATACGGCGGCCGCTTGCGCTGCAGCCGGTGCCTCGGGCCCGTCGACGACGTCAGGCCGATTGTCGCAAGCGGGCCGAGGGGGGCAAGGAGCACGACCGCCCGGGGCACCGAGGCAGCGCTGGAAAGGCGAGACAAGCCGACTTCGATCTCTGGTTTCCGACATCGGCATGCCTGGCAAGGACGGGCTCGAGCTGATCGCTCGCCTGCACAAGCTGCCGCATGTGCGCCGTTGGCCGGCTATCGCTGTCGCCGGATTCGGCTGGCCGGAATATCTGGAGAAGCCCCCGCCGCAGGCTTCAATCTACACCTGAGCAAGCCCGTCTCCCTGGAGGCAGTGACCGAGGCGCTCGAGACTTGGTCGCGGCTGAGAGCGCGATCACCGGCGCGATGCGGAAGGCGGCGAAGTTTCCGCGAGTCGTCGCCAGCACGCAAGCACGGTGCGTCATTCTCTGCTGCCAGGCCCGAACGGCTTTTTCCTACGCACTGCCAGCGCCTGTCGATCCAGTCTTGTGCCCCTCAAATTTACTGGAGATCACGATGGCTTCAACCACCAAACGCGCCGACCCCGATGCCTGCAGTCTCCTGGACGCCGACCATCGCAATGTCAAGAAGCTGTTCAAGGCCTATGAGGAGCTCACCAGCTCCCGATCCACCAGCGCCTCCCAGAAGAAGCGCGAGCTCGCGAATCGGATCTGCATGGAATTGACCATCCACGCACAGATCGAGGAAGAGATCTTCTACCCCGCCGTCCGCGAGGCGATCAAGGACACCGATCTGCTGGACGAAGCCGAGGTCGAGCATTCCAGCGCCAAGGACCTGATTGCCCAGATCGACGAAGCGACCGAGGTGGACGACAAGTTCGACGCCAAGGTGATCGTGCTCGGCGAGTACGTCGACCACCACGTCAAGGAAGAGCGCAACGAAATCTTCGTCAAGGCGCGCGCGGCACGCGGCCTCGATTTGTTAGACATTCGCGAGCAACTCCAAGCCCGCAAGGAAGAATTGATGGCAGAGACGGCGGGTGCGACAGCTTCATAGCCAGCCTACGAGTTGCTGGAATCCTCGATCACTGGGCCACCGGCGTCAGGTCCGCCGAGGCGACGACTAGCCGCTTCCTCGAGGGCGCAATGTCCTCTTCATCAAATTGAACCTACCGGGGTGTCTCAGGCCTGGAGTTGGCGGAAAGGCTGCGCCACCGCGAACGATTGCCGGTTAGCTTCGCCAGCGGAGCCGGTCCAACCGCACGCGAACTCCCGGCAGCTACGTCGTGGCTGCGCAAGCCCTACATAGCAGACGAAGTGGAGCGGAATCTCGCACAGTCCTGTTTCTCGAGATCCGGCTCATGAGATGCCCTCTTCCCCACGCAGGCGGCCTTGTCCAATCGAGCCCGCCCAAGACGCCGATCACCAACTTGGAAATGCCGGTCGCCTCGAGGCGCTGCACCAGCGACTCGACGGCGCGCTGCAGCATCGGACGCAACAGCGCGCCGGCTCTGCAGCATCGAACGCCACCGTGCGCCAGCCCGCCAGTGCCTGCCGGTGGTGCTCCGCGGAGACGCCGAAAGAGCTCTGTCCAGGGCCGCTGGCTTGTCAAGTTCGCGGGGCTCGGCCCATGGGGAACTTGCCTGGGCGCGGGCGCGCGCGCTCGGTGCCGCCGGCTTTTCACCGGAGGCACCGGACTTTGCTATGGCTTCCTGGTCGAGCGCTGGCGGGACGACAGTGTGCGCCCGCCTCCCGTCCCCATCTCCCGCGCCATGCGTTCGCGGCTCGTGGCATGGATAGCGGCGGCCTATCTGAGCTTTCGTGCCCGCCACTTCGCAGCGCCGGAAGGCCGCGGCGCATCGCTCGGTCAATTGCTCGAAATGGGTCGGCACAACACGACGAAGCGATGGGCGAATCGGCGGGTCACGCCTGGGAGCGTTGGCACCCACGCGTGCGTGACCTGGAAGCCCGGGTGCGGCGCGTCGAGAGGGACAACTGCATGCATGCGTGGGAGTGGCTCGCTGCGGGCGGAACTTTCCTCAAGACCGATGCCGTGGACCATCACGCGGGCCACGATTCGATCGGCTGCCAAGATGTCGAACGGGACGTGGCCGGCGCGTGCGTCGAGTTCACTCGCTCGGCGGCGGCGGAGCGGACCCTGGTAGACGTATCCGCTCGGCCGGCATCCCACTGGATAGCGACCTGCTCCGGTTCCTCAGGGCCTTCTACCTGACGTTCCAACTCGACCACTTTCAAATGGCCGCCGATGGTTGCGCTCCCCCTACGCACAAGCGCTCAGTCGTTGCGTTCCTGGTTTCCGCTGAGCGTCTTGTCCGCGTTCGTCGAGACTCGGCTGCCCTTCAGGTGCATTTCGACATCCGCGGCCAGGTCTCCGACCGCACGCACAGCGGCCTCGAGTTGGTCGCGCGTGACGTCGAGTTCACGTGTCCACCGGGCGACGCTCTCGGGCGAAGAGAGATCGACCCGGTCTTCGCCGGTCGTGCTGTTCATAGGGTTCACCTCCGAGAAAAGTCTGATAGCTCCTTATCTCGCTGTGTCGGGGGGAATTCTTCGGTGATCGGCGACAACGGCGGTAGGAGCGGGCCTGCAGGGCCGTGCGCGACGCCGCTGTTTTGGCCTACATCACTTTGCGCAGAAGACCCACCACCTGCAGCCGCGCGCGTCGCAACCCTTTTGCACATGGTTCACCCGATCTTCTCGGTCATCCTGCGGCGGCCCGACCTCCTGGCGCGGCACTTGTCGAACCATGCCGAACTGGTTCGTGCGGAGTTCGCGCAGGCAAAACGCGCCCTGGTGCTCAAGGCCGTGGCCGGTTTGGGGGCAGGCGTGTCGCTGCCGCTGGCGCTCGGCCTGAGCGCTACCGCGATCATGCTAGCCGTGGTCGAACGATTTCACTGGGCCTTGATCGCGGTGCCATGCCTCGCGTGGCTCATCTTCATCGCCTGCGCCCTGACCGCCATCCGCGCGACGGTGCAGCCAAAAGCCGGGGAGGTCCGCGAACAGGTCGAAGCCGACCTCGACCTGCTTCGCCATGTGCGAACGGAGGCAGCGAATGACCGACAATGAAGGACCCCTGGCCGCCAAGATGAAACTCGCGCTTTCACGCGCCGAATTGCTTGCTGCCATGGGCTACAGGGAAGTGCTCGAAGGCCCCGCGGAGGAGCGCATCGAGCCGTTGACGCCCTTGTCGACAGCTGCAGATTCCCCACCCCAACTGCGGCTCGCGCCACCCTGGTTGCAGCGGTACGCCCAGGTCCACCCCGGCCGTCTCGTCGCGGGCGGCGTGGGTACGGGCGCGCTGCTGGTGCTTCTCATGCCTTGGCGCCTGCTCGTGGCCGCGGCGCTCGCCGGATTGCTCTTCAAGACGCTGGCGTCTCCCAAGACCGCGGCGCCGAGCACGCCGGCGCCCTGAGGCGCCGAAACGCCCTCTCTCCCATCAGGCGGAGTTGGCGCGCGAGTTCCCGGTGCTTCTGCGCGAGCGTGTCGCTGGGCATCACCTTCCGATAGCTCCGCCTGCACCTTGTTCTCCAGTCGGCCACCACATCCGGCTCGCGAAACCGATCTTCGCGACATCAGCGGGGTCGGCCTTGTTCTTCGATCTGGCCCACTTTCGTGTCGAGCACGTCGGCACGTTCAAAGAAATGAATGTCTGTAACGCCCGGCATCAGGCAACTCACGGTGACGCCGGTGCCCGTGAGCTCTGGGGAGCGCCAGCGAGAACGAATCGACGAACGCCTTGGTGGCGTTGTAGACGGCCTGGAAGCATCGGACCAAGGCTTCGCTCAGGTCCAGCATGTGGTTGACACGAACCGTCGCGGGCACCATCTACAGTCGAGCTCGTGACCGAGGAACGCGCCTGCAAGCCCGTGTCCTGCGTTCGCGAAGAGGGCATAGATGCTGCGATCGCCAGCGGCAGCGATGACCCGGTCTACGCCTTCCAACATTCACCTCCACGCCCGGTGCAAGCAGCTGGGCGCTGGCGCCCTCAGCGGTTCGTCGGCTGCGATGATCAGATCGAATCCGTTCTGCGCCGCCAGCCGCGCGAGTTGCAGGCCAATGCCGGACGAGGCGCCCGTGACCAGCGCCAATGGTCGCAATTCAGAGCTTTCCATGCGCGGAATCGAGGCGCAGTGCCGTCGACCAACGGGACGATTGGATTCGCTCGTCTCCTACAGGGCCAACATGCCTCGAAGCCTAGCCTGCCCGTCCCACCTCCAGAGGATGACCATGGCCAAGAAAGCACCGCCCCCTTCCCACGAACTCGACGCGGCCCGCTCCGCGGCGCGCAATACTGACAGCGGTCCGGCCACGCCCGCACCCGCTGCCGCCGGCAAAGGCGATCCGCCGACCCGCAAGGCTGTCGACACCCAGGCGCTGGTGGCCGGGATGAAGTCGAACGCGAACAAGCCCTTGGAACATGGCGAGGCCCATGCAGCCACTCCCCCGGTGGGCGTCACGGTGTCTCCGCCTTCGAGGTTGACTGGAGTGAGCACGCTGTCCGAGCAGAACTTCTCGGGCAAGACCGGAACGGCCGCACTCGAAGGCGTCAACGCGACGATCGACACGCTCGATCGCGTTCGGGTCGATTCGGCCGGGCAGAAGCTGACGACCAACCAGGGTGTCGCTATCGCCGACAACCAGAATTCGCTCAAGGCCGGTGCAAGGGGTCCCGCCCTGCTGGAGGACTTCATCCTGCGCGAGAAGCTCACCCACTTCGATCACGAGCGCATCCCCGAACGCATCGTGCACGCCCGTGGTTCCGGCGCGCACGGCTTCTTCGAATGCTACGAACCGCTCACGAAGTTCACCAAGGCCGCGCCATTCAAGGAAGCGGGGAAGGTCACACCGGTGTTCGTGCGCTTTTCGACCGTGGCGGGCGAGCGCGGCTCCAAGGACACGGCGCGCGATGTGCGCGGCTTCGCCGTGAAGTTCTACACCGACGAAGGCAACTGGGACCTGGTCGGCAACAACATGCCGGTGTTCTTCATCCAGGACGCGATCAAGTTTCCGGATCTGGTCCACGCCGTGAAACCCGAGCCGCACCACCAGATGCCGCAAGCCGCCAGCGCCCACGACACCTTCTGGGATTTCGTCTCGCTGATGCCAGAGTCCACGCACATGCTCATGTGGCTGATGTCGGACCGCGCGATCCCGCGCAGTTACCGGATGATGCAAGGCTTCGGCGTCCACACCTTCAGGATGGTCAACGAGGATGGAGAGTCGGTCCTCGTCAAGTTCCATTGGCAGCCCAAGCTCGGCACGCACTCCCAGGTCTGGGAAGAGGCCGTGAAGATCTCGGGCGCCGATCCGGACTTCCATCGGCGCGATCTGTGGGAGGCCATTGAGGCCGGCGAATACCCGGAATGGGAACTGGGCCTGCAGGTCTTCACGGAGCAGCAAGCCGAACAGTTCAGCTTCGACATCCTCGACGCGACCAAGATCGTTCCGGAGGAGCTGGTGCCGGTGCAGCTGGTGGGCCGCATGGTACTGAACCGCAATCCCGACAACTTCTTCGCTGAGACTGAGCAGGTGGCGTTCTGCACGGCGCACATCGTGCCTGGACTCGATTTCACCAACGATCCCCTGCTGGCGGGACGCATTCACTCCTACGTCGACACGCAGATCAGTCGGCTCGGCGGACCCAACTTCCACGAGCTTCCTATCAACGCGCCGGTGGCCCAGGTCCACAACAACCAGCGCGACGGCATGCATCGCCAGGCGATCCACCGGGGCCGTGTCGCCTACGAGCCCAATTCACTGGCCGGCGGCTGTCCGTTCCAGGCCGGCGCCGCCCAGGGTTTCACCAGCGTGGCGCGGCGCATCGATGCTAAGGCGAGCGCCGACAAGTTCAGGATCAAGCCTGAGAAATTCGCCGACCACTACACGCAGGCCCGGCTTTTCTTCGAGAGCCAGTCCGAGGCCGAGAAGGCACATATCGGCAACGCCTTCCGCTTCGAACTCTCGAAGGTCACCGTGCCCGCCATTCGCGAGCGCATGGTGGCCAGCCTGATCAACGCCTCGCCCGAGCTGGCCGCCCGCTTGGCGCAGGACCTGGGGATGGACCTTCCGGCCCCGCTGCCCAAGGCTCTCGAACACCCTGCGACCCCGGAGGTCCGGAGCTCCCCCGCCTTGTCGCTCCTGGCGCGGCCCGGCGACGGCAGTATTCGCACCCGCAAGGTCGCGGTGCTCATCGCCCAGGGCGTCGAAGGCGCATCGCTCGGGAAAGTGGTGTCGGCACTGGTGGCCGCCGGCGCCGTGCCGCGCCTCATCAGCGCCCGGCTAGGAACCTGTGTCGGCATCGGGGGCGAGAATTTCGCGGCGGATGCGACGATGGAGAACGCGCCCGGCTTCCTGTTCGACGCCCTGGTGCTCCCGGATGGCGCAGGCGCGGTGGAAGCGCTGGACGCGGACGCCCACACGCTGGAATTCGTGCGTACCCAATACTGGCATTGCAAGACGATCCTGGCCCTCGGCGCCTCGCAGGCGTTGCTTTCTGAAGCGCAGATTCCGATGACGCTGCCCGACGGCGGCGCAGACCCGGGGTTGATCCTGGCCGACGCCGCAGATTCCGACGCTGCGATCGCCGATTTCATCCGCGCGATCGGCATGCCCCGGCACTTCGGACGCGAGAACAATCCGCCTAAGCCAGCAACCTGAATCCAGCGAGATGCTTCAGCCTTCTCCGCGCCTATGGAGGAACTCGCCGACGCTGACGAATCTGAACTGCTCAGCCGCGAAGCGATGCACGGGAGAGTAGCGAGCTGTCGTCGAGCATTGGGTCTGTCTCTTCATTGGGGGCGCCTGGCCATCTCAATCCAAGATGAAGCAGGCGGAGTGAAAGAACTTGTGCGCGCCTTCGCCTGTACGGGGGATTTCCCCGGGACTTCCGAAAGGTGGTGGTCATGCTACAAATTGCGAGATTCTTGTCGGGCGGTTTCCGACTCTTGACGGATGGCGCTGCGGGTTCTATCTAGTGCCTTGCTCGCTTTGGTCATCGTGAAAGGAGGACCCCGAAATGGCCATGGACCTGCTCAGAGAGCTTTCGCTCTCGCCCTTGCCCGCCACTTTCCGCACGCCCCCGGAGATCGACAAGATCAGGCTTCTGCGCGCTGCCGGCCTGGTGATCGCGCTCACTCCTCCAGCACCGAACGCCTCCCGCTCTTCGACCACAGCCGAAGCCGCCCAGGTGCTGGCCATCACGCAGAAGGGCCGGGAGGAACTTGCGCGCTTCTCTCTGCCAGGGGAGACCCCACCGACGCCGCACGCCGGGGGCGGATATTCCGTTGGAGGGTAGAGTCGTCCGGCGCCCCGCATATTTCTTGATGGAGGAAGCAATGAAAGCAACTTCAGAGCCCATCGTCTATCGCGACGTTGCCATCGCGATCAAGGTCGAAAAGGCAGGTGCTCACGTCTTTGGTCATGCCGATCTCTTCAAGAAGGACCAGTTCAAGGGCCGGATTTCTCTCGGGAGTGCCCGCGCCCGGTCCAAGGAAGTGCGCGACCGCCTGCGTTGCCTGGCCAAAGCCAAGGTGGACGTCTGGACGACGGTGGAGTCGATCGCGGCACCTCATTGAGGCGGGCGCGTCGCGGCGTTCACCGGCAGTCCGTCCGCCCCCGGTGGGTGTACACCAGGTTGCAGGGCCCGGGCGAAGCCCACCAGGGTGATGCCCGCCTGCGCGTTGGCGCGCACCGCCAGGAGGCCGATTCTTGTGCACATTTCGTAGCTCGCCCGGCTTGTCACCAGCGCGATGTCCTCGTCGCCCGCTGTCCTGCCGCCGCCATCGCGCCGACCAGTTTGTCGAGGGCGTTGTGGCGCCCGACATCGTCGCGCACGAGGCACAGGCGGCCCTGCCAGTCGGCGAACCCGGCCGCGTGCGCCGCGCCCGACGCGCAGTGCAACTCCTGCCGCTCATCGAGTTGCGCAAACGCGCGGTCCAGCGCGTCGGCCCCGACATGGCCGCCGGAGCGCACGCTTCGGATGGGCTCGATGGCTTGCGCGAGGCTTTCCACGCCGCACAAACCCGCAGCCCGTGCGCCCCCGCGAGCGCGCGGCGCCGCATCGTCAGCGCCGCCATGCGGCCGGCTGCGATGTCGATGCGCAGTTCCATGCCCCCGCACCCTTCGAGCACCTCGTTGTCGTAGATATCGCCGGCGCACGCAACAATCCCTTCGGTGAGGCTGAAGCCGATCGCCAGGTCCTCCAGATGCGTCGGGGAGGCGAGCATCACCGCATGGGAGATCCCCTTGTAGACGAAGGCGACCGGCGTCTCTTCGATGACCGCTTCCTCCCGCGGCGGCCCCGCGCAGAAGCCACGCCCCGGAATGGCCGAACAACGCGCCAGCCCCCGTCGCGCCCACCGGGTGGCGCTCCGACGCGCGCGCTGGCGAGTTCGGCTTCGTCGATCATGTCGCCTCCTACATCGGCCGCAAGCGCACCGGGACCGACTTCGACGCCGGCACCTTGCTCTGCGGATTGCATTCGGGGTAGTAACCCGCAACACAACCGACAACCGCGCGGAATGTCGGAGGGGGTCACCCGCAGCCCCCGGAACTCCCGCACCATGCCGTCGTCGACGGCCGTTCGGGCCGGGACGGATCCTCCTTCGGCCAGCCCGAGTCGCAGCACGTCGTCCGGGTTCCCCAGCAGCACCATGCGAGTTCCGTGGATGCCGCGGAAGCGATCGTCCAGGCTGTAGATCGTCGTGTTGAATTGGTCGTCGCTGCCTACCGGGTCTTCTGCGCGCAGTGCCATCGGATGGACGGGCGCGGTGCGCCCGACACCTTCCCGCGGCTGGCTGGCAATCCCTCGCTCCTCAGCGAGGATGCCACCTCCTTGATCCGAATCACCATCGAGGGTGGGACGAGCCCGCAGACTGCGAAGGGTCCGGCGCCGCAACGCATGCCGGCAGTCGCGGGAACCCTGACCGATGTGCAGATGGCCCAGATACTCACGTTCGTGCGTCAGGGCTGGGGTAACGACGCCTGCCCGGTGACGACCAACGATGTCTCCACGTTGCGCCGAAAGCTCGAGAAATGAGACCTTCCTCCACCCCGCCTGCGCGCCGGTGGGGCACCGAACCGTGCGGCCCTCGATCGCGTTGCCGAATCCGACGATGCGGGCCCCTGCGCGACGCGCTTCAAGGCGGCGGAGCGTCGTCGGGAATCCGCGCCAGATCCGCGAGCCAGACGGCCGCCTCGCCATCGCTCGGCGCACGCCAGTCGCCGCGTGGCGAGAGCGATCCGCCCGAACCCACCTTGGGCGAATTCGGGACACAGGAGCGCTTGAATTGACTGGTCTTGAAGAAGCGAAGGAGGAAGGTGCCGAGGTGCTTGCGGATCTCGGCCAATGAGTACGCGTGATGCTCGCCGGATGCGTCTGGCCAGCGGCCCAGCGAGGCGTCGTGCCATGCCGTGTAGGCGAGGAAGGCCACCTTGCTCGGCTTGAAACCATAGCGCAGCGTGTAGTAAAGATGAAAATCCTGCAGCTCGTAGGGCCCGACGAAGTCCTCGGTCTTCTGCCCCGGCTGCTCCGCGCCGACGTCCTCCGCCGGGACCAGCTCCGGGCTGACCTCCGTGGCAAGGATCGCCTGCGGCACGTCGCTGACGGGCCGGCCGACCTGCCCGTTCTCCGCGACCCAGCGCACCAGATGCTTGATCAGTGTCTTCGGCACGCTGGCGTTGACGTTGTAGTGCGACATATGGTCGCCGACACCGTAGGTGCACCAGCCCAGCGCGAGCTCGCTCAGGTCCCCGGTCCCGACGACGATGCCGCCCTGGTGATTGGCCAGGCGAAAGAGATGGCTGGTGCGCTCACCCGCCTGCACGGTCTCGAAAGTGATGTCGTATTGCGCCACGCCGTCGGCAAACGGATGCCCGAGGTCGGCCAGCATCTGCCGGCAGCTCGGTCGGATGTCGATCTCGCGCGCGCTGCAGCGGATCTCATTCATCAGCGCATGCGCCTGCCCCAGTGTGCGCCCAGTGGTCGCGAAGCCGGGCATCGTGAAGCCCAGGAGGTCTGCGCGCGGCCGCCTCAGACGATCCATGGCCTGCGCGCATACGAGCAGCGCATGGGTCGAATCGAGCCCGCCCGAGACGCCGATCACCAACTTGGAAATTCCAGCCGCCTCGAGGCGCTGCACCAGCGACTGGACCTGGATGTTGAACACCTCCATGCAGCGCTCATCCCGGTTGCGCGTATCCGCCGGCACATAGGGAAAGCGTTCGACGGCGCGCTGCAGCGCCGGACGCGACAGGGGCGCCGGCTCTGCAGCATCGAACGCCACCGTGCGCCAGCCCGCCAGTGCCTGCCGGTGGTGCTCCGCGGAGACGCCGAAGGAGTTCTGCCGCATGCGTTCGCGCGAGAGTCGCTCGAGATCGACGTCGGCCACGATCAGGTGGGAGCGATTGCTGAAGCGCTCGCTCTCGGCCAGCATCTCGCCGCTTTCGTAGATCAGCGCCTGTCCCTCCCACGCGAGGTCGGTCGTCGATTCTCCGATGCCGGCCGAGGAATACAGGTAGGCAGCCAGGCAGCGCGCCGAATGCAGGCTCACCAAACGATGGCGATACTCGGATTTTCCGATCGTGATGTTGGAAGCCGACAGGTTGACCAGCACGGTGGCGCCCGCGAGCGCCGCGTAGCTCGATGGCGGTATGGGGACCCAGACGTCCTCACAGATCTCTGCATGAAGCTTCAGCAATGGCCGTTGCCGGCATTGCACCAGCAAGTTGGTGCCTAAGGGAACGCGCTGGCCGCACAACTCGATCTCGGTCGCCAAGACACTGGCGCTGGCGCTGAACTGCCGCGCCTCGTAGAACTCGCCGTAGTTGGGCAGGTAGGTCTTGGGCCAGACGGCCAACAGCCGGCCGCCGGCCACGGCGGCTGCAACGTTGTACAGGCGATGGTCCACCCGCAGCGGCAGCCCCACGATCGCCAACGCCGCGAGCCCTTGGGAGGCGGCCATCACGCTTGCAAGGGCGCCCTCGCAGCCGTCTAGCAAGGCGGCCTGGTGGAACAGGTCATCGCACGTATAGGCCGACAGACCCAGTTCGGGAAACGCCACGACCATGGCGCCGTCCGCACTCGCCGCTCGATAGAGCTCGATAGTCTCGCCGGTGTTGAATATCGGGTCCGCGATGCGATTGCGCGGCACCGCGACGGCCACGCGTACGAACCCATGGCTCCGGGGATCAAGGAATTCAGACAATTCGGTGGTCATGGCAATGGCCTTCGGACGAGACGGATGCGAGACGCCGGCGTGGTGGGCACCCGGTGCACCTCTTCCAGTTGCCGCAGGACGAGCCGGTTGCGCGCCTCCGATTGGGTCGCGACACAATCGCGCGGGACGACCACTTCGAGCGAGCGCATCCGGGCTTCCAGCACCGTGGCCAATACGCACTGGTCGCTGGCCACGCCGGTGACCGCGATGCGGTGCACATTTAGGTGCCGGAGAAGCAGCTCGAGCGGCGTGCCGAAGAATGCCGATTGGCTGGGCTTGAGCACGAAGTAGTCCTCGCCTGCCGGTTCGAGCGCCTGGGTGATGGTGGCTCCCGGGCCGCCGGACTCGATCGACAGGCCGACCAGCGCCGGGAAGTCCGACCGCCAGCGTCCCCGGTTGTCATTCGCGTAGATCACCGGCACGCCGCACTTGCGACAGCGCGCCGTCAGCGCGGCGATGGGTGCCGTGAGGCGCCGGGCACCAGGAAGCAACTTGTCGGCGTCGGGGAAATCCCAGCAACTGATCATGTCGATCACCAGCAGCGCCATCCCACCGGCGGCAGTCTCCGGGGCGATGGGCGGAGGCTGTTCGGAAGACATCATGGCGCTCGCATCTGTCGGATGTTTACGCTATCACCGGCGTGGGCCTCCCGGTGTAGGAATCGCGCGCTCACGCGCAAAACACGCATACGCAGCGCGGGTCGCCATCCAGTGAATCTCACGCCTGTCCGCCACTCATGGCCCATGGCATCTGGGGAAGCGCAGCACGCGTCCTAGGCGATCGTGAGCACCTTCTGCTCGCCTGATCTGGTTCACGGCGGTGCCGGGATGGGGTCCACTGTGAGGGTCCAAACCTCGCGCTGAGCGTCTCCCACGGCGCCGAGCTTGGTAGCACTCTTGCATGGGGCGCGAGATGGCATCACTCTCTCGCCTCGTCACGCCGGTGTCGCGCGATCGGGATCAACCGGGAGGCGCGGGCGTGGTAGTCGGCGGGGCCAGTTCGATGACGTGCGTCGGGCGACTGGAGCTCATTTCGGCCATGCAGCCGCGTCGATAGACGCAGCGAGCGAAGGTCCGACCTAGACAGCGGGGGCTGAAGGCCGGACGTTGGTACCCTGGCGGTCGCGGTCCATGCTGAGCTGGCTAGTCGGTGCGCTGATCGTTGGCCCTAGGATCGAGCGACCGTTCCGCCTCGAGCCAGTCCTCCAACTCATGGCCAGCCTGCCGGCCGTGCCTTTCCCACACGGCATAAGCTGCCGCCCGGATGCGCGCTTGGCGATCGGCGTCGGCGTCCGCCATACCTAACCGTGAAGCGTCGAGGTGCGGGTCAATGCCCTGGATCGGGCTGTTCGTCAGGTCGTCGCCGATCTCTACGACCTTGTTCTCGTTTGCCTCGTCTCGAAACTCTGCCGGCGCGGTCTCGGTGGCTCGCTTCATATTGTTCTTGACGGCCTCGCGCTCCGACTCGGCGCGGTTCTGCAGGTCTTGCGGGTTCATGGCAAATTCCTAAGGGAAGTGAGAGGTGGCCGCGACTACGGTACCCCTGCAGCAGAAGCCCTTGCGGTTGCCGTTGTAATTCGGATCATCATGCGTGTGGATGTTGGGTTTGTCCCGCGCGCATCGCTCCCGGGTCGGGTATGGAGCGCCATCGCCCCGCCTGCACCCGAAAGCAATGCAGCCCTCGCACGTAGTCGGTGTTGCGCCTACGGCAGCAGGAGGAACGCAGGTCCCGAGCGGACCAGGCAAGCGCCCTGCTCGACGGTAGAACTAGCCCCGTCCGTAGCTGGATGCAATCATTAAAAACGGCCTCGCCGCAAGCGAGCTGCCGCTCTCAGATTTCGCTTACGTTCATGATCGCGCAGGTCGAAAAAATCGAAGCAGCCGACGCACGGCGTTTCGGCGCTGTGTTCGTTTGCGGCGGAATCCGGTCGGCGCGTGGCTGCACGGGTGTGTGGACCCCTCACCTTGCGGCCGAGTGCACTCTTCCCTTCGTCATGTCGTAGCGGTGCTGCCTCGGGAGGATCGAAGTCCAGAACTGCATGCTCCGCCCTGCCGATCCGAAACGCATCTAGCTAGCTCGAGCGTCCAGCCGCCAAGGACGGCCCGCGCTTAGGTCTAAGGGGTTTGGAGCAAAGATGCGAAAATTGATGCAAAATAGTATCATCAGTGATTCAGGGCTAGCCATGCGTACCACCGTCACCATCGAAGACTCACTTTTCGAGAAGGCCCTTGAATTGGCCGATCCCGAAATGGACAAGGCGGAGATCTTTCGAGAGGCAATCCGCACGTTCGTTCGTGTTCAGGCGGGCAAGCGCCTCATTGCGCTCGGAGGCACTTCCCCCGACATCAAGGACGTCCCGCGCCGTCAAGGCGAGTTGATCTCGCCATGAGCGTGCTCGTCGACACCTCCGTTTGGATCGACCATTTCCGTAGCGGCAACGCCGCCCTCGCAAACCTGGTGGGCTTGGACCTCGCCTTGACCCATCCAATGGTGATCGTTGAACTGGCGTGTGGAACCCCGCCCTCTCCGCGAGAGCAAACGCTTGGCAGCCTGAGCCTGCTGAGGTCGTGCAATCAGGCCACATTGGACGAAGTGCTCGAATTGATCGAGCGCGAAAAGCTCTACGGACTCGGGTGCGGGTTGGTCGACATGGCGCTACTTGCGTCGACCCTCATCACCCCAGGCGCACGGCTATGGACCCGTGACCGGCGCCTGCTGGAACTTGCGCAGCGATTCGACGTCGCACATGGCCTCCACTGACAGCCCGACATGGCAACCGAATTGCTAAAGCCAATTCCCTCGCAGAATCCAACGCAGCTGGACCTGCTGCTGGCGCGGTACGCTGGCGGGATCATGACCGCGCGGGAGCTCACGAGCGCGACAGGGCTCGCCTGTAGGGAGATCCTGGTGGAACCGGGCAAGCGCAACCTTGGCACTGCCGAGTGTGAGGCCGGAGCGCACGCCCGCGCCGGATTCATTGCTGGAACGTGCGCTGCGAGGTGGCGGATGAGTTCCGACGACAAAGGACACCAAATGGGCCATTTGGCCGTGCACCTGGCCAAGCAGACCAACCCCTGCACCGACTCGGCGGTGAAGGCTCTTCTGAGCAAGACGCGAAAGGCCTACGCCAAGCGCAACGCCACCCCTCACAAGCAGCGGGCCCTGACCAAGGAGCCGCTCGAGGCGGTCCTGGAGACCTGCGACGACTCGCTCAAGGGAAAGCGTGACCGCGCCCTCCTCCTCTTCGCCTGGTCGTCCGGCGGCCTCGAAGACCAACCACACCGGAAAGGTGAAGCCCGAGGATGTGAAGCCGGTGGTGGGCATGGCCGCGGAAGCCATGGAAGCCTGGCTGAAGGCCAGTGGAATCACCTCAGGACCCCTCTTCCGCCGGATCAACAAGGCCGGGCGCCTGGGCGAGGATGCCCTCACCGGCACGGCCATCCGCGACATCGTGAAGGCGCGCTGCAAGCTCGCCGGCGTGGGCGATGACTTCTCGGCCCACTCGCTGCGATCTGGCTTCGTCACGGAGGCCGGGCGGCGGAACCTCCCCTTGCAGGAGACCATGGCCATGACCGGTCACCGTAGCGTGGACGTCGTGTCCGGCTATTTCCGAGCGGGCGCTGCGCAGACGAGCGCGCTGGCGCGCATGATGGACTCGGGAAAGCCGAGTCCGGATGACATCTAGCGGCCCTCGGCTGCCTTCGGCGAAGCTTCATCCATTAAGCAATGGGATCGGAGGGAAAGATGGACGAGATGGAAACCCTCGACTTCCAGGGATGGCATTTCCTGTGCAGCGGCGAGCAGCTGCCCTCAGGAGCCTTTCAGGCGACAGTTCGCTACAAGGCGCCACCTTGCAACGACATTCGGACCCTCGTTTTGGGCCCCGAGAGATTTGACACAGCGCAGCAGGCGCTTGGACGTGCGAAAGAGCTTGCAATGAAATGGGCCAACGAGCGAGCAGGCGACGGGCGCGGGGACGCTTGAAAGGCTCCGGCGAGCTAGCATAAGAATAACCTCAGCTGCGCGGGCTCTGCGGATCGGACCTCCTCGATGCTGGTGTCCAAGGCAGCATCGAACGGAGGTTCGGCCTGCATGTTCTTTGCCGCGGCCAGGCTCTGGGCAACGAATGCCGCAAACGGCTTCACGTCGCTCTTGCCGCTCGCGGCGTTCAACGGGTCCATGTATCGGTCGCGATCTTCGAGACGCAGTACTGTCCACGGGAATCCACCGGAGGTGAGCATCGTATTCATGATGAATCGCCCAAGGCGCCCGTTGCCGTCCATGTCCGGGTGGATGAAAACGAACATGAAGTGGCCAAGCACCACGCACCGCGGCTGATGGCTCGTCGCGCAGTAGCTCGAACATAGCGGGCATCATCTCCCGCACCGCTTCACGTGGCGGCGGCACGTGCTGGGCGTTGCGAATGTAGACTTGATGGCCGCGGTAGCCTGCGAGGTCGCGCGGCGACAGAAGTCCAGCCGTGACGCTCGGCGAGAACATGGCTCGGAACCAACTGCTGTGATCGCTCTTGAGGACGTCGCCTGCGTTCGCACCCGCGAAGATTTTCTGAAGGGACGCCGTGACTTCGTTGTGCGCGAGCCAATAGCCGTGGGCCGCCATTGCATCTCCTGATTGTCGGTCCTGCTCGTGGATGTCTTCGTTCCAGGCTCCGGCGGCAACGCGGCGGATCAGTTCAGGTGTGACCCGATGGAAAGCGAGTGGTACGCATCGGTGTCTTCGATCGCCTGCATGACCGTAGGAACGTCCCTGGGGAGGCCCGGTTCCTCCCGCGAGAAGGTGCTGACGACCTCGGCGTGCATGGACGCCCACATGAGTCGCAATCGGGAGACATAAGGGGACTCGATGCGGTCGCCTGGCACGATTCGTAGCGGGATCTCGAATGGGTTCGATTCGGTCACCTGGTTGCCCAAGGCGCGCATGAAACCCGCGATGTCGTCGGTGCTTGTCATCGCGATCCCGCTGATGACGCTGCCATCCTTCAGGAAGAGATCTTCCGACCGATCTTCCGATTCGCGCCTATCGCAGCGCCGAAGCTGCAAATCTCCGCTTGGGCGAAGGCAGCTTGTCCAGTTCATCAAGTCCTTGAATCTGGGAAGGCCGGTGTAGTATGAGTACGTGCCAGCGTTCCAGAGCGCGCTTTCCGCGCCCACGCTGTTGCACCCGGGTCGCGACGAGTGATCGACAAACCCTGAGACCCGCATGTCTGAGGACTCGAGCCCGTTGAACACCGACGGTTTAGCCGCACTGCAACGGCAGCGCCATGCCTTCCTGCGGGACAGCCCACCGGGCCTTGCGCAACGCAAGGCGGCACTCGCCCGGTTGCTCAACCGGTCGGTGCAACGCTCCGTCTGCCTACGGCAGTCATCAGTGTGTTGCATGAATCCGCAGGCAAAATCGAGGGCCCGTCCGCACTTCGAGCGGCCCCTACTTCTTTCGCGTGAGCATCGTGCCCCTTGAAATTGGCGAAACTGACCGTCGGCTGGATGAACCGCTGTTACGTTCCCTCCATGCTCTGCTCGCAGAAGCCAGCGTATCGCAGGCTGCCGCGAAGTTGGGCGTTGCGCAGTCCGCGCTCAGCCGCCACCTCAAGGTGCTCCGCCAGTTGACCGGCGACGAACTGCTGATCCGCGTGGGCAACCGAATGGTGCTCACTGAAAGGGCGCAGGCCCTGGTTGCGCCAGCCCGCCGCATTCTTGCAGACATGTCGCTGCTCACCTCAGAGGCCAAGCCAGTCGAGCCCGGCAAGATGCGCCAGAGCTTTCGCATCGCGACCTACGACTTCTTGCCGCACTGGTTCTTCGCGGACATCATCGAGCGGGTTGGCCGTCAGGCGCCCGAGTGCGACGTGGTCGTACGCGGCCTGGGTTCTCGGTTCGAGCACTACCGGCAGCTCGCGGACGGTGAGGTCGACATGGTCATCACCATCTGGCCCGAGCTCCCGGACCATCTGCGCGCGGCAAGCTTGTTGACCGAGCCGATGGTGTGCCTGATGCGCAGGGGCCATCCGCTGTTGGGTAAACCGTTGACACTCGAAAACTATCGCCGGGCGCGGCACCTCGCCTCGCTAGAGCACGTGCCGGGGCAGGGCACCATTCTCGATGCGCAGCTCGCGGAGTTGGGCGTGTCGGTACACACGGCAATGCACACACAGTTTCTGAGCATGGCACCCGCCATCCTCACACGTTCCGACCTCATCTTCTCTACCGGTCGGCTGCTGGCCGAGGACTTTGCCGAGCGGTACCCGCTCGCGCTCGTGCCGTTCCCTGCCAAGATCAAACCGCATCGCTATCGCCTGGTCTGGCACGAGCGCACGCACAAGAACCAGGCTATGAGCTGGATGCGCAACGAGTTGATTGCCGCCGCGCGCGAACTCGCCCACCGGCCAAGGTCATGACAATGGCGTCATAACCCGCTACACACCGCAGCGCTGGGTGTCGGCGGCAGGCGTGGATAAGGTGGCGGCACACACTCCAACCGACGCTGCTGCCCATGTCCCCCCTCGTTTCCGACGTCACCATTCCACACGGTGTTTCGGCCACGCCGCTTCCGACCGAGCTACTCGCCCGTGTCGCTCGGCTTCCCAAGGTCGATCTACATTTCCACATGGCCGGCACAATGCGCCCGGCCACGCTTGCGCGGCTCGCGAGCAAATACGACCTGCCTCTGCCGCGGCCCGTGCAGACGCTGTACACCTACCGCGACTTCTACGACTTCATCGGCGTGCTGCGCATCGCCGCGCAGGCCGTGCGCAGCAGCGCCGACTTCGAGTGCGTGGCCTACGAAGCCGTGGAGGATGCGGCGCGCAGCAGCAACGCGCGCCATATCGAGATGTCCTTTAACCCGCAGTACTTCATGCCCACTGCCGTTCCCTACCGGGTGCAGGTCGAGGGACTGACTGCCGGCCTGCATGCCGCGCAACGCGACTTCGGCTGCTCGGGCCTGCTGATTGCCTCATTCGATCGCGGCCTGCCACTTGACAGCGCCGAGCGCGCTATGGACGACATAGTCGGCCTGCGCTCGGACCTGGTGGTTGGCGTGGGCCTGGACGGCCCGGAGCGCGAAGGGCCGCCTGCCCAGTTCGCGGCGCTCTTCCAGCGCGCCGGACAGGCCGGACTGCGCCGAACGGCCCATGTCTGCGAGGACAACCAGACACTGGAGGAGGCGCCGCCTTCCAATGTCGACGCGTGCATTGAGCACTTGGGCTGCGACCGGCTTGACCACGGCTACAACCTGCTCGCGAGCGAAGATGGCTTGCGCCGCGCGCGCGATCGCGGCGTGTACTTCTGCGTGTGCGGGGTCACGAGCGTCGTGCGGCGCCAGCGCCAGCGCATAGAAGGCGTGAAACGCATGGTCGACGCAGGCCTGCCCCTGACCCTCAACACTGACGACCCTGCGATGTTCCACACCGACCTTTCGCACTCCTACGCGACCGTGCTCGAGGGCTGCGGCTGGGGGTGGGCGCAGGCACGTGCCTTCAGTCTGGCTGGCGTGGACGCATGCTGGCTCGACGGATCGTCCAAGAGGGCCTTGCGCGCCGAGTTCGAGCGCGAGATCGCCGTGCTCGAAGCCACGCAGTCCACAACCCAGTGACCCCCGCCAAAAAAACCAAAGCCGAAAGCAAGGATCTGTGATGCGACTCCCAACTGCTGGAAAAACCCGCCGCCGCAAATTGGTAGCGGCACTTGCACTCGCTGCCCTCGCGTGCTCGGCGCCGCCCATCATGGCCGAGAGCGCATGGCCCGCGCGCGCGATCACCCTCATAGTGCCCTACGCTGCCGGCGGCAACGTGGACGTCATGGCGCGTTGGATCGGACCCGAGCTGTCAGCGCGTCTCGGGCAGCCAGTGGTTATTGAGAACGTCTCGGGCGCTGCTGGCGTCATCGGCACGGAAAAAGTTGTGCGCGCCAAGCCCGACGGCTATACCCTCCTACTGTCGGTGGAAAGCACTATCGTCATCGCGAAGATGGTCACGCCTTCTACCGTCCGCTACGACGGGCTGGCTGATCTGATGCCTGTCACCCTACTGGGGTCACAGCCCCTGGTGCTCGTGGGCAAGCCCACTATGCAAGCGAAGACCAGCGAGGCGCTCTATGCAGAACTGAAGGCTGTGCCGGGCAAATACACCTACGCAAGTTCCGGCATAGGCACCTCGCTGCACCTGGGCGGCGAACTGCTCAAGCAGCAAGGCGGCGTCGACATGCTCCACGTGCCCTATCGGGCCGGCACGCAGATCGTGAACGATCTCAGCGGTAGTCAGCTAGACCTGGCTGTGCTGCCTTTGTCTATGGTGATGCAGCAGGCTCGCGCAGGAAAGATCCTCGTGTACGGCGTGTTGTCGGACAAGCCGTCCCCGGCCATGCCCGAGGTGCTACCACTGACCAGCGTGCCAGCCTGGCGCGGAGCGAACGTGACGGTTTGGCAGGGTGTCTTCGCGCCGAAGGGCACGCCGACGCAGATTGTCGAGCAGCTAAATGCCGCGCTGGGCCAAGTGTTGACTGACCCCAGCGTGCGGAAGAATTTTCAGGATAGTGGCGTCACGCCAATCGGTGCCGGACCGAGGGAATTCGCTGCGTTCCTCAAGAATGAGGAGAGCAAGTTCGGCGCGATTGTCGCCAAGGGAAACATCAAGGCCGAGTAGCCGGGTCGGTCGGGGTCGGCCGAGGAGGGCCGAGCTTCTGCCGAGCGTCATGTCCGATGGGCTCTGATCCGTGGAGCGCCTCGGTGTGGAAGCACTCGGCAATGCCAGGTTGTCCACATTCATCATCTGTCGTTGAAACACCACCTAGCGGCGATCGTCCAAGTAGCTCAACAACGTGATCGAGCAAGACCACCGGAACGGAAGTGGCACCGCAACATGGGGGCGGTCACTCACGAGACGAGGGGTCGTCGAATGCGAGTTACATGCATATCAAAATAGCAAGCTCGACAGCAATCGCGCAAGGCACGGTTGTCGTCCGGCCATCCAACTTTGACTCCGCTACGCGCCGCTATCTGGACGGGCCCGGTCGAGCCCTTGGCCGAACCCATCCTCAATTGGCTTCACGAAGCCGCCAGCAAGATCTCGAACTGACGGTCACGTCTTCGGTCGGGGCCTGATCGCTTTCGGTTGATCGCCGCCGAGGGCTTGGGTTTCCAACGGCAGGCTGGCGCGGGCGATTCGGATCGGCTCGGGTTCGCCAGTGATCGTCACGACCACCCGAGTGCAGCCGTCGGCTGTCCGCCCGAAGACGGCCGTTCCCTCCACGCCCGGTGTGCGCACGGCGCGCAAGATCCGAGCGTCGAAGTCTTCAGGCGCGTAGACGAACGGGATGGTTTCGGTGGCGCTCACGCACGGATCCTACGGCCGTTCGGGCTTCGGCGGAATCGGGCCACGCACGTATGCTGGCGCCCCGGCTCCTCGTGACGTTCTGCTCGGAACTGGGGCGCGGACGTTGCATCGGCGCCATGGCTGCGTTGTACCCGGCCTGTATGCTGCGCCATCGAGACTCACTGGTGAAGCAACATGGCGCGACGTTCACCCCTTGGGACCTTGGCGGTAGCGGCGGCGTTTGCCGCGGTCGCGTCCCTGTGCGTCGGCGCAGGCCTGGCGAAATTGCGTGCCGGGCTCGATCGGGCCGGGCGGCTGTGACTCCATTGGCCCCGGTGGTGGTCAATCCATTAGCCCAGATGGCGGCATGTCCGATCGGGCCCGGCGGCGGACTTTCGATTGAGCCCGGCGGGGGCCAGGCGATCGGCCCGGGAGGCGGACAGGATCTGAACTGCGACCGGAGCCGGGGCCTCGACCCGAACACCCTTCGACCGTACCCGGACGCGGGGGCGCCGTTTACTGGGTTGCCTCGGCTAGGCGATTGACCTCGAGGACCCAGGCGCCAGTGCACGCTGCGGCTGACGGCGTCTGATTCGCGACATTTGCTCCGTTTCGCTCAGAAATCCTGCCAGACGGCAGAGGATGACGTGACTCGCGCGCCGCGCACCTCTTCCGCAGCGGTGCCAAACGTGGCAAGTTTCCACTTCCAGCGGCCGGATCGCGCCGCATTGATGGGGAAACCATGGCCGCACGTTCCATCGCTTCGCTCTCTCTCAGCTTCGGACTCGTCTCGATCCCGGTGAAGCTCTACTCGGCGACCGAGTCCTCGGAGACCATCCGCTTCAACCTCCTCGCCAAGGACGGCAGCCGCGTGAAGCAGCAGTACGTGTCAGAGAAAGACATGAAGACGGTGGTGCCGCGCAACGAGATGATCAAGGGCTACGAATTCGAGAAGGACCGGTACGTGCTGTTCCAGCCAGAGGAGCTGAAGGCCCTCGAGGAAGGCTCCAGCCATGTGATCGACATCGTGTCGTTCATCCCCGAGAAGGAAGTCGACCCCATCTACTACGACAAGGCCTACTTCCTGGCGCCCGACAAGCGCGGCGGCAAGCCCTACAGCCTCCTGCGGGCTGCCATGCGCGAGAGCGGTCGCTGCGCGCTGGCGAAGTGGGCGTGGAAGGGCAAACAATACGTCGTGCAGGTCCGGGCCGCCGAAGACGGCCTGGTGTTGCAGCAGCTGCTCTATGCGAACGAGGTTCGCTCGCTGGCGGACCTCGACATCGAGAACACCCAGCCGACACCGGCGGAGCTCAAGCTGGCGCTGCAGCTCATTGACCAGATCTCGGAAGACACCTACGATCCGACCATGTTCGAGGACGAAGAGAAGAAGCGCATCCTGGCAGCCATCGACGCCAAGATCGCAGGCAAGGAGGTCGTCGCTTCGCCGCACGCTGGAGAGGAAGCTGGCGCCCAGGTGATCGACCTCACCGAGGCGCTCATGGCCAGTCTGAAGCGCAAGCCCGCCACTGCGACGAAGGCACCGGCTGCGGCCAAGCCCGCCGCCGCCGGAGCCGCCGACAACGTCGCAGAGATAGGAGCCAAGCGCAAAGGTGTTCGTCGCGCTCCCAAGACCGCGGAAACCGCTGCGGAGCCGACACGCACCCGCGCCAGGAAGTAAGCTGGCGGCTTACAAAGCTGGCGGGAGGTAGCTCTGGAGTCCCATACGCTTCGACGCGTTCAGGAGATGCTCGGCCTCTCCCGGAACGCGATCGTCCGCCTGGTCGAACTTGGCTTCGTCAAGCCCGCGCGCGGGCCGCGCCAAGCCTACTTGTTCTCGTTCCAGGATGTCATGCTGCTGCGCACGGCTCATGAGCTTCGCTCCGCGAGCATCCCCACCGCCAAGATCTTGCGATCGCTGCGCCGGCTGAGAGATCAGCTGCCTTCCGAGGCTCCGTTGTCCGGCCTTCGCATCACCGCCGTGGGCAACGACATCGCCGTGCGCGATCGGAACTCGCAATGGGAGGCTGAGAGCGGGCAGCTTCTGATGGATTTCGACGTCGAGCTCGAGCCGAAAGGCGGTGTGGTGACCGTCGTGCGGCATCTGTCGGCCGCACGCCGCCCCGCCGCCGCGGCGCCGACGCCCTCGCCAGAGGTCCTGTTCACGCGCGCGGAGTGCCTCGAGTCGGTCGACGCCGCGGAAGCGCGGCGGCTCTACGAGGAGGCTATCGCCGTCGCACCGGATTACACCAACGCCTACCTCAATCTCGGCGCGCTCCTCTGTGACGGCGGCGATTGCGATGAGGCGGTCCAGGTGTTCTCCAAGGGGATCGAGAACCGCCCGGAGGAACCCATCCTCTACTTCAACCGTGCGGTGGCACTTGAGGACCTGAATCGATTCGAGGAGGCCCTGGCGAGTTATGACCTGGCGCTGCAGCTCGATCCGAATCTTGCCGATGCGCACTTCAACGTGGGCAGGCTCTACGATGAGCTAGGCAACAGACAGGGTGCGATTCGCCACTACAGTGCGTACCGGCGACTGTCGAGGTAGAAGCAGTCACGGGGTAAACGGCACACCATGCTTCAGCCGTCCCCGTGCGAGAGACTATCGGCCGCTTTCCGGCAGTGAGCGTGTGTCTGTTGTAGGTCAGCTTTGGGCCCCGGAGCGGAACTTCGTGGCGGTCGGCAGCGGACGCTCAGGCGGGAGGATTTCGCGCTGTCCGCCGCCTTGCAGATCGGTTCGCTTGAGCCTATAAAGGTCCGGCCACACTGCCTGAGGAGGCTGTATGCCTGATGACCTGAGAAATTTCCGGCCACTGGATCCGGGTCGGATCCTTGAGGAAGATTCTCTAGAGTTGCAGTACTGGTGCAAGGAGCTTCGATGCACTGAGGCGAAACTGCGAGATACCATTTCCAAGGTCGGCAATCACGTCGCCGCCGTGCGCGAACATCTCGCGTCGCAGGAGTGATCCGCCGGCGGAACAAGCGGGGTTGACACGGCAAACGACTCCATGAAGGTGGCAATCAGCCTTTGGAGCCCAGGGTCAGGGTCATGGTGCGCGACAAGCCCGCTAGGTCGACAATTCCTTGCTGCCCTCGGCGCCGGCTGGATTGGCAGTTCGGCCCGCCGCTAGATGCCGCATCGCTGGAACTGCGTCTACTGCGTCTCATCGGCGCCGCGACACGTGCCTTGCACAGAACGAACGGCCTTAGGCGTGGCGCGCTCATGCTGACGGTTCTTTCCGAGGAGGCTCGATATGAGAAAACACCGACATGTCCATGATGGCGACGAGATTGCGTCGGCAGGTGGCTACTGCGTCTACAAAGTCGCGAAGGTCGACGGCAGGTTGGTTTATGAACTCGTCGGACTCGACGGCGAGAACCTGCCATTTGTGTTCGGAGACATTCACGAGGCGATGGCTGCGATGACCGCACTCCTCGCGCGACCTATTGCCGACGACGAAGGGGGCGCGGCAGCGCTGCCTTCGCTCCCTCGCGCATGAACTGCAACAACTATTGCCTGTTGAGGCTCTGTGGGAGCATCGAGAGCCACTTTTCCGCGGGGCCATATGGCCGTCGCGTTCACCCGAGCGACGCATCCTCTGTCCTCTCGATCAACACCCATTGAAAGACGCCCGGATCGGGTTCGCGACGGAAACGGCGATCGAGCGGAGGTGATCGCTACCTGCGAGGCTGCTGGATGCGTGGCAGACCGCCCGCCGGGCCGCAGAAATCGGTGCTCACCTACATTGAGGTGGGCGAACATCCACCTCCCGATCAATCGCGTCATGGCCACGCTATGGTTTTGCACAAGGAGCTCTCCGTGACTGACACCAAACGCCCCACCGCAGTACCCCCGCCGGCCCAAGAGGCAAGGCTGGGCGACCGAGGACCGGCCTCCGGGCAAAACATCGAGCAGAGCCACGAGATCGGGCAGGACCCTCCGTCTGAGGGCAGCCGGATGGGACGCGAGGCGAACAAGAAATCCGGTTTTCCCGGCACGCCGGACATTGGCACCGATGCGGCCCAAACCGAGGAAGCCGCAGGGGACGACAGCGCCAGGCAGTAACCTGGCGTCCGGCCGGGCCCGGGCGGCTAGGGCGCCGCCGCGCCCCACTTCAAAGGCTTGCACGACGGGGCGGATTGCTTCACGCGGGTACTGGTAGCGTCTCCTTTCGGAACTGGAGATTCCATCCAGACCAGTCGCCGCGACGTAGGAGCCTGCCGAGCGTCTAGGTCCGCCCATGCCGCCACCGCCTAGCCCAGCATTTGAGCAGCCCACTCGACAAGACGGCATTGGCCTTCACACCAGGGGCGCGACGCCCGTACATTTCGCCAATGGCAACCGCACCTCCGCTGGCAAAGTACAAGGCGAAGCGAAACTTCGCGGTCACGCCCGAGCCGGCTGAGGGCGGCGAGTCCGCCGCCGCCGGCCTGCATTTCGTGATCCAGAAGCACTGGGCCACCCGGCTGCACTACGACTTCCGCCTCGAACTCGACGGCGTGATGCTCAGCTGGGCCGTGCCGAAGGGCCCCAGCTACGACACGGCCGACAAACGCATGGCTGTGCACGTCGAGGACCATCCGATCAGCTACAACGCCTTCGAGGGCACGATTCCCCCGAAACAGTACGGCGCCGGCAAGGTTGTGATCTGGGACAAGGGCATCTGGGTGCCAGTCGGCGACCCGCACAAGGGTCTCAAGGGCGGCGACCTCAAGTTCGAGCTCTATGGCCACAAGCTCCGGGGCAGATGGGTGCTCGTGCGGATCAAGAGCAAGGACGAGAAGCAGGACGCCTGGCTGTTGATCAAGGAGCGCGACCAGTTCGTGCGGCCGGCCAGCGAGTTCAGCGTGGTCGACGAGATGCCCGACAGCGTGGCCGGGCTGCCGCCGCCCGCCGGCGCGGCAGCTCCCACCGACTCGACGGGCAGCCTGGTCGGGGCGAAGAAGAGCGCCCTCCCCGCCAAGATCGCGCCCGAGCTGGCCACCCTGGCCGACGGGCCGCCAAGCACTGGCGACGACTGGGTGATGGAGGTCAAACTGGACGGTTTTAGGATGCTGACGCGGGTGGATGGGGCTGGTGTGCGGCTCTTCACTCGGAATGGCCACGACTGGTCGAAGAAGATGCCGCACCTGGTGCGGGACATCGCTGCGATGAAGCTGGCGCCGTGCTGGCTCGACGGCGAGATCGTCATGCTCAACGAGCAAGGGCTGCCCGACTTCGGCGCCCTCCAGGCTGGGTTCGACAACGCCCAGACCAAGGACATCACCTACCACCTGTTCGACTTGATGCACCACGACGGCTTGGACCTGCGCCAGGTTCCGCTAGTCGAGCGGCGCGCGCGGCTGAAGCAGCTCCTCGAAGACGCCCCAGACTCGCTGCGGTTCAGCGAGGCGTTTGCGGGCGCGCCGCGGGACATCCTGGCGTCAGCTTGCAAGCTGGGGCTGGAGGGCATCATCGGTAAGCGCAAAGACAGCCCATACACATCGAGCCGCTCCCCCGACTGGATCAAGCTCAAGTGCCGTCAGCGGCAGGAGTTCGTGGTCGGCGGGTGGACCTACCAGCGCGGCACCAGGGCCGGCATCGGCGCCTTGCTTCTGGGCGTGCACGACGACGCCGGCGACTTGGTCTACACAGGCAGCGCCGGGTCTGGGTTGAGCGGCAAGCTGGTGGACCTGCTCCAGGGGAAGCTGGCCCCCCTGGCCGCGGCTGCCAGCCCGTTCAAGGGTGCTATCGACGTGTCCGCCGGCGGGGCGCAGTGGGTGAAGCCGGAGCTCGTGGTCGAGGTGAGCTTCGCGGAATGGACGAAGAGCGGCCACGTCCGGGGCCCCGTCTTGCATGGCCTGCGCGAGGACAAGCCTGCCAAGGCAGTCGTTCGGGAAGTGCCGCTTCACCTGCGGCCGGCCGCCCGCGCCGGGGTCCAGCACACACTGCCTGCCAAGTTCCGGGTTTCGAACCCTGACCGCGTGATCGACCCGTCCACCGGCGTCACCAAGATCGAGCTGGTGCGCTTCTACGGCCTGGTCGGGCCCTTGATCCTCGAACACCTGAAAAACCGTCCTGTGTCGCTCGTACGAGCGCCGGAGGGCATCACCGGCGAGCTGTTCTTCCAGAAGCACTTGGACAAGGGCGAGATCCCCGGCGTGCGCCAGCTTGACCCGGCGCTCTACCCCGGGCACGGCCAACTGCTCGAGGTGGCCACTGCTCAGGGACTGCTCGAAGCCGCCCAGCTCAACGTGATCGAGTTCCACACTTGGAACGCGGTCAAGACGGCGATCGGGAAACCGGACCGGATGACTTTCGACCTCGACCCGGGCGAAGGCGTGAAGTGGGCGCAGATTCAGCAGGCCGCCGAGCTGGTGCGCGTCTTCCTGGAGCAACTTGGCCTGGCCTCATTCGCGAAGACCAGCGGCGGCAAGGGTCTGCATGTGGTGGTGCCGGTCAAGCGGCTCTACGACTGGGACACCGTCAAGGACTTCTCCCAGGCGATCGTCATGCACTTGGCGCGGACGCTCCCCCAGCTTTTCGTGGCCAAGAGCGGGCCCAAAAACCGGGTGGGCCGGATCTTCATCGACTACCTGCGCAACGGTTTCGGCGCCACGACGGCCTCCGCCTGGTCGGCGCGCGCAAGGCCGGGGCTGGGCGTATCAGTGCCGATCACGTGGGATGAACTGGCGAAGGTCGCAGGTGGGACGCAATGGAACGTACGGAACATTCATATGCGCCTGGACAAGGGGAATGAGCCGTGGCGTGGGTACAGCATGTCCGCAGCCGCACTGACCCGAGCGATGCGCGCGCTGGGATTTCGGGATTGAATGCACCTGTCCCCATCCGGCCATTCTCGGGGTGGGAGCGCTTCAATGGGTGTTCACGCTTCATGCTTAGGGCGGGACGGAACCGAGGCACTGTGGTGGCGGCACTGTGGCGAGCCCGGCAGGTCTCTGTTCGCCCTTAGCGCCAACAGTCCGTGTGGCCCAGAGCAAGACGCTCGGCGATGGATGAGTCGAAGCTTCTTCAACGGGCCATGACTTGGCTCGGGCCGTCTGATTTAACTCAGATACGCTTGGCAGTGTGTGGATGCGTTACCAGTTGAAAGGCTTGCTGAGGAGCCTCATCGCGCGCATGTCCAGACAAAAATTCACGGCTCGAGCTTTGAACCGCTTGCAAGTCATTGATCTGGTTCTGCTCGACGCCCGGTCGCCGGCTGTCGCAGATTAAAACCGGTGCGCCAACGCAGTACAGGGGCGGCACAACTTCCACACTTGCTCACATTGCCTTGCAGCAATCGTTGGAGCTTCGCCACTTGGCACACCAATGCGTAGCCGCACCATCGAGAATGAAGCATGACTGAAGATACAGCGCTGAAGATTTTGCGAGACGCCGAGAACGAGGTGCTCAAGACCGGCATGGCTGTGACGGTCGCTGGCTATAGCGTGAACGTTCTGGTGACGCCAAATCCGGGCGCCCGCCAAGGCGTGAGCTTCGTTGTTCGTAACGGCAAGGTTTCCTGGGCGGCGGCGGCGGCGGCCATAGCAGAGTCGGGCGGCCGCCACTTGGTCGCATAGGGCCGGTTGGAGCGTCGCGGCTCGGATCGGCTGGGGGCGTGAAATAAGCAGGACGGCGGCTTCCCCTCAGCGGAAGTCTCGACTGGACGTGCGCAGCGTGCCCACCAAAGACGTGTGGTCGACCAGCTTCGCGGCCACCAGGGACTGGACGCCCTTCTCGCTCTGCCAGGTGCCCTCCACGCTCAGCAGCTTGGCGCTGAGCAGGACCGTGCGCTGTTCCTCCGCGACCTGCGGCCACACGATAATGTTGACCGTGCCGGTCTCGTCCTCGAGGGTCGCGAACACGACGCCCTTTGCGGTGCTCGGGCGCTGCCGTTGCGTGACGATCCCGCTGGCGCGCACCTTCTGGCGATCCTTCGCGCGAACGCGCAGATCCTCGGAGCTCTTGATGCCCCATTCGGTGAGCTTGATTGATCGCGAGCGGGTGCCGGCGCAGGCTCAAGCCCAAGGAGCCGTAGTCATCAGCAATCTCGGACCCCTCCTCCGGCGTCGGGAGCCGCATCTCATCCTCGAAGGTGCGCGCCTCGCGCAGCATCTTCGTCGGGCGCGTGTCCACGCCCTTGGCGGCCCACACCGCATCGGGCCGCCGGCCGGCGAGGCCGAGCAACGCATCAGCGCGGCCCGTCAACGAGATGCGGCCTGAGTTCTTCAAGGTCGATGCCCACGACCTCAAGTGCCTGTCGGGGGCCACGTCGTAGTCCAGGCCCTTCGGCAGCTCGAAGCTCTCGAACTCCGCATGAAGATTAGAAAGGATCAGAAGCTTCATCATTGATCAGTGCGCGTCGTCGATAGCCGCGGCGAGGACACGCTCGATCGCGGTACCTCTTTCGAGGGCCATTCGCGGTGTCAATCCTTCCAGCGCAGGAGTCGGCGTCTCAAGGAAGTCGAGGATCGGCCACGGCTCCTCCGTGCCCAGAGCTCCGCCGACGAGTTGAATCGCTGACCAGACAGACGGCTCGAATTGCCAACGGGGCATCCTCAGCGTTCCGTCGAGGCCGGCCAGCCCAATGCACCGGCGGCCATTGATCCACGTGGCAATCGTCGAAGCATCCACGTTCAGGAGCGAGGCAGCCTCGGTGACGGTGATCATGTCAGCCGCTTGCAAGCGCTCGTGACGGTACCTTTTCCCCTCGCGAAGCAAGGCTTCTGTCTCTGAGACCGCGGCGTAGAGATCCTTGGTCATGCCAGCCCACCACTGCAGTCTGGCAATTGGAGTACCAGACCGGGATCAAACGTCTGGTTCTCCGTCCTGCCGCTCCAATTGACGTGGCCACGGGGGTTGCATACGACGCGGCACGAGCGGATGCGGTAGTCGAAGCTCTGGTGTGTGTGCCCGTGAACCCAGAGCACTGGTATGTCGAAGAACGTTTCGGGAAGTTCATTGACGAAGGCGCCCGAAACCCAGTCGTCGGCGTAGCGCTTCGCGAGCGAGTCACGATGCGGTGGATGGTGCGTGACGACCACGGTGGGTCCGGCGAATGTTTCCGCGAGTTTCGCTCTCATCCAGGTTCGCTGGCCTTGATGGAACCTGAGCGTGTCTTCCGCCCTCAGCCTTCGCCCTTGACGGCTGCGCCAAGTACCTGGTTTCGCGAGTTCGTCGGCGGTCCGGATCAGGGTGTAGTCGTTCATAAGGTTGGTCGCTCTCCTCATCGCCAGCCCGGCGTCTCGTCGCCGACCCTCGGGTGTTTGGATCGCCAACTCAAAGTCCGTCCAGAGCATGCAGCCGAGGAAGTGCACCCCGTCAATCACGACCTCGCCGCCATCTAGCAGATGCACCTGGCCGCCAGTCGCCACAGCTCGGGCCTCCGACTGCGCCAGGTCCATCCGGCTGCCGTAGTACTCGTGATTCCCGGGAACGTAGATCGCCGGCTTGCCGGCGAAGAGCGTCTCAGCCCATTCGATGCCGCGTCGACCGGGCATGTGGATGTCCCCTGCGAGAATCACCACGTCAAACTCTTCTTTCGGAAGCGGCTCGAAGGGCTCGAACTCGAGGTGCAGGTCGGAAAGGACCAACGCTTTCATGGCTTCACCTGAGCGGTTGACTTCATGCTCTTCCCACACGTCAGTGCAGCACCACCTTCGGCCCATCTTCGTCGAGCACATCGGCGGGCAAATCCGAGGCCTTCAGGTACCTACGGTCGTTGACGACGGCGCGCGCCACTGCGCCCTGTACAGCCTTCCGGATAGCGCGAGGCGTGAGGTGGGCGAGCCGGTATGCCAACCGCGGCTCCGGCGGAAGGAAACCCGGCACCGAGAGCTTTTCGACCGTTCGAGCAGCCACAACTTGCGCGATCTGAATGGCGTTCGCGCCGCGGGGAAGCGGGATCTCGAACTCCGTAAACCTTGATCGCAGCGATTCAGGGATCTTTCTTGGGTCGTTCGAAGCCGCGATGTAGATGGCCAGGCTGGCATCGAACGTGATGTCCAGCGCGGCATCGCGAGCTGTCGCCGCGGTGAGCGGCTCCAACAAAGAGTGGAGCGGTTTGAGAGGGTCATACGTCGAGTTCGCCGGAGCTTTGTCCAGTTCGTCGATCAGAAAGACCGGGTTCGCGTACCTCCCCAGCACGATTTCCTCGAACACCGCCCCTGGGCATGCGGTACTCCAATGACGTTCAGTGCCTAGGAGCAAAGATGTGGTTTGCGCGTTCTCCATGGATTGGCGCCGCAGCGAAGTCCCCAACACAAGCGCCAGATCGTTCGCATAGTGGGATTTGCCGATTCCGGGCGGTCCCCATAGATGAAGCGGAGGAATCGAGAGTGGACCCTTGCTGTTCATCGAAAGCGCCACGTGTTCAACAACGAAGTCGGTGACAGCCAGAAAGTGTGGGTGAGACGCACGCAAGTTCGCCACCGCTCGAGCCCATCTATCCGGATGACGGGCGGGATTGGCGACATCTCTCAGCGCGCCCATGGACTTCACCTTCTCCATGAGCTCAAGCTCGCGCTTGTGCTCGTCTCTGTTTCGCACGGTGGCCGTCTTGGCGAGCACGCGCAGGACCTCTTCAGCTTTCAATACGGGGTGGCGGCGCTTCCGGTCACGACGCGCCACACCTCGCTCAAACTGCTTGATGAAGGAGAGTTTGTCGTCTGGTCCTGCAGGCAACGGGGCGGCACGTGCGAAAGCGGCCCTCGTCGCGTCCCGGTCGGCCCGAAATCGTTCCAGGGTCGAGACGCGCCTATCCTCCTCGCGAGCCCGAGCCAGTCTACGACGCTCCTCGAGCAGGCGCCATTGCAGCGCGATAGGGAGCAAGATCTCCACGCCCTGATACGAGTCCTCAAATGCCTCGGTGCGATACAAGGCGAAGCCCTCCGGCTCGTCGGAGTCGCCTCCCGAAGAAGTTCGTCGGCGAATCGTGTTCACGATGGATTCGCCTCCCACTCGACCGCCTCCCTCCAAAAGCCTTCAAGGCCTTCTTCACCACAGCGCGCCAGGGCCCCCGGCTCGTGCAGGCTGCACAACGTGAGCTCGGTTCCAAAATAGTTGGCGGCTCCGGCGCGCCGACCGCACACCATGCAAGCTGTGCTCGTTACACGCTCGGCCTCGAGAACGACGCGATCTAGCTCGGGCGCTAGGTCGGCGACAACATCGTAGGCTGCAAACAGCATGGCTCGGCGGGAATCGCCCTTGAGGTTGACCACGAACGTTCGAAATTCGCCCAAGACATACAAGAAGAGCCCGCAGCCTTGGTCGGCTCGAAGCTGGACCCAGCGAAAGCCAAGTTTGCTGGGAGGCAGGAGCCGGTCGATCTGTTCGCATGCACGGCCCAGAATCGGCGTCCAGCCGCGATAGAAGGTCAGGCCTACGTGGTCACCTTCGAACATGTACGGAAAGCGCGCTTTCAAGAGAGCACCGTTCATGCTGGTCACTCCATCGCGGTCGTGCACGCGATCAAACGTCGGACGATGCCGTGAGTCCAACAGCTCCCGGGACGTCGTCGTTGCTCCAATACTCAGGCGCGTCGGTCCGCGTTACATCGCGCGAGACCCGAAACCTCGCTGCGATCTGCCGATGCCGCCGACGACGGCCCGTCGCTCGCATCGACCGCTAGGCACCTTGTATCTTATACGCTGGTGCCTAAAAGCTCAAGAATTTGTGGTAACAGACTGGGCTTCGCCCGGGGCGAACTCACCGCCCATGCCCGAGCATATGCACACCTGTCCTAGCATTTTGAACCCGATAGGCTGGTGCGCAAAAGCACGCAAGAGGCGAGATTCGTCTCATGCGTTCCGACCAGGATCCGGCGTTGCTCCGGGCATTTGCAGCCGAGCTGAAAGCTCGCAGGTTGGCGCTCGGCCTCAGCCAGGACAAATTCGCTCTCATGGCGGAGATCCACCGGACCTTTGTGGCGAAAGTGGAGCGAGCAGTGGCGATGCCCTCGCTGTCGAGCGTCTATCGCATCGCCGAGGGACTCGGTGCGGAGCCGGCCGAGTTGATCACCGCCGTTTCGAAAAGGTACATGAAGGAACTTCGCAGCGCTGTATCGGTGGCACCCACCAGTACAGCGTAGGGAGGGTCGCGCGAGAAATCGCTTCGAGGACGTCGGATCACAGGTTGCTGCTCCCTCCGTGATTTGCGGGGACCACGGTGCCACCCGTGTCGCACACGCAGCGGTAGCTGACGGAAGCCCGGCCTTCTGCGTCGCAACGCCCGCATCACCATGGAAGGTTCCGACCTCTATGGATTCCTTCATTTCTGCTCGGGCGGTGACTTAAGAAATCGCCACGCATCGAGCAAGCTGAAAGCGGCTGTCGGCGGCGGTCCGCATTACTGCACAACATCGGTAAGCGAAAGATCATCACCGCCTTTCATTCGCGCCAATAGTCCGTTACGAATTCAGACTTTGATCAAGGTATTGATGGCGTTTGCGCACAGGCGGGGCCTGACGAAGCTCGAAGTTGCCGATAGTCTGGATCGAAGTCGCAGGGCTCGTCCGAGCCAATATCGAAGCGGTATAAGAAGGAATTTCGACACTCTGTCGCGTAGTCTCTGAGGAGGGCAAGGTCGCGATCCGTTGTTGAACTAAGCTAGTGGACGTCACCGCAATGGACGAGGACCCCGATGGCTCAGACTTACGAGCAGATTCAACAGAAGATCGTCGACCTGCAAAGGGCGGCCGAGGCGATCGAGCGAAGGAAGTTGATGGAGTTGTGGCGCGTATTCGGGTGGCAATCGCACACTATGGATTGACCCCGGAGCAACTCTTCGGAAAGCCCAAGACGGCAGTGCGCACGTCCAAGACGAAGTCCGTTCCGGCTACCTGGAAGAAGACCGGCCGCGTGACCTATAGCGATGGCCACGGTAACCACTGGGGCGGCTGGGGTAAGCGCCCCGGATGGCTTCGGGAAGCGCTCGCTGCAGGGAAGCGCCTCGAGGATTTCCAGGTGGAAGGAGTCGCGGCACCCAAGCCAGCCAAGAAGGTTGCGCAGAAGCGTCGTCCGTCGACCGTGGTGTACACCGATGGCGCAGGAAAGTCATGGACGGGGCGCGGCCCTCAGCCTCGCTGGCTCAAGGAACTGATCGCTTCAGGCAAGACACTTGAAGAACTCCGCAACTAGGCAGGTGCGCGCGGCCACTGATTCGAAGTTACGCAGTCTCGAATAATACGGGCGCCGGAGGCACCCGCCCGGCGATCAAAACGTCGAGGCAATCCCACGTAGCTGGGCGCAAGCCGCCTCGGCCCGAAAGCGCGGGATCACCCAAGTGTGATACGCCGGGCGGTATCGTCCATAGTGGGACCGCGCGACCGTACGGACCGCCGAAACGACGTCTGAGTCGAACCGCACCGCCTTGATGGCAATGTCACCGCTTGRCAGCCTCTTGATCGAGACCCAGCGGCCACGGATGGTCACGATCTCTTCAGGCAGGAATTGCGCCTGCCCCGTCGGTACAGTTGGAGGTAGGCCCGGCACCTCATGGGTCTCGACTATGGGGCCGAGCAGTTCCGGCCAGAGCCACCTCTTGCAGGGACCATCCTCCAGGACCGTCCGCCGGACTTGGGCGGCATCAAAGGCAGTCGGTGTAAAGCCTCGCAGGTCGATTTCGAGGGCTGGCAGTCGCATGGCCTCGTGAGCCTGGCGCTTCTCCGAATCGCAGAACGATGAATAGGCAAGTTCGATGGCCACGCTGACACCCTCCGTTGTAGCCGCGAGCAGATCAGGTCGGTAGTCGCCCATGGCAACCTCCTCCTCGATACCCGCGCACGCCAACAGAATGGACGACGCACATTCGTCACCAAACCCGAGGATCTGCGCCGCAGCCGGAGTCATTGGCACGACCAAACCGCCCGCTTCGATGATCACTCGCTTTGCGAACCGGTGCAGGTCGGATTCGTAGTCGGACGCACACGGCTCGGCATTGGAGCTGTGGGCGAAATGGTGTTCGCGGACATCGCCTTGGCGCGCAAGTACCACCTCACCACAGATTGAGCACCGGCAGTCGCAGGCAAGGCCGCGCTCGACCTCCGTGACGTGAACGAAGCGATTTGAGGAGTGCAGTGCGAACAATGACAACATAGAGGGTCCTGGAATTGAGTTGAGGTGAACCCAGTGTTGCGATCGGAATCCCTACGAACCAGCCCCGAACCGGTTGCCAACGGGTTGCCTACCCTCAAGGAGCTGTTGCCTTGCTTTCGCGACTGGCTCGCCACGCAGCGCGATGAAACCAAGGCGCTGGTTCTGCTTCGCGTGTTGGCGGACGAGTCGTACAAGGTTGCCAGCTCTGCGGATCCAGAGCAGTTGGAATTCGATGCACTTGACCTAGCGCAAGCCTGCCAATGGCCTGAGGCCAACGACTTCGAGGCCGCTTCCAGGAAGATCAAGAGCGCTAATCTGGAGCGATACCTCTCAAGTCGGACGTCAGACCTCGATGCCTTTTTCTCGCAGCGCGGCCTTCGACACACCTTGGAAGTCAGGAAGCGCTCACCTTCAGGTCGCCATCGCGCCCAGTGGTTCCTGGTGCCTCATGCACTCGCGCCCGACCTCGACTCCGCGGGGTCGGAACCAGACATCGTACCGGTTCAGGAGGGGTCGACCACGGCTGGGAACCTGATCGAGTACGACTACGCGCCCGTCGGCTCGGTTCAGCCGTCCTGGATGGCGCGTCTATTTTTTGGGGCCGGCTGGTTCAGGACCAGGTCGCTTCGCGGCCTGCTGTTCCTCGGCACCGGCCTCGCGCCGGCGGTCTGCATCGCAGGTCTGGCGGCGACCGTTTGGCTGTTCCTGTTCGTAAATCGGCCGGTCAGGACGGCAGACCTCGCCTTCTTCATCTTCGCGGCGGGCCTCGGTTGGATGTTGTGGGACCAGCTTCGTCGACTCTGGTGGCTGCTGGCCGATCGAATCGTTCCCGCCTCGGAATTCCTGCTGAAGTGGAGCGAGGCGCCGGCACAGCTCGAGAGCTTCAAGGACGGCAATGCGCGCGTCATCGGCTTGGTTCGGTATGGCGCCACTTGCCCGGTTTGCGCTGCAGCGATCGAACTGCGGTATGGCGAAGGAACCGAGCGACGTCGGCTTTTCGGCTGCTGCGTCGAGGCGCCTCAGGAGCATGTCTTCACCTTCGACCGCGTGACGCGGCGCGGCAGGCGCGTCCGCTAGCCGGGCTGATCACGGGCACCGAACGACGACCGCACAGCCCGCCAGGCGCTTCACTAGTCTTGCGGAGAGGTCCAGAATCTCGCAGGCATTGCGGACGAGGGGCCGACCATGGACCAGAACGCTCCGATGGACTTCTATTGCATGACCTGCAACGCTCGCTTTTACAAGCCGCTGTTCGATGTGACGCGGGCGATTGAGCGCGTGCACTTTTTTGCCGACGGTCGATGGCCGGAGGTGGATGTCACACACGCCGAGGGAATCGGAGTGTACTGTTCGGCGTCTTGCCGAGCACTAGGACTTCCGGCGTTGATGGCCGCGGAACGGGTTCCGATTCCTGAACATCCACCGGACATCGGCCCTGTTGAGATCTGCGCGCGCTGTTCAGGCCCTGTCGACATGACCGCCTTTCATCTCACGTATTCGCAGTGCGAGATCGTCTACGGCGAAACCTGCGGACAAGCGAGTAATCTTGAATACTTGGCCGTGGTTTGTGACCGCTGCTCAGGTGGTCGCACATTGACTGCGTCGTCGGTAGCCGACAACGCCACAGCCGACTTACCTCGGTAGCGAAGACCCCTTCGGCCAAGAACCTACGCAGGCAACCGATGTCAAGCGCAAGGGGCGCCGGTCGCTTGGCAGCGTTTGCAGACCTTCAGCCCAATTGACGCGAGTGACCACACACTAGCGCAGTGCGGTCATCCCGCTGTCCGGCCTTGTCGTCGGTGATCGACGTCGCGTAGGGGCCATGTCCCGCCGGTCGCTTTGCGAACCTGGACGGCGGCAGTGCAGTGGTTGGTGCCGGTGGCCGCAGGCGAGCGTACTCTCGCTGCTTGGCATCAAGCGGTCATCGACCTCGGGTGGAATTCGAGCAGCGTCCCCACCAAGACCCTGCAACCCGCCGTCTTCCAAAATTGCTGTCTCGATAAACACGCGCAGGTCAATGGCAAGTGTGTCAGTTCTTGAGCGAACCTAGTCGTCTCGCATCATCTTGTCGAAGACGTGTGCGTGGTAGCCGCAAAGGCCACCGTTGTACTGGTCACCCTGCCCGAGCACCTCTTCACAGACTGAGCATTTCTTGTAGTCGAGTTCAGCGCCGCACCATAGGCAATTCTGCTCATGGATGAGGAAGGTAGATCGGTCACAGCCATTGCAGCCGTCGACACCGGGCTCGCCCCCATCGCGGGGGTCATAGTCGTAGGCGTCGTTGAGTGCCTTGATCATCAGCGGAGCAATCAGGTCCGAGTGACCGCAGGCGACACAGACGTATTTGAACGACTTGTCCTGGCTCTCAACGCTGGCCCCGTCCTCGATGTCGTCCTGGCTGGGTCGGAGCAGGGAAGAGCCGCCTCGCACTGGCACTGATCTAGCCACGGCTGCATCAGCGCAGGGACACCAGCGTCGTCCCACGCAGCCGCGCATGTCGCCATGGTGTTGATGAAGAACTCGTGGTGCGCGAGCATGACGGGCCATACAGTGGCTAGTATGTCGGCCGGCTGCTCGTTCATTTGCGTCTGAATGAACTCGCGCAGCACAGGGAACAGGTCGGCAACGAAGCCCGCCACCTCGCCCAGCGTATTGGCCGGGTGCAAGTGCTCCAGGTGATTGCGGCACTCCTGCATCTTTTCGATGGCCTGCCAGTCGACATCAATATCGAACCCCTCGAAGCGCTTCTTGATGGTCGCGACATCGATAGTGGTTTTTCTGAACTTACCGACGGGCTTCCACTCGACGCCACCATTGCCGTCAGCCTGGGGCATGACTTCGGGAGGGTTGAAGATCAGGGCAGGCGCATCGTCTGGATCATCGACCGAAACCGCGATCCTGTACTTGAACAGAAGCAGGATGCCTGCGAACAGGTTACGCACGGCTGAGAGGGCACGGGCCGGATCGCCTCCCTGTTCCTTCGGCTGCTTGGTGCGCTGGAAGTCCTCTATGCCAAGGCGAATCGATGTCAGCGCGTTCTCCTTCAGCTTCTCTGCGTCCAGTTCTGCCATTGTTGTTCGTTGAGGTTGAAAGTCACGTTCATGCCACGGCTTATTGAACCACATGAGATCGCGCAGTTTGGCTTCCGCCACCAGAGTACGGAGCACATGAGGGTCCGAAAGTTTACTTCTAGCCACGATTGTCTGAGTATTCCGCGCCGCCGCTCTGCTAGGACCCGCTTAGACACCGGACTGCAGCGAAGGATGCCCTTCAGGAAGGCAAGCACGGAAAACCGCTAGCCAGCGCTCTGCAGACATTCCTTTGCCGGGTACGCGAAGGTCACATCCATCGGTTCGCGCCGACCGCGGACCATGTCGAGCAGGCGACCCACGATGCGCTCGCCATCGGCCCGCAGGCCGTTGTGGGCGTACCCGTTGGTAACCCAGGCCCGCAGCCCACGAACGCCACGGGCCGTCTCCTCGGCGAATGATCGCTCCACGTAGACATCGTCGACGTACACGGTCGCTGCCAATGGGACCTCGTTGCGGGCGAGTCGGTCAGCGTCGTACAGGCGTGGCCATGGATGCTGGGCCAGAATTTGCGCCACCTCGCGATGCGCGTGTAGGCTCGCGTAGTCGTCCACATCCAAGGGAAGACGTGCTCTGCGCCGAGGAGGTCGCAGGTGATCGCCGAGCCGGTGTCCCGACCAGCGAGTGGCACCCCCGTCGGCGTACGAGGACTCATGGAGCGTCGCGTAGATCGGATTGAGCTCCCAAGATGACGCCATCTGCGCGTCGACCATGAATGCGGCCGAGCCGAAGGGGAGCTCGAGCAGGTGGTGAAGCCGTTCGAACCCGGCGCACGTACTAACTGCACTCACCTACGGTGGAAGAAGTCCATGCAAATGAGGATGCGGAATGACCACAAAGGCTCGCGAATGAAAAAGCCTGACGAGTGACTTTCGAGTGCAGTCAGTGCTCGCCATCATGTACCCTTCGCCTCGCTTGCCGCGCCTTCGAACGCGGCTCCCCAATACTGAGGAGAGACTGGACATGGCCCTGCGGTTTCGCAAATCAATCAAGTTGGCGCCAGGCATCCGAATGAACCTTTCGGGCAGCGGCACCAGCTGGACACTCGGCCCGCGCGGCGCGTCCATTGGCGTAGGAAAGCGAGGGACGTTCCTGAACACCGGCATGCCTGGTACCGGCCTGTCCTCGCGAACCCAGTTGTCGGGCGCAAGCTCGGCCACCCGCGCTCGGCAAACCCGCCTTGCCGCCGTCCCGCCGCAGCCACAGAACGTCTCGCTTCGCGTGTCCGTCTCCAATGATGGCGAAATCACCGCCACCGACATGGCCGGCGCGCCGGCGACCGAGCAACTACTGGCCTTGGCGAAGTCTCAAGCCAAGGGCGAGATACGCGGCCTGCTGGAAGACTGCTGCGCAAAGATCAACGGCCAAATGGAAGCACTGGAGCGCCTGCACGAGAACACACCAAGCCCACACAAGGTACCCACGTTCCAGGCTGTCGACTACCCGCATCCTCAACCGACTCCACCCGCACCGCTCAAGGCAAAGTGGTGGGCGCTGCCGGGGAAGCGACGGCGAGTGGCCGAAGCCAACGCCGAAGCCCTGGCCGAGCACCAGCAAGAGGTTCTTGAATGGAATGGTGCCAAACGCCTGCACGCCGCCGAAATGGAGCAGCAACGCCAACTGGTCGAGGTTGGCATCTACCGCGACCAGCCCGCCATGGAAGCCTTCCTCGAATTGGCCCTGCAGGACGTGGACTGGCCTCGCGAGACCAACGTGACTTTCGATTTGCTGGACCAAGGGCGACTTGCCTGCTTGGACGTGGACTTGCCCGAGATCGAGGACATGCCTAAGCGGACAGCTACCGTGCCGCAGCGCGGCATGCGCCTTTCCCTCAAGGAGCTGTCGCCGACCAAGGTGCAGCGCATGTACGCCGCGCATGTGCACGGCGTCGCATTCCTCCTCGTCGGGGAGACCTTCGCGGCGCTCCCCATGGTGCAGCAGGTGGTGCTCTCGAGCTACTCGCAAAGGCGCAGTGCTAGCACCGGCCATGTCGCTGATGAATACCTGCTGTCGGTGCGCGTGACTCGGGAGCAATGGTCGGGCATAGACTTTGACCACCTGCAGGCGATCGATGTCGTGGAAGCCCTTGCCCAGTTTGAGATGCGTCGCACGATGAGCAAGACTGGCGTCTTCAAGGCGATCGTGCCGCTTGGAGCGGCTGCAACCTAGGGCGTCCCGCCGACCTTCTTGCGCCGAATGCGTCGTCCAAGAGTTGAAGGCCTGGCAGCGATTGCAGCGCGCCACTGCACGGGTGGGCAACAATTGGGGAATGGCTGAATCCCGCAATCATCACTACATACCCCAGGGATACCTGCGTGGCTTCGCCCGGAAGCGCGGGAAGCACTACATGGTGGTCGTCCACGACCTCGGAAACAAGAAAGCCTTTGAGACCAACACGCGCAACGTCTGCGCGCAACGTGACTTCATGCGATTCGAGGCCAAGGACCGCAAGCCAGACTGGCTCGAAGAGGAGTTCAGCAAGCTCGAATCAGCGGCCGTAGAAGCTATCCGTGAAGTGGTAAAGACCGGGGGTTTCGATGGCGATGACAGGAATAGCATTCTCAATTTGATGGCCTTGCTCGCCGTCCGCTCGCCTGAGCAACGGGAAAACATGCGCCAGTGTCAAGAGCGTGTCGCGCGAGGTGTGATGGATCTGGTGCTCGCGGAAAAGGAACGCTGGCATTCCCAGCTCGAGCAACTTAAGGAAGCGACAGGCCAACCGCCATTGGTAACGTATGAGGAAGCAAAGGATTTCCACGAGCGAGGGGAATACACGATTGAGGTTCCGCGCGAGCAGCACATACAGACCGAGATCGATCTGTACAACACGCTATTGGAACTTCTGGGCGAGCGAGACTGGACGCTCTACTTGGTGTCGGGTGACGAAGGCGAATTGGTCACTACCAATCGGCCTGTCGTTATCGCGTACACCAATCCAGAAGAGGTGCCGGCATTGTTTCGGCACAGCCCCGGCTTCGGCCTGAAGAACACTGAGGTCTACTTCCCATTGGCGAAGCACGCCGCCCTGATTGGGCGTTGGGGTGGTGAGTACCCGGCAATCGTCAGCCCGGCAACTCAGGCTTTCATTGGAGCTTTCAATAACCTGATGATCCAGAATTCCTATGGGCTGGTGATGTCTTCAGCCCGAAAGGTGCTGTATTGCGACCCACTGGTGCGGCTCCAATGGGACGACAAGGTGATCGAACGGTTCACAGCTCCTCCCAGCGCGGAGGAGATGGCACAGTTCAGGGCCGAGCACGGAATTGATGACGTTCCGGAAGCTGGTCCGAAAGTTTGAGCTTGAATCGCAGTGGGTCGATCAGCACCGATCAGGCGCGCATGTGGCCGCGCCAACACTTATCGATTGGGGCGGAGAACGTCAGCCAACCGGCCGTTGCCCATCGGTGCGCAAACGTTGTTCCGCCCAATTGAAGAGTGCGGCGACTACACTCTCGAACTAGCATGAAGATTCTTGTCGACAGCGTCGAATACAAGTGCTGGCACGAGGTTGGCCACGCCACTGTTTGCCTGCATCTCGGCGGCGAAGTTGACTTCGTCGAACTACTTGACGGGGACACCCGTGGGCACGCGCGAGCACGCTGCGTGATCATGCCAGAGACTTATAGAAGTGTCGCATGCGGCGGGTTTGCCGCTGAGTTCTATTTGTTGAACAACGGTCACGCGCAGCGGGATCGCGACGACGACAGGGACATCAGTCAAATCGTCTTCCACAACGCCACCCATGACCGCGAGGACTTCTGGGGACGCGAGGCCGGTAGCGATCAAGGCTTTTCCGAGGCAGAAGATAGGGAGTTCATGCGCCACGCGATAGGGTTCGATGGCCATGGAGGTGTGATCCCAATCTTCAATCTGTACTTCTCACGAATGCAGGAACTGGTGCGTGAGCTTGGCGAAGCGCAAAGAGTCGAAGGAAGGCGAGTTAGGGAAGTGCTACGGATCGGCGCTTTCCGTTGAGTCCAAGGACTAAGCGACGTCATCCATGAGCGGATGACTTGGGCGGCATCGGTGGCACCTTCATCTTCAGGCGAGCGTTCTCAAGTCTCATCTTGGGCGGAATGGCGTTGGCATAGTGCCTGCAGACGACCAAGCTTGCGCGATAGGCCTCCATAGCGTGACTCATAGGCGCGTCGCCCAGCTCGCCATAGCGGTGCTTAACCGCATCCTTGCCCGAAGGCATCACCGAAACAGCGACCTCCAACTCCGCTGAGCGATGCGAGTCCGCAGCGAGCGAATCGAGCTGTCGTACATCATGAACGCTTGGCACCTTTGAAACGCCGGCCAATAGCAAATGGCACTTGATTGCGTTTTCGGTGGCGAAATTCGCCTCCCAGATCGCACTAGAGAAGCCATTCCGGTTGGGCTGAAGGATGTTTTGGGCCGCTGCTTGGAGGTGCGGCAAGACAAGCGAAGCGTGCTTCAGCGCGCGCGCGCTTTGATTTCCTATCGTCATCAGACCGTTGGATATTCGCCGAACCAGTTCACTCGTCGATGTCGCCGAGGACGTAGCCTGCTTCAACTGCTCCTCCGACAGTTCGGACAGCTTCGGCGGGCGCACCAGCCAATCGAGTGGGTTCTCTCCAGGGAGCACGCTGGCGGCAAACGTAATCCAAAACGTATTGTCCTCCGCAATTGGGGTGCTTACGGTCAACGGTACGTCGAGTGCAGTTGGCGTACTGCGGATAGCGACTACAGCCGTATGGCTCTGCGCAGGGCGAGACTTCATCGCCTCGCCGTACACCTTTCGGTACCAGTCGATGACTGCCGCAAGCAAGGCGCCGAACCAAGGCTTGGTGAGGTACTTGTCCTTCGACTCGCCGCTAATCTCCACGATGCAATGCTCGACGATGAACGTTGCGGCGCGGTGGGGTCGCGTTGGCAAGGACTCCCCGTGCGAGGCTAGGCCCTCATCGATTTCTGGTAGAAGTATCGCGACGATGTCGTCGAATGTTGAAACAGCGTCACAGTCCATTGAGCGTCACCAAAACCAGGGAGTCCGCATTGGTTGTCATCGAGGGCGATGCTACCCCGCCCTGGGCGCGTCTTCTGCCAATGCCTGCTGCACCTTGTCGATGGCGGCGCTGACCCGCTGCTTGAACTGAGCGGTCTGACTATCAAGCACTGACGTGTCTCCCTCTACCTGCAACTCCTTGCGAGCCAGCGTCATGATTCCGGCGAGGCGATCCATTAGCTCTGCACTGCGCTCCCCAACAAATGTGAGATAGGCCCTGCGCACCTTGCCTTCTTCAACAAGCTCATCGTTTCGCTCGGACCGCCCTTGGTTGATCCCTGCCGTCGCATTTGCAAGCAAGTCATTGACCATGCGCTGCCTCTGCTCCTGAATGGGATCTGGATGCGGCACAAAGCTTCTCGCGGCCGCGAAATACTGCTCGCGCTCCATTTCCAGCCGCTGAATCACGGCATCGATTCGAGCCACCCTACCCTTCGCGAGCCAAATGGGTTGGCACTGAACCAATGCCTGGAAGAAGTGCTCGTTAATCTGGGCTTGCAACTCGCGCACTTGACGAACCGTTTCCACCTCAGCCCATAGCCAGATCTTGTTTACCGTCGCGTTCATGGCGGACAACTCTTCGATGTCGGGCCCGGCCCTGGTCATGTCCTTGTTGGGTAGGTCACCAATAAGGGCTGCAGTTTTTTTGAAGTCATCGATGAAGGTGTCGAAGAGCGTCTTGCGAGACTCAAGCGTACGGTCAAGCCGCGCTTGCTCTCGGTCGCTTTCGACCTGCGCTGCGGCTGCATTTCGCGCCTCTTTGAGTTGCTTGTTTGTGTTCCAAACTTGGTAGGCCGTTGTGACGATCAATGCGATACCAGTCAGCACGGCCCCCCACATCGCGGGTTCAAGGCCGAGGTACTTGTCGTCCTGCGATTTGGGTGGAAGCTGAATCGTGATCGCCTGCGTCGCAGGGATGATGGTCGAAATGGAATACGGTGACGCGGTCGGTGCAGGTGTCGTGGCGACGTTCACTACTTACTCCCGTCCGCAAAGACCTTGGCACCCATGATCTCAATGACCTTGCGCACGTCCTTTGCGCGGACCTGAAGGTTGATGTACTCCGTGTTCGCATTGTCTCGAACGGTTAGACGGGTCGCACCCCCTTCCATGCTCCCATTCTTGGCGCTCTTTGCCGGAATCTCTTCGAGTTGATCGGAGGGAGGCCGACTACCCCAAATAGGCACCTCTGCGCCAAAGTACGTTGCAACGTAGTCAAGGATTCCCGCAGGCGATCTCAAAACAGCGAGTCGTTCGGCGGCCTCGGCCCACAGTGTCTTGTTCGCCCGAGCTTCTTCGTAAGCAAGCTTGGCCGCCGTGCTCAGTGGTATGCGCCCGCAGAAGCGGAGCTGCCGAAAGGCTTGCAGCCGACGACCCCATGAATACGGAAGCCGAGCCATCTGAACAGCGGCGTACACCAGCAGGATGGCGGTGAAGACGCAAAAAGCGGTGCCCCAAAACTGCGACTTGAAGTCCAGCAAGCTGGTCGCGAAACTCAAGAATGCAAACGCCGCGTTCAGGATGATCGCGGTGCTGACCTTCGGTTGGTCCATAGCCCTCACTCCGGGGTTGTAGTTTTGGGCGTAATGCTGCCACAAACCGCCTGAGACTCGGAAAGGTGCGCGCCGCCGAGCAAACACATGTACAGGCCAGCAGGATCAGTGTTCCTGATGATCTCATGCCGCGTGTCTGAGTCGATCGAGTCGCGGATGACTGCTTTCAGCTTGCGGATTCAATCTGTCGATGCAACACACTAGAAACTGCGTAGGCAGAAGGAGTGTTGCAGATGAAGTATCGAACGCGGACCTACTACACGGAAAGCCAGAAGGCCTTGATGTGGGAGCGCTGGAAAGCAGGCGATAGCCTTCAACAGATAGCCCAGTTGTTCGATCGATCGCATTCGTCGGTCGAAGGGATTCTGTCCCGAACAGGCGGAATACCGCCGCCTGAGCGGTGCCGGTCTTGCTTGGCACTGACCTTGGCCGAGCGCGAGGAGATCTCACGTGCTGTGGCGGCCGGCTTCTCGATTCGAGCGATCGCCAGCATCCTCGGGCGAGCGCCATCGACTGTTAGCCGGGAGACTAAGCGCAACGGTGGTCGAGAGGGCTATCGGGCTGCTCAGGCCGACCAGGCGGCGTGGGACCGCGGGCACCGTCCCAAGAGATGCAAACTGGCAAGGAACAGAGCCTTGGCGCGCATCGTGGCTGCCAAGCTCCAATCGCTGTGGGCGCCCGAGCAGATCGCGGGGTGGCTCAAGCATATTTATCCTGGCGACGAGGACTTCCAGGTGTCACACGAGACCATCTATCGCAGCCTCTTTATCCAAGCCCGTGGGGCCTTGAAGAAGGAACTGCTGCAGCATCTGCGACGCACGCGGGTCATGCGCCGCTCGCGCCATCACACGCAGAAGACCGATAGCCACGGACGAATCCTTGACACCGTATCGATCAGCGAGCGCCCGGCCACGGTGGATGATCGGGCAGTGCCTGGTCATTGGGAGGGCGACCTGCTGTTCGGAGGCACGAGCAGTCAGATTGCCACCCTGGTCGAGCGTCAAACACGCTACGTGATGCTGGTGAAACTTGGGGGCACGGACACCGAGACCGTCGTCAAYGCGCTGATCAAGAAYGCTCGCAAGCTGCCGCAGGAGCTSTACAARTCGCTSACCTGGGAYCGAGGCAARGAGATGGCGGSYCACAAGCRSTTCACCYTGGCGACCGACRTYCARGTCTWCTTYTGCGATCCKCASAATCCTTGGCAGCGTGGAACCAACGAGAAYACGAATGGCTTGCTCAGGCAGTATTTCCCTAAAGGGATCGATCTCTCGATCCATTCACAGGCCAAGCTGAATGCCGTTGCAAGACAATTGAACGAGCGACCAAGGAAGACCCTCGACTTCCGCACACCGGCTGAGATGTTCAGCCAAATCGTTGCGTCGACCGATTGAATCCGCAGCTTTGGGGCAGACGTCTAGCTCGCAGGTATCGAACTTCTGCTGCAAGTCTCGAGCCGCCACCGAGTTCGTTGACTGCCGCACAGATAGCTCGCACAGCAGCAACGCCGGAGGAAGTCCTTTGGCTCTGCTGAAGATCACCTTATGGAGGCAACCTTTGAGCACGAGGCGTGCAAGGTCACATGGCGCTGCAGCGGAGGAACCGAAGGCATGCCGGACCTTTGATTTTTTAGTCGAAAAATCCCACAACACGCTTTTTCAGGAAATGGGAAGCTTTCCCCAGGGAAAAATCCCACAACCTTAGTAAACCAAAGACCACTTGCGAGGCCGTCTAGCGCCGGGCGCCGCTCCGTGCGGTCCGCTCCCGTCGTCCGGCAGGATCGTCAGCACAACCTCGACCAACCGCCCGGTCAGCATGTGATCTAGCTTGCTAGCGAACTGCAAAAACGATGCAACTTTTGTCCACAATCGCCTCGTTGTGCAAAAACCGGGCGTCTGCCTAGGTAGTTTTGTCCACAATTAAAGCAAATCAAAGTTTGCGCGCGAATGGGGAAATTTTTCTACTCCACCGTCACACTCTTCGCCAGATTCCGAGGCTTGTCCACATCGGTCCCGCGCGCGCACGCCGTGTGATAGGCGAGCAGTTGCAGCGGCACCACGTGCAGCAGCGGCGACAGCGCGCCATAGTGCCCCGGCATGCGGATCACGTGAATGCCTTCGCTGCTCTCGATCAGCGTGTCGCCGTCGGCCAGCACATACAACACCCCGCCGCGCGCCCGCACTTCCTGCAGGTTGCTCTTGAGCTTCTCGAGCAGCGCGTCGTTGGGCGCCACGGTCACGACCGGCATCTCGCTGGTCACGAGCGCCAGCGGGCCGTGCTTGAGTTCCCCGGCCGCGTAGGCCTCGGCATGGATGTAGGTCACTTCCTTGAGCTTGAGCGCGCCTTCGAGCGCGATCGGATAGTGCAGGCCGCGGCCGAGGAAGAGCGCGTTCTCCTTGCGCGCGAAGTCCTCCGCCCAGCTGATGATCTGCGGCTCCAGCGCCAGCACCGACTGCAGCGCCACCGGCAGGTGCCGCATCTCCTTCAGGTAGCGTGCCTCATCCGCTGCACTCAGGCGCTCCTTGGCCTGCGCCAGTGCCAGCGTGAGCAGGAACAGCCCGGCGAGCTGCGTCGTGAAGGCCTTGGTCGAGGCCACGCCGATCTCGACGCCGGCGCGCGTGATGTAGGCCAGCTTGCACTCGCGCACCATGGCGCTGGTGGCGACGTTGCAGATGGTGAGGGTGTGCTCCATGCCCAGCGAACGCGCGTGTCGCAGCGCCGCCAGCGTGTCGGCGGTCTCGCCCGACTGGCTGATGGTCACGACCAGGGTCCTCGGATCGGGCACCGAGTCGCGGTAGCGGTACTCGCTCGCGATCTCGACCTGGGTCGGGATCTTCGCGATGCCCTCGAGCCAGTACTTGGCGGTGCAGCCGCTGTAGTAGCTGGTGCCGCAAGCCAGGATCAGCACGCGGTCGATCTCCTTGAACACGCGCCAGGCGGCCGCGCCGGGCGCGCCATCCACGCCGCCACCGTCGAACAGCTCGGGCACGATGCCTTCCACGCCTTCAAGCGTGTCGGCGATCGCGCGCGGCTGCTCGAAGATCTCCTTCTGCATGTAGTGGCGGTAGGGACCGAGTTCGGCGGCGCCGCTGTGGGCCTGCACGGTGCGAACCGTGCGGGCCGCGGGCTTGTGGTCGCGGTCGACGATCCAGTACTTGCCAAGCTGGATGTCGACGACGTCGCCCTCCTCGAGATAGACGATCTGGTCGGTCACGCCGGCCAGCGCCATCGCATCGCTGGCGAGGAAGTTCTCGCCCGCCTCCTGGCCCACGCCGAGAATCAGCGGCGAACCGGCGCGCGCACCGACCACCCGCTGCGGCTCGTCGCGGCAGATCGCCGCGATGGCATAGGCGCCCTGGAGCTGCTTCACGCTGGTCTTCACGGCCTCGAACAGGTCGCCGTCGTAGTGGCTGTCGATCAGGTGGGCGATGACCTCGGTGTCGGTCTGGCTCGCGAACACATAGCCCTTGGCCTGCAGCGCCGCGCGCAGCGCCTCGTGGTTCTCGATGATGCCGTTGTGCACCAGCGCCACGCGACCGGGGCGGGCCGCTTCGGCGTCGGCGCCCGGGCCGTGGCTGAAATGCGGATGGGCGTTGTGCACCGCCGGCGCGCCGTGCGTGGCCCAGCGCGTGTGGGCGATGCCGGTACTGCCCTCGATCCGGTCGTCGCGCACCTGTGCGAGCAGATCGGCCACGCGCGAGGTGGTGCGCGCGCGCTGCAAGCCACCGGCATGGACCGCCACACCGCAGGAGTCATAGCCGCGGTATTCGAGGCGCTGCAGCCCCTGCACGAGAACGGGAACGATATTGCGACCGGAAACGGCGCCGACGATGCCACACATTGAATTGCTCCTGCGATTGGGTCCACGATGGTAGGCCCCTCGGAATGAAATATGTCGTCAAAATCTCAACTACATTGTTGATTCATTTCATTCACTTCATTTATGGAAATTTTATTTCATTAAAATTGAAAATATGAAATCAGAAGATCTTGACGACACGGACCTTCGATTGCTCGATGCCCTGCAGCGCGATGCGTCGCAAAGCAACCAGGCACTGGCCGAGCGCTTCAGCATCTCGCCGCCGACCTGCCTCAGGCGCGTGCGTCGCCTGCGCGCGGGCGGATGGATCGACAGCGAAGTCGCGATCCTCGACCCTGCGCGGATCGGCCCGCTGCTGACCGCGGTGATCGAGGTCTCGCTGGACCGGCAGGACGCAGGCTCGCTCGACGCCTTCGAGCAGCGCGTGGCACCGGACGACGCGGTGCAGCAGTGCTACCGCGTCTCGCCCGGGCCGGACTTCGTGCTCATCGTGACCGTGCGCGACATGCCCGGCTACCAGGCGCTGGCGCAGCGCCTCTTCACGAGCGATGCCAACGTGCGCAACGTCAAGGCCTTCTTCAGCGTCAAGCGGGCCAAGTTCGCGCCGCGCGTGCCGCTGCCCGGCGCGGCCTGACGCACACGCCGCCGAGCCTCAAGCCTTCGGCGCCTTCTGCGGCCGCTTCCAGTCCGCGAAGCTCGTCTGCCTCGCGCGCGAGATCGTCAGCGCGCCCGGCTCGGTGCTCTTGGTCACGGTCGAGCCGCCGCCGATGGTGCCGCCGGCGCCGATCGTGAGCGGCGCCACCAGCACGCAGTTGCTGCCCACGTGCACGTCGTCGCCGATGATCGTGCGGTGCTTGTTGGCGCCGTCGTAGTTGGCCGTGATGCTGCCGGCGCCGTAGTTGACGCGCTGGCCGACGGTGGCATCGCCCAGGTAGGCGAGGTGGTTCGCCTTGGCACCGGCGCCGAGGGTCGAGTTCTTGACTTCCACGAAGTTGCCGATGTGCACCTCGGCGCCCAGCCGTGCGCCGGGGCGCAGCCGCGCAAACGGACCCACCCGTGCGCCCTGACCCACGGTCACGCCGGCTTTTTCGCCGTCGATGTGGGTGAACGGATGAATCACCGAGCCGGTCTCGATGCGCGCATTGGCGATCACGCAGTGGGCACCGATGCGCACGTCGGCGCCCAGCGACACCGCCCCCTCGAAGACGCAATTGACGTCGATCTCCACATCCGATTCGCAGACCAGGGTGCCGCGCAGGTCGAAGCGCGCCGGGTCGGCCAGGCGCACGCCCTGCGCCATCAGCGCATCGGCCTGGCGCAGTTGATAGGCGCGCTCGAGCGCGGCCAGCTGCGCCGGGCTGTTGACGCCCGCCACCTGCAGCGCGTCGTCGGTGCGGTGCGCGACCACCGGCACGCCGTCCACGGTGGCGAAGCCCACGATGTCGGTCAGGTAGTACTCGCCCTGCGCGTTCTTGTTGTCGAGCCGCGCCAGCCAGGCCTTGAGCAGCCGCGCCGGCACCGCCATCACGCCGCTGTAGATCTCCTGGATGGCGCGCTGCGCCTCGGTCGCGTCCTTCTCCTCGACCACGGACTGCACTTCGCCCTCGGCATCCGGCGACCCCTGCACGCGCACGATGCGGCCGTAGCCCTTCGGGTCGTCGACCCGGATGGTGAGCAGCGCGAGCCGCCGGCCCGCACTCTGGGCCGCCAGCGCGCGCAAGGTGTCGTCACCGATCAGCGGCACGTCGCCGGACAGCACCACCACCGTGCCATCGTCAGGCAGCAGCGGCGCCGCCTGCTGCATGGCGTGGCCGGTGCCGAGCTGCGGCACCTGGCGCGCGAACTGCGGCGTCGCGCCGGCCGCTGCGCCTTCGAGCGCCGCCTCGACATCGGTGGCGCCGTGGCCGGTCACGACCACGATGTGGCGCCCGCCGATGCGTGTCGCGGTGTCGATCACATGGGTCACGAGCGCGCGCCCGCCCAAACGATGCAACACTTTGGGCAGGCTGCTCTTCATGCGCGTGCCTTTGCCGGCCGCCATGATGACGACGTCGACCGGCCCCTGGTTGTCCTGCGGAATCTGATTCATGCCACTTTCCCGAAATTGTTGCGCCAAGCTGGCGCGAATTATCGGCGTGCTCGCCCTGGGCGCAGCGCTCGCCGCCTGCAGCGCGGTCAAGCTGGCCTACAACAACCTGCCTGAAGTGGGCTACTGGTGGCTCGACGGCTACGTCGACTTCGACGACGCGCAAACGCCGCGCGTGCGCGAGGAGCTGCGGCAACTGCTGGCCTGGCATCGGCGCGACGAACTGCCGAAGATCGCCGACCTGCTGCAGCAGGCACAGGCACTGGCACCCGCCGACCTGACCCCGGCCCAGGCCTGCGCGCTGTTCGATGCCCTGCGGCTGCGCCTGCTGGCGCTGGCCGAGCGGGCGGAGCCGGCCGGCACCGCGCTGGCGCTCAGCCTCAGCGAGTCGCAGCTGGAGCAGCTCGCCCGCAAGTACGAAAAGACCAACGACAAATACAAGCAGGACTGGCTCGATCGCCCCCCCGCCCAGCAGCGCGAAAAGCGCTACGACCAGTTCCTCGATCGCAGCGAGGACTTCTACGGCCGGCTCGACACCGGGCAGCGCGAGCTGCTGCGGCAGCAATTCGAGCGCTCGGCCTTCGACCCGCGCGCATTCGACGCCGAACGCAGGGAGCGGCAGCAGGAGGTCCTGACACTGCTGCGCCGCTTCAGTGTCGAGAAGACATCCCCGGCCCAGGCCCGGTCGGCGATCAAGGCCTATGTGGCGCGGATCGCCGAGCCCCCGCCCGGCCCGCTGCGCGATCGGCAACGGGCGGCGCAGCAGGAGTCCTGCCGGACCGTCGCGGCGCTTCACAATCGAACCAGCGACGCGCAGCGCCAAAAGGCCGTGCGGCGGCTGCGTGCCTATGAGGACGATCTGCGCCAGTTGGCCGAGGCTTCGTGACGAAGCCGGCTCACGGCACGCGAGTCAATGGAAAAGCCTGCGGTAGGAGGGGTTGTAGACCATCTCGGCGTGGCGGGTGCCGATCGGGCGCGCCGGAACGCCCCCCACGATGGCGTTCTCGGGCACGTCACCGGTCACCACCGAACCCGCCGCCACCACCGCGCCGCGGTGGATATGGACCCCCGGCAAGATGACCGCGCGAGCGCCGATCCACGCGTAGTCGTCGATGACCACGGGCGAAGTCACGGTGGAAAACTCGGGCGACTGGGCATCGTGCGTGGCCGTCAGGATCATGACCTCGGAACTGATGGAGACGTTGTTGCCGATCGTCAGCTCCCCCCGGTTGTCGAGCCGGCATTTCTCGTTGACGATCGAGTTCCGGCCGATGCTTATTCCCCTTCGGGTGTCGAAGGTGCTTCCCATGAGCAGACTGCTGTCGGGATGGATATCGAATCCCATGGCCCTCCGATACCACGCCAGCCGAACGTAGTGCGAAGGAAACCGGTTGACCCAGTGATTCGTCAGGTAAATCAGAAGCTCGACGCCGAAGTATCTTGCTTTCTTGCCGATCATGATTTGGCGCGCGCAGCGGATTTTCTGGAATCAGCCGACATTCAAGCGTGCGCTGAATTGCGCCGGGCCGAGCGCGGGCGAACAATGAAGCGCTGATAAAGATATGGCACCGTGAGCATGAACGGCCGGGTCAGCAGCCTTCCGTAGAATCGCCGCCGATTGTTGGGGGCCTGTATTTTCCATTTGTCATTGGAAAAGTACTTGGTCCAGCAGCGCTCCGATTCGACGCCGCACACATCCTGCATGGTCGAGGATTTGGATTCTGCATGGCAACGGAACCCGCCGATGAAATCGGGAATGAGATGGAATTTCGCGCCCGCCAGATGAAGCCGGCTGAACCAGTCCAGGTCCATGGTGAAGCGCAACGAGGCGTCCAGGGGTTCGCGCAACACATCGGTTCGCCAGAACGCCGTTTCGCTCGCCACGTTGTACCCGTACTCGGCCGGATTGAACTCGCGCCCGCAAACCCAGCCGACCACGTGCGAATCGGCGTCGAGCATGAGGCGGTCGCCATGCACCACGCCGATCTCCGGGTGCTCGTCGAAAACGCGCAACACTTTCGCCAGTGCGCCTCGGAGGTAGACGTCGTCGCTGTTGAGCCAGCCGACGATATCCGCCCGGGCCTGCAGCAATCCCTTGTTGATGGCGTCGGTCTGGCCGCCGTCGCGCTCCGACACCAGCACGTCGATTTTCGACGCGTACTTCTTCAGTACGTCGAGCGTCTGATCGGTGCTGCCGCCGTCCATCACGATCAACTGCAGGCCATCGATGCGCTGATCCAGGATGGAGCGCAGGGTTTCCTCGATGTATTTGCCCTGGTTGTAGGACGGAATGATGATGCTTATTCTTGGCTTTTTCATGGCGTAAGGCCCTCGACAGCGGGTTGCGGCGCTCTTTTGAAATCGGGCCACTTTAAAATCAGCAACCCGTATTGATAGAAGAAATGGGCGGCACTGGTCACGATGTTGAACCAGAGAATCGCAGAAAGATCATTGGCGCCGAATTTCCACAAATACAGGCATTGCAGGGCGATGACGACCAGCACGCTGAATGCCTGCTTCTCGGTGAATCCCCGCACCGCAAGGGTGGAGAAGGCGAACCCGGCGCCGTTCAACAGGATGGAAGACAAGAACAGCATCCAGACATACGGCACCATATTCTCGTATTTTTTCCCCAGCAGCAGGATCCAGTATTGCGGGAAGAAGACCGCACTCAGGAGCAGGCAGATCATCGCCACCAGATAGATGGCATGGGCCCTGGAGATCATCGTCACGAGGCGCGCTCCTGCAGGCGCTCTTGCAATGGCCGGAAACAGAAGAATACCCGCCACCCGATCGAGCAGCACCAGCGCCAGTGCAAGCCTGCCGAAAGCGCCGATGTCGGCCACCATGTTCGCCGTGCCGAACAGGGAGGCGAGGAAGATGGTGACGACGCCCTGAACCTGAAAAAACACCGCCGACGGAATCAGGGGGATCACGATCTTCAGGATCTGGCTGTCGACGCGCTTCTCGTCCTGCGGACTCAGGCGCGATTCCTCGATGTTCTTGGCTTTGAACTCCCTGCGCAAGAGCATCAGGGCAAGAATTTCGGAACTCACGGTCGCCACCATCAGGATCGCGATCGAATAGGGCGTCATGGGCAGCAGCAGGACCGCCGACACGAGCGCGAAGCGCGCGACGGTCACGCAGGCTCCGATGCGAGTGAGCGCGTTCACGTACCCGAGAATCAGCAGCACCGCGCCGGCATAGTGGCCCCACAGCGTGACCAGGATCGAGGCGACGACCAGCGCGCCGGCCAGCACGTAGGCCCATTCGCTCCATCCGTGCTGCAGGAAGGTATAGACGGCATAGGGCACCACGAAGACGAAGCTGGCGCCCAGGATCAGCGTGCGGCGGCTGAAGATCTGACGGCAGACGCCCACCACCCAGGGCACCTCCTTGTTTCGCTGGCCGACGATCGGCAGCGAGCATTTGCTCAGCCCCAGGTCGGTCAGCCCCAGGATCAGCTGCATGCAGGTGATCAGGAAGGTGTAGACCGCGTACTGGTCCTTCGGCAGCACGTTGACGATCAGCAACCCTGCGATGCCACCGACCGCGACGCCCAGAAACTCGACGCCGCTCACCATGACGATCTGGCGCAGCCGGGATAGCAAATTCATGGGTGGGACGGTGGGGGCGGAAATCGCGCGGAGGTCCGAAGATACGCGATATCGGAAACGCGGACGCCGACTTCACCCTGCGCAGCGTGCGTTCGTGCTCACAACGGCAGTATTTGAGTCGCGGCCCGAGGCCGCATTCACCGGAGATGGCCACCGGCTTCGACCACCCGGGCGCCGTTGCGCGACGACTGGGCGCCGAGGCGGCGCACCCACGCTGCCAGCGCTTCGACATTTCAGGCCAGGACCCGGGGGGCCTGGCCTTCCACAGCTCAGGCCACCGCGGCGTCCCAGCTGTAGGTCGCGCCGTGGCTGTCCCACGGCTCCATCACGATGCGTTCCCCGGCCGCGATCGCCAGGGACTCGCCCGGGGCCAGCACGAGGTCTTCGCTGGCTGAGTGCGCGGTGGCGTCGCGGGTGACCCAGACCCGCCCCTGGCGGATGCGCAGCACGCTCGCACTGGCGGCCCTGAGGCTCATCGCATGACCGGCATCGAGCTGCCATGCACCGCGGCGCACGGCCGGCGGCACGGCCGCCGGACGGGCCAGCGCAACGGACGGAAGCGACGTAGAGGTGCAGACAGCGGACATGATGGACTCCTGAGGATTTGCAGCACGCAATGGCGCGCTTCGGGAATGAATGATCGGCGCTCCCTCGTTGGCGGTCCAATGAAAACGCGGTAGCCTACTGATTCCGGTTTCGCATCAATCCAACTTCTGGCCGAAGTCCCTCGCCATGCTGCACTCCCAGACCCACCTGCGTTCAAGGCCGATCTCGGCCGGTCATCTGCGCGCCTTCGAGGCCGTCGCCCGGCACCTGAACTTTCGCGCCGCCGCCGAGGAAATGGCGCTGACCCAGTCGGCCGTGAGCCGGCAGATCCAGTCGCTCGAGGAAGAGGTCGGCGTCGGCCTGTTCCTGCGCCACACGCGGGCGGTCGAACTCACGGGCGCCGGCGCCCAGTTGCTGCTGGCGGTCCAGCAGTCGCTGCCGCGGATCGACGGCGCGGTGCGCCAGATCCGGCAGAACGCGGGGCGCAAGAGCGTCTCGCTCACCACCTTCGCCTCCTTCGCCTCGATGTGGCTGATCCCGCGGCTCGAGGCCTTCCAGCGCGACAACCCGGAAATCGACATCCGCATCGATGCCAGCGACGTGGCGCTCGACATGGACATCGCCGACGTCGACATCGCCTTGCGCTACGGTCCGCGCGAGAACATGCCGGCCGGGGCGCTGCGCCTCTTCGGCGAGACCATCACGCCGGTGGCGAGCCCCTGGCTGATCAAGAGCAACCCGGCGATCAAGGTGCCGGCGGACATCACGCGCTTCACGCTGATCGAGGCCGGCGACGCCCACCGCACGCACCTCGAGTGGCTGACCTGGCGCCGCTGGTTCGAGGTCAACGATATGCCGCGCGCGCAGCCGCGGCGCTGGCTCTACTTCAACTACGCCTACCAGATGGTGCAGGCCGCGCTGACCGGGCAGGGCGTGGTGCTGGCGCGCAGCTCGCTGATCGCCGAAAGCCTGGCCAACGGCGACCTGGTGGAGGTGCTGCCGCAGCACCGGATGGATTCCCCGATGGCCTACTGGCTCATCACCGGCCCGCGCAGCGCGCCGCGGCCCGAGATCCAGGCCTTCTGCGAATGGCTGCAAGGCCAGGCCGCGACGACGCGCGAGACGATCGGCGAAGTGCCGGACCCCGACACCATCGACCAGCTGGATTGAACGGCGAGCTCAGCCGATTGGCCAGACGACGCCGTTGTCGTTCAGGATGGCGTCCAGCGGGAGGTCATGCGCCTCCGGCTCGAAATCGTCGATGAAGCCATTCGCGAAGCCCAGCCCGACCGTGAACGGCCGCGGCTCCAGCGCCGCCAGCGTGCGGTCGTAGAACCCGCCGCCGTAGCCCAGCCGGTAGCCGCCGGCGCTGTAGCCCAGGCAGGGCACGAACAGCAGCGTCGGGACGATCAGTTCGGTGTCCTTGGGTTTCGGGATGTCGAAGGCATCGTTCTCCATCGGGCAGCCCGGATACCAGGCGTGGAAGGTCAGCGTCTTGTGGACCCGGTCGACCACCGGCAGGCCGATGCGCCGGCGCTGCGGCTCGTCGAGCAGTTCGCCGTCCTCTTTCCAGCGGTGCAGGGCCGGCAGCGGGTCGAATTCGCCCTTGATCGGCCAGTAGGCGCCGATCACGGCGTCCGGCCGCCCCACCAGCCAGATCCGCATCACGCGCTGCAGCAGGTCAGCGCGCGCGAGGCGGTCGGGCATGGCGAGGCGCTGTTCGATCAGCGCCGCTCGCAGTTGGCCCTTGAGAAATGTGGCAGTTGCCGAGGTGTCGGCACCCTTTGACTTGTCCATAATCCCCCGATGCAGTTCGCAAGCATTTTGGCATCCACACGGCGCCCGGCCGCCGCCTCTTTTTCCACCCTGGCCTTGTCGCTGCTCCTGGCCGCCGCGTCGATGCTGCAGCCGGCCCGCGCCCAAAGCGGCAACGACGACGTCCTGCTGCAGATGAAACAGGCCGCGCAGCGCGGCGACAAGGCCCGCCTGGCCGCCCTGCTGCCGCAGGCGCGCGGCCATGCGCTCGAACCCTGGGCCGCCTACTGGGAACTCAAGTCGCGGCTCGGAGAAGCGAGCGCACAGGAAGTGCAGGACTTCCTGGCCCGCTATCCCGGCACCTACCAGGAAGACCGGATGCGCAACGACTGGCTGCTGCTGGCCGGCCAGCGCCGCGACTGGGACAGCTTCAGCGCGCTGCACCCGGCCTTCCGGATGAACGACGACGCCCAGGTGCGCTGCTACGCGATCCTGGTCGAGACGCTGCGCTCGGGCAGCGTCACCCAGGCCCAGGCCGACGAGGTGCGGCGCAACTGGTTCGCCCAGCGCGATCTCGACGACGGCTGCCTGACCGCGGCCGACCGGATGATCGGCGCCCGCCTGATGTCGCCCAACGACGCCTGGAAAAAGGCCCGGCTGGCGATCGAGGCCAACCGTCCGCAGGCGGCCCGCGCCGCGGTGATCCTGGTCGCGCCGGATGCCGTCGGGCTGTTCGACGAAATGAACGCCAGCCCGGCCAGGTTCCTGGCCGGTCGCGCCACCGCGGTCGCCAAGTCGCGCCGCGAGCTGGTGGTGCTGGCCCTGATCAAGATGACGGTCGCCGACCCGGCCGTGGCCGCCGCCCAGCTCGAGGGCAAATGGGACACCACGCTGTCGACCGAGGAGCGCAACTGGCTCTGGGGCGCGATCGGGCGCCAGTTCGCGACCAAGCTCTCGCCGCTGGCCAACAGCTACTTCGCCAATGTCACCCGGCTGGGCGACCTGAGCGACGACATGCTCGCCTGGAAGGCGCGCGCGGCGCTGCGCAGCGGCAACTGGAAGGATGTGCAGGCCGCGATCAATGCCATGAGCGAGGTCCAGCAGCAGGACCCGACCTGGGTCTACTGGAAGGCCCGTGCCCTGCTCGCCGCCGGCGGCGAGGAGCGCCGCGCCCAGGCCCGCACCCTGTTCGAGACCATCGCCGGGACCCGCGGCTTCTACGAACTGCTGGCGCTCGAGGAACTGGGCCAGCGCGCCGCCGTGCCGACCAGGCCGGAGCCGCTCACGGCCGAGGAGAAGAACGCGGCGCGCGGCAACGCCTCGCTCAGCCGAGCGCTCTACGCGATCGGGATCGGGCTGCGCCCCGAAGGCACGCGCGAGTGGAACTACGCCACCAACCTGCACGACAAGGGCGGGATGGGCGACCGCGAACTGCTGGCCGCCGCCGACCTGGCCTGCCAGCGCGAGGTCTGGGACCGCTGCATCAACACCAGCGAGCGCACCAAGGGCGTGATCGACATCGATCAGCGCTTCCCGATGCCGTTCCACGACACGGTGTTGCGCAAGAGCCGCGAGATCGGGCTCGACCCGGCCTACGTCTACGGGCTGATCCGGCAGGAAAGCCGCTTCATCATGGACGCGCGCTCCGGCGTCGGCGCCTCGGGCCTGATGCAGGTGATGCCCGCCACCGCGCGCTGGACCGCGAAGAAGATCGGCATGGGCGACTTCACGGCGGGCCAGATCAACGACCGCGAGACCAACATCACCATCGGCACCAACTATCTCAAGCTCGCGCTCGACGATTTCGACGGCTCGATGGCGCTGGCCGCGGCAGCCTACAACGCCGGGCCGGGCCGGCCGCGCAACTGGCGCAACGGGCCGCTGATGGAGGCGGCCATCTGGGCCGAGAACGTCCCCTTCACCGAGACCCGCGACTACGTCAAGAAGGTGCTCGCGAACACCACCAACTACGCGGCCCTGATCAGCGGCCAGCCGCAGTCGCTCAAGGCGCGGCTGGGCACCGTCGGTCCGCGCAACGCCAGCGAACCCGAGCCGAACAAAGACCTGCCCTGAGGACGGGAGTGAACCGAACCCTGCAGAGCCTGCGCACCCAGCTACCCGGCTGGGCCATCGAGTGGCTGGAAATCCTCATCCCGATGGCGCAGGTGGCGCTGATCGCGCTGGCCGCCTGGCTGCTGTACCGCTTCGCGCGCCGGCTGATCCTGCGCGTGACGACAGGCTATGCCCTGCCCGGCAACGTGGCCCTGGTCACGCGCCGCACGGCCGCCTTCCTGATCTATGGCGGCGCCCTGTTGTGGGGCCTGGAGCGGCTGGGCGTCTCGGGCACCGTGCTGTGGACCGCCTTCACGAGCTTTGCCGCCGTCGGCGCGGTGGCCTTCTTCGCCGCCTGGAGCGTGTTGTCGAACATCTTCTGCGCGCTGTTGATCTTCACCACCCGCATGTTCTGGCCCGGCGACACGATCGAGGTGCTGGAAAACGGCGAGAAGCCGGGCCTCAAGGGCCGCGTGCTGGACATCAACCTGGTCTTCACCACGCTCGAGGAAAGCGGCAGCGCGCAGGAGGGCACCACGCTGAAGATCCCCAACAGCATGTTCTTCCAGCGCGCCGTGCGCCGCTGGCATGGCAGCGCCCCCGTGCTGCCGCGGACGGTGGACCTGGCTGCGCCACGCGCCCCGGACACCCGGCCCGGCTGAGCATCAATACCGCGCGGCGATGGCATCAATCGCATCGCGCAGCGCCGCTAGCATCCAAGGCTTTGCATCATTTCGAAGGACTGCCATGACCCAGCTCTACATCGGCAACAAGAACTACTCGTCCTGGTCGATGCGGCCCTGGGTGCTGATGAAGCAGGCCGGCATCCCCTTCGAGGAAGTCATGGTGCGCTTCGATTCCTTCGATACGGGCTCGCAGTTCAAGAACGCCATCGGCGCGCTCAACCCGGTCGCCAAGGTGCCGGTGCTGACGGACGGCGATCTCGTGGTGTGGGATACCCTGGCGATCGCCGAATACCTGGCCGAGACCTTTCCCGAGAAGAAGCTGTGGCCGCAGGGGGTGGCCGACCGCGCCCGCGCCCGCAGCATCTGCGCCGAGATGCATTCGGGCTTCGGCGGCCTGCGCGGACATTGCGTCATGAACATCGAGGCCTCGCTGCCCGAGGTCGGCGCCCGGCTGCTGCGCGACGAGCCGGAGGTCAAGAGCGACCTCGAGCGCATCGTGCAGATGTGGGGCGACCTGCTCGCGCAACATGGCGGGCCGATGCTGTTCGGCGAGTTCACGATCGCCGATGCCTACTTCGCACCGGTCGGCACGCGCATCAATACCTACGCGCTCCCGGTGCCCGCGGCCATCCGCGCCTACATCGAGCGCGTGCAGGCGCTGCCCGGCGTGAAGGCATGGATCGACGACGCGCTGGCGGAGAAAACCTTCGTGCCTTTCGACGAGCCATACCGCCAGCATCGCTGAGCACCGGCGCCGGCTCGGGCCGGCCCGCCCGGGTCTAGACTCGCCGCATGCAAACCTATCTCGTCGGCGGCGCGATCCGCGATGCGCTGCTCGGCCGCGACGGCAGCGACCACGACTGGGTCGTGGTCGGCGCGACGCCCGAAAAGATGGCCGCGCTCGGCTTCCTGCCGGTGGGACGCGACTTTCCGGTCTTCCTGCATCCCGAGACGCGCGAGGAATACGCCCTGGCGCGCACCGAACGCAAGAGTGCCCCGGGCTACCGCGGCTTCGTCGTCCACGCGGCACCCGACGTCACGCTCGAGGAAGACCTGGCGCGGCGCGACCTGACCATCAACGCGATCGCGCTGCCGGCCGAGCGCATCGCCGCCGCCGACCGGCTGGACCTGGACCCGGCCGACCTGGTCGACCCCTTCCACGGCCAGCGCGACCTGCAGCACAAGCTGCTGCGCCATGTGACCGACGCCTTCCGCGAGGACCCGGTGCGCATCCTCCGGGTCGCGCGCTTCGCGGCCCGCTTCAGCGATTTCCAGGTCGCGCCGGACACCCTGGCGCTGATGCGCGAGATGGTCGAGGCCGGCGAGGTCGACGCCCTGGTGCCCGAGCGCGTCTGGCAGGAACTCGCACGCGGCCTGATGGAGACCCGGCCTTCGCGGATGTTCGAGCTGCTGCGCCGATGCGGCGCGCTGGCGGTGCTGCTGCCCGAGGTCGACCGCCTCTGGGGCGTGCCGCAGCCCGAGGCCCACCACCCCGAAGTCGACACCGGCGTGCACCTGATGATGGTGCTCGACATGGCGGCGCGCCTCTCGGCGCCGCTGGGCGTTCGCTTCGCCTGCCTGGTGCACGACCTCGGCAAGGGCACCACGCCCGCCGACGTACTGCCGCGCCACATCGGTCACGAGCAGCGCAGCGCCCGCCTGCTGCGCGCGGTCTGCGACCGCTGGCGGGTGCCGGTCGAGGTCCGGGAACTGGCTGACGTGGTGGCGCGCGAGCACGGCAACATCCACCGCAGCGGCGATCTCGACGCCGCCGCGATCGTCCGCCTGCTGGAGCGCTGCGACGCCTTCAGGAAACCCGAGCGCTTCGCCGAGGTGCTGCTGGCCTGCGAATGCGATGCGCGCGGACGGCTCGGCCTGGAGCAGGCGCCGTATCCGCAGCGACCGCGACTGCTGGCGGCCTTGACCGCGGCGCGTTCGGTGGCGACCGAGCCGATCGCGCGCGCCGCGCAGGGGGCCGGCGCATCCGGTCCGAAGATCGGAGAGGCGATCGCCCGCGCGCGGGTCGCGGCGGTGTCGGCTGCCCTTCTGCCCGCGCCCTGAGTTTCGAATAGCGACATTGGCCGACGCGCCGGGCGGCGCGAGTCTGCTATGGTTTTCCCTCCATGCAGAAGCCCCCCAGACTCACCGCCGACGCGGCCCTCTTTCTCGACTTCGACGGCACGCTGGTGGACATCGCCGAGACGCCGGAGGCGATTCATGTTCCGCCGGCCCTGGTCGCGCTGCTCGGCGACCTCCATGACCTGCTGGGCGGCGCGCTGGCCGTCGTCTCCGGCCGCCAGATCGACGTCATCGACCGCTTCCTCGCGCCCCTGAGGCTGCCGGCCGCGGGCGAGCATGGCGTGCAGCGCCGCGATGCCGATGGCCGGATGCAGGAGCAGCGCGCGCTCGATCTCACGCTCGTGCTGGATGCCGCCAACGAACTCGCGCGCGTGCACGAGGGCCTGCTGGTCGAGCGCAAGCACGCCGCGATCGCCCTGCACTACCGGCTCGCGCCCCAGCTCGAAGCCGTCTGCCGCGACGCCATGGCTCGCGTGATCGGCGACCAGCCGCAGTTCGAACTGATGCACGGCAAGTTCGTGTTCGAGGTCAAGCCCGCGGGCATCAACAAGGGCGTCGCGATCGACGCCTTCATGCACGAAGCGCCGTTCGCCGGCCGGATGCCGGTGTTCGCGGGCGACGACACCACCGACGAGAGCGGCTTCGCCATCGTGCAGCCGCGCGGCGGCGTCGCGATCAAGGTCGGCTCCGGTCCCAGCCGGGCGCTGTGCCGCCTCGACTCGCCGCGCGCGGTGTTCGAATGGCTGGTGGCGGCGCGGGACCTGCTCGCGTCACCCGGCCACAACGACAGCCCTAGGAAGCCTGAATGAAGACACCCGCCGCAGAGATCGCCGCCATCGAAGACCTCGCCGATCCGGCCACCCGCACGGGCTTCGGCCCGCCCGCCGCCGCCTCGCTCGACGTCGGCGTGATCGGCAACTGCGCCTACAGCGCGCTGGTCGATGCCCGCGGCCGCGTGGTCTGGTGCTGCCTGCCGCGCTTCGACGGCGACCCGGTGTTCAACGCGCTGCTGCACCCGGGCGAGGACGCCAGCGCCTGGGCCATCGAGATCGAGGACTTCGCCTCGTCGAGGCAGTGGTACGAGTCGAACACCGCGGTGCTGCGGACCCAGCTGTTCGACAGCAGCGGCCAGGGCATCGAGATCACCGACCTGGCGCCGCGCTTCCACAGCCGTTCGCGCTATTTCAGGCCGCTCACGATGGTGCGCCGGGTGAAGCCGATCAACGGCACGCCGCGCATCCGCGTGTCGCTGGCGCCGCGCTTCCAATGGGGCGCGCAGGCCCCCACCATCACGCGCGGCAGCAACCACATCCGCTTTGTCGGCCCCGATTTCACGCTCAGGCTGACCACCGACGTCTCGGTCTCGCACATCCTCTCGCGCCAGCCCTTCGTGCTCTCGCGCGAGCACAACTTCGTGCTCGGCGCCGACGAGACGCTGACCGACGGCATCGCCGACACCGCGCGCCACTTCGAGCAGGAAACCATCGCCTACTGGCGCACCTGGAGCAAGCGCCTCGCGATCCCGTTCGAGTACCAGGAGGCGGTGATCCGGGCCGCGATCACGCTCAAGCTCTCGCTCTACGAGGACACCGGCGCGATCGTCGCTGCCATGACCACCAGCATTCCCGAGGCGCCGGGCAGCCAGCGCAACTGGGACTACCGCTACTGCTGGCTGCGCGACGCCTTCTTCGTGGTGCGCGCGCTCAACAGCCTGTCGGAGGTCGGCACCATGGAGGACTACCTGCGCTGGCTGTCGAACGTGGTGATCGGCTCGCACGGCGAGCACATCCAGCCGCTCTACGGCATCGGCCTGGAGCGCGAGCTGCCCGAGTCCTTCGTCGAAGGGCTGGGTGGCTACCGGGGCATGGGACCGGTGCGGGTCGGCAACCAGGCGCAGGAGCATTTCCAGCACGACGTCTACGGCAACATCGTGCTCGGCGCGGCGCAGGCCTTCCACGACCACCGGCTGCTGAGCCGTGCCGGCGTCGCCGAGTTCCCGCACCTGGAGGCGGTCGGCGAGCAGGCGATCCGGGTCTACGGCACGCCCGATGCCGGCATGTGGGAGCTGCGCACGCGCGCGCGCATCCACACCAGCTCGGCGCTGATGAGCTGGGCCGCCTGCGACCGGCTCGCCAAGATCGCACGCTCGCTCGGCCTTGTGGACCGGGCGGCCTACTGGCACGGGCACTCGTCCCGGATGCGCGAGGAGATCCTCGACAAGTCGTGGTGCGAAGAGCGCCAGGCCTTCGCCGAGAGCTTCGGCGGCCATGAGCTCGATGCCAGCGTGCTGCTGATGGTCGAAGTCGGCCTGATCGATGCGCGCGACCCGCGCTTCATCTCGACGGTCGAGGCGATGGAGAAATCCCTCTGCGACGGCCCCTACATGCGCCGCTACGAGGCCGCCGACGACTTCGGCAAGCCCGAGACCGCCTTCAACATCTGCACCTTCTGGCGCATCGACGCGCTGGCCAAGATCGGCCGCAAGGCCGAAGCGCGCCAGATCTTCGAAACCATGCTGGCGGCGCGCAACCCGCTCGGCCTGCTGTCCGAGGACACGCACCCGGTCACCGGCGAGATGTGGGGCAACTTCCCGCAGACCTATTCGATGGTGGGGATCATCAACGCGGCGGTGCGGCTGTCGGCGCCTTGGGATTCGTGCATATGAGTCGACTCGTCGTGGTCTCCAACCGGGTCGCCGACCCGCGCAAGCCAGCCGCCGGCGGGCTCGCCGTGGCGCTCGGCGAGAGCCTGCAGCAAAGCGGCGGCCTGTGGTTCGGCTGGAGCGGCGCCATCGTCGAGGAAGGCCCGACCGGCGAAGGCGAACTGCACCGGCAGCAGGCCGGCAAGGTCACCCTCGCCACCATCGACCTGAGCCGCGAGGACCACGACAGCTACTACCAGGGCTACAGCAACGACGTGCTGTGGCCGGTGTTCCACAACCGGCTCGACCTGGCGCACTTCGACGCCGGCTTCATCGGCGGCTACCGGCGCGTGAACCAGCTGTTCGCGCGCAAGCTGCTGCCGCTGCTGAGGGAAGACGACATCATCTGGGTGCACGACTACCACCTGATCCCGCTGGCGGCCGAGCTGCGTGCGATGGGCTGCCGGCAGCGCATCGGCTTCTTCCTGCACATCCCGCTGCCGCCGCAGATCATCATCGCGGCGGTCCCGCAGCACGAGTGGCTGATGCGCTCGCTGTTCGCCTACGACCTGATCGGCTTCCAGGCCGAGCAGGACGTGCAGCATTTCGAGCACTACGTGAAGAACGAGGCCCACGGCGAGATCCTGGACAACCACATGTACCGCGCCTACGGCCAGAAGGTGCGCTGCAACGCCTTCCCGATCGGCATCGACGTCGACGAGTTCGCGGCGCTCACGCACGCCAAGGAATCGCGCGACATGTACGAGACCATGAAGCGCGAGTATTCGAGCCGGCGCCTGCTGCTGGGCATCGACCGTCTCGACTACTCCAAGGGCATCCCGCAGCGTGTGCGCTCGTTCCGCGAGCTGCTGGCCAACTATCCCGAGAACCGCCGCAGCGCGACCCTGATCCAGATCGCTTCGCCGACGCGCGAGACCGTCGACGCCTACGGCGACATCCGGCGCGAACTGGAGTCGCTGTGCGGCGCCATCAACGGCGACTACGGCGAGCTCGACTGGATGCCGGTGCGCTACATCCACCGCATGGTCGCCCGCAAGCGCGTGCCCGGCCTGTGCCGTGCCGCCGCGGTCGGCCTGGTCACGCCGCTGCGCGACGGCATGAACCTGGTGGCCAAGGAATACATCGCGGCGCAGGACCCGGCCGACCCCGGCGTGCTGGTGCTGTCGCGCTTCGCCGGCGCGGCCGAGCAGCTCAAGGAGGCGCTGCTGGTGAATCCCTACGACACCCACGGCACGGCCGAGACCGTGCAGCAGGCGCTGCAGATGCCGCTGGAGGAGCGGCGCGAGCGCCACCAGAAGCTGCTGGCGCGCATCCGCGAACAGGACGTGCACTGGTGGCGGCAGGGCTTTCTGATGGCGCTGCGCGAAGCGGCAAGCGAGCGCTAGCGGTGCCGCCGCGCTGGCCTCACTCGACCTTGATGCCGCGCTCCTTGATCAGCTTGCCCCAGCGCTGCGTTTCGTCCGCCAGATAGCGGCGGAACTGGTCCGGCGTGCCGCCGCCCGCACTGGCACCGATGGCCTCGAGCTTCGGTGCGAGTTCCGGCGAACGCACGGCCCAGGTGATGTCGGCGGCGATGCGGTCGACCGTGTCCTGCGGCGTGCCGCCGGTCGCGAAGATGCCGTACCAGGCGACCGCCTCATAGCCGGGCAAGCCCTGTTCCGCGATCGTGGGAACGTCGGGAAGCCAGGGCACGCGCTTGGCCGAGGTGACGCCCAGCGCAACGACCTTGCCGGCCTTGATGTGCTGCAGCACACCGTTGTCGAACATGATCGGCACGCGACCCGCGAGCAGATCCTGATGCGCCGGCGCGCTTCCCTTGTACGGCACATGGACCAGCTCGATGCCCGCCATGCTCGCGAACAGTTCGCCGGACAGGTGGGTGGAGGTCGCGAGCCCGGTCGATGCGAACGAGATCGAGCCCGGGGCGGCCTTGGCCTTGCGCACCAGCGCCGACACGTTTTTCGCGCCCAGGTCGGGATGCGCGACGAGCACGTTGGGAATCGTCGTCAGCACAGTCACTGGCGCCAGGTCCCTGGCGGAGTCGTAGGGCAGCTTGTCGAGAAGAAAGGGGTTCAGCGCAAAGGGCATCGCGGTGAGCAGCAGCGTGTGGCCGTCGGGCGGCGCCTTGGCGACGGCATCGGTGGCGATCACCGTATTGCCCCCGGGCCTGTTTTCCACGATCACCGGCTGGCCCCAGCGCTCGGACAGCTTCTGCCCGACCACGCGCGCCTGCGTGTCGGTGGCGCCGCCCGGCGGGTAGGCCACGATCAGGCGCACCGGCTTCGTGGGCCATCTGGCGGCTTCGCCGAAGGCCGGCGCGCAGGCGGCCGCAGACAGCAGCAAGGCGGCCAGCGAGTGAATGAAGTGATTGCGTTTCATGCAAGGTCCTGTGGTGTTGTCTCGGTCGTTGATGTCGAGGCCGGTCCTGGCGGCTCTGCGCGCGCCCATCGGCCGATCGGCTCGATCCAGGCGTCGGGGTCGAGCAGGAGCGCTTGATGGCCATAGCGCGTCTGCACCGTGTGCACCTCTTCCGCCCCCTCCGCACGCGGAGGAAACAGCAGGTCGGAGGAGGCATACAGGGCTGTGGTGGCCGCTGGCCAGCGAGGCAGTTCGAAGGTGGCCGCGGCGGCCCGCAGGCGCCACAGCGACGCAGCGCTGAATTCGGCGGCCCAGCGGCGAACCGCGCTGCGCTCGCGGTCCAGGGCTTGTTCTCCATGATTCTGCGTCCACTGCGCCAGGCCGGCCGTCCGAAGCGTCTCCATTCGATGGGCAAAGCGCTTTTCCGGCGTGTCCAGGCGGCGCAGCGCGTCGAGTTCGTCCAGCGATCCACGCCCGCGCGATGCGCTGCAGATCACCAACGCGCGAGCCACCCGCGATGGATGCCAGGACTTGAGACCCAGCGCAACGTAGCCGCCGAACGAATAACCGATGGCGCCATGCAGGCGCACGACGCCGAGCCCGCCGAGCCAGGCGTCGATCGCCCACGCCATGCCGGCGATGGGGGCGTACGCATGGTCGGCACCCTCCCAGTTCGACCCGTACGAGGAGCCGGGAAGATTCACCGTCAACACCCGGCAGTGCCGGGTGTCGAGCGCCTTCCCCGGACCGACCCAGGCACAGGCCCAGGCGCTGTCGGCGGCCGCCGGATGCGGGGCGAGCGCGAAGTGACTGCCGGTGTAGCCATGGAGAAGCAGGTAGGTCGGCGCCTCTGCGGGCCCCTGGCTGGTATAGGCCAGGCGGACGCGGACGATCCGTCCGTCGGACAGCGGCATGCCGTCGACATCGCAGGTCCCGACCTGTGTGGCCTGCACCATGCTCAGACCGGGCGCTCGCCGCGCACCGTGGTGCGGTAGAGCGTGCGGAACTGTCCGGCGGGCAGATCGCGCGTGGTCGCACTGTGCATGGTGGAGCGGTTGTCCCACATCACGACGTCACCCGGACTCCAGCGGAAGTCGTAGCGGAACTGCGGCTGCAGCGTGTGGCGGAACAGGAATTCGAGGATCTCGTCGCTCTCTTCGCGCGACACGCCGACCACCTCCGCCGTCATTCCACGATGGGCGAAGACGGCCTTCCTGCCCGTGTCCGGGATCGTGCGCGCCAGCGGATGCGCCACGTCCGGCGTCTGCTGCTTCTGGGCCTCGGTGAGTTCGACCTGGGTCGACTGGCCATCGGTCGACGCCTTGCGACGATAGCGGTGCACCGCGTGCAGCCCGTCGAGCCTTTGCTTCCACGCGTCGGGCAAGGCGTCGTAGGCCGCGGCCATGTCGACGAAGAGCGTGTCCCCGCCCTCGGGCGGAATCTCGAGCGCGTTCAGGATCGTCGCCTTCGCGGGCTGCTCCTGGAAGGCGAAATCCGAATGCCAGTAGGAACCGCCGTCCGCGATGCCCATCGGCTGCCCGTCCACGACACGATTGGAGAGCCTGAAGATTTCCGGGTGATCCGGGTGGTTGTACTGCGACAGCAGGTGCACCTCGAGCGGCCCGAAGCGCTTGCTGAAGGCGATCTGCGCCGGCGCCGAGAGCGTCTGGTCGCGGAAACAAACCAGCTTGTTGTCCACGAACACACGGTGGATCGCATCGAACTCCTCCTCGGAAAAGTCGCGCGACAAATCGATGCCTCGCACCTCGGCACCGAAGCCCTCGGACAGCGGCAGAACCTGCATGGGTAAACTCCTCAATTTGCGAACAAATGTTCGCTACTTACTTTAGCGGCGCTCGGATACGCTGTCAACGCGTGTCGCGAGCGGCTCGCGCAGGTTTCAATTCATGGAGTGCAGATGCAAAAGAAGGACAGCCAGGAAAGCGCTGGCGACGAGAAGCGGGAGTTCCTCGACGCCCTGGCCAACGGGCTTCGGCTGCTCGAGGTCTTCGACGAGCGCACGCGCACGGTGAGCATCCAGTCCGCCGCGGAACTCATCGGCGTCACGCGCGCGGCCTCGCGCCGGATCCTGATCACGCTGACCGAACTCGGCTACCTGGTCCAGCACGACCGCCTCTTCGAACTGGCGCCGAAGTCACTGGAGCTGGGCTATCGGTATTTCCGCTCGCTCGGGCTGCCAGCCGCGTCGCGCCCCTACCTGCTGGCGCTGTCCAGGGAGCTGGACGCGGGTGCCGCCATCGGCATCCTGTCAGGCACGGACGTGCTCTTCGTGGAGCGCGTGGAGGCCGACCGGCCGATCAAGCTCGATCTGCGGGCAGGCGACCGGCTGCCGGCCTACGCCCATTCGCTGGGCCGCGCGCTGCTCGCGCAGTTGCCCCAGGACCGACTGGCCGAGCATCTGCCCTCGGGGTCGATGGCCAGGCTCTCGCCCTACACCGTGACCGAGCGCAAAGCGCTGCATGTCGAACTCGCGCAAGTAAGGCAACGTGGCTGGAGCTTCACGAACAGCGAGCTCGTCGCGGGGCTGTTCGGCGTCGCGATCGCGTTGCCGTCACGCAGCGGCGAATCGACCGTCGGGCTCAACGTGAGTTCGATCGGCGAACCATGGAGCCTGGCGCACATCGAGGGCCGTGTCGTGCCTTCGCTGCGCGCCTGTGCCGAACAGATCAGTGCGCTGACCGATTCGCTCTGCTGAGCGCGTCCGCCAGCGCGCGGCCTGACCAGGTCAGGCCGTGCCGCCGATCAGGCGCTGCACGAGACGAACCACGCGCGAAACGGGCATGGGCGCCGCGGCCGAGGACACCGGGATGGCGCTCACGCGAGCAGGCGACAGCGCCGTCACCTCGATCCAGCCGCCCCGCTCCGAAACGAAGGCCTCGCCATCGTCCAGCGGCGTCCTGACGCTGAACATGGTTTCGCCGAACCAGCTGGGCGGCGCGGTCACGTTGACGCAACCTTGCGTGACGAGCAGCGTGAAGCCGGCATCGACGGCCATGCGCAGCGTCTGGCCGGGCAGCAGGCGGGTGGTTTCGGGAAGCTCGGTGGTCATCGCGGGGGCCCTGTCGAAGAGTTGGCAACGGCTTCATCGTAGGCAGCGCCCTGCCGAAAAAACAGGCACAGCAAAAGCCTTTGGCTGCCGCAACAGACGTCTTGGAAGGCCATCTGTTATGGTTCTTTCCGAACAATCTGCATCTGTTTTCCCGGCCCCGCCTGGGCGAGCATCGACCGCATGGAATCGCCACCGCTCTACCGCCAGCTGGCCACGCACTACCTGGACGCGATCGGCGCCGGTTCGCTCAAGCCGGGCGACAAGCTGCCCTCGCTGCGCAGCCTGATGCGGCTGCACGGGATCAGCCTGTCGACCGCGCTTCAGCTGTGCCGCACGATGGAAGGCGAAGGCTGGGTCGAGGCCCGCGACCGTTCGGGCTACTTCGTGCGGCGGCCGCGCCGGCTCGCGATCGCGACCATGGAAGAGCCCGCCGCCAATGTGGCGCCCGACCCGGCGCAGTACGTCGGCATCCATGCGAAGGTCTCGGAATTCGTCGCCCGCAGGCGCCAGGGCGAGGTGCGGATCGACTTCTCGCTGGCGCGCGGTGCGCCGGAGCTCTATCCGGCGCAGGCGCTGCAGACGATCATGATGCGGCTGCTGCGCCAGCGGCCGGCCGTGCTGACGACCGCCGCGCCCTCGCGCAGCCTCACGCCCTTGCGCGAAGCCGCGGCGCGGCGCGGACTGCGCGCGGGCATGACGCTCGCGCCCGACGAGGTGCTGTCCACCAACGGCTGCATCGAGGCGCTCAACCTCGCGCTGCGCGCCGTGGCCCAGCCCGGCGATACGGTGGCGGTCGAGTCGCCGACCTTCTACGGCCTGCTGCAAGTGCTCGAGAGCCTGGGCATGCGCGCCGTCGAGATTCCCACCAGCCCGCAGACCGGGCTGTCGGTCGAGGCCCTGGAGATGGCGCTCGATGCCTACGACAACATCAAGGCGGTGGTGGTGGTGCCGCATCTGCAGAACCCGTTGGGCAGCGTCATGCCCGACGCGCACAAGCAGCGCCTGGTCGCGCTCTGCGAGCAGCATGGCGTTGCGCTGATCGAGGACGACACCTACAGCGAACTGCTCGACACCGAGACGCCGGCGCGGGCGATCAAGTCATGGGACCGCACGGGCAACGTGATCCACTGCGCCTCGCTGCACAAGATCCTGGCGCCGGGCATGCGGCTGGGGTGGATCTCGGCCGGACGGTGGCATGGGCGCGTCGAGATGCTCAAGTACACGCAGACCCGCAGCAACGAGGAGCTGTCGCAGTGGACGGCCGGCGAGTACATGGGCACCGGCGCCTTCGACCGGCACCTGCGGCGCCTGCGCGAACGCCTGCGGGAACAGCGCGAGCGCACGGCCGATGCCATCGCGGCGCACTTCCCCGCGGGGACGCGGCTGAACCTGCCGCCGGGCGGACTGCAGCTGTGGGTGGAGCTGCCCGACCGGCTGCCATCGATGACGGTGTTCGACCGCGCCTTGCGCGAGGGGATCCTGGTGGCGCCCGGCGCGCTGTTCTCGAACTCGTCGCGCTTCGACCACTACCTGCGCATCAATTGCGGCTGGCCCTTCACCGACGCGATCGAGGGCGGGCTGCGGCGGCTTGGGGAGATTGCGTGCGAATCAGGGGCGGGGCAAGGCGCGGCGGTGCGGATGGCGGCGTGAGGGGCGGCGCTGGGCGTTCATGTCGGGTTGGCGAATGACTGTCTCGGACTGGTTGCGGAAGTTGGCTGAGCAAGCTTCATTCTCGGGAATGGGCCCGTAGCGGCTGCTCGCCCCGCATCGAAGCCGACATTCAAGTCAGCCGTTCTGCTTTCAGGCGGCCGGGGATGTCGCGCGCACCGGGATGGCCCGGGTAGTGCATGGCTTGCGCGGCGCAGCAGCGGGTGTTCGCAGAGATTGCGCGCCAATTGACGGCCCGAGCCTGCGTCATTGACTGGGCTTCTCATCGGGCGCATATTGTTCGCCCGAGTCTTGCAACAGAAGCGGAGGTGCGGCGATGACAACGATGGCCAAGCCGACGATCGACGGTGTTCGGGAGCGCGCTCGCGGGCAGGTGATCACTCCCACCGACGACGGCTACGAAGGGGCGCGCAAGGTCTACAACGGAATGATCGATCGGCGGCCCTCGGTCGTGATCCGTGCGGTCGACGTTGGCGACGTGATGGCCGGGGTCGACTATGCGCGCGAGAACGGCCTCGATCTGTCGGTGCGCGGCGGGTCGCACAGTGTTCCCGGCTTCGGGACGTGCGATGGGGGCGTCGTGATCGACCTCTCGCAGATGAAAGGCGTGCGGATCGATCCGAATCGTAAGACGGCGCGGGCAGGCGGCGGGACCCTGTGGGCCGACTTCAATCACGCGACGTACCCGTTCGGCTTGGCGACGACCGGTGGAATCATCGGCTCGACCGGCATCGCCGGGCTGACGCTTGGCGGCGGCATCGGCTACCTCACGCGCCGGTTCGGGCTATCGCTCGACAACCTGCTCTCGGCGGATCTCGTAACGGCGGACGGACAGTTCCGCGTGGCGAGTGCCGCGGAGAACGAGGATCTCTTCTGGGCGATCCGCGGCGGAGGCGGGAACTTCGGCGTGGTGACCTCGTTCGAGTACCAGCTGCATCCGGTCAAGGACATTACGGCAGGCATCTTCTTCTATCCGATCGAGAAGGTGCGCGAGGTGTTGCAGTTCTACCGCGACTATGTGGCGAAAGCGCCGGAGGAAATGGGGCTGTTTCCAGCGTTCCAGATTGCCCCGCCACTGCCCTTCATCAAAGCAGAGGACCATGGCAAGACGTTCATTGCGATCGTCTCGTGTTGGGCCGGGCCGATGGACAAGGCCGACGCGGAAATGGCGAAGATACGCGGCGCGGCGCCGGTCGTTGCGGAGATGGTCGCGCCGATGCCGTACTACGTGATCAACGGCCTTTTCGATGCGCTGTTGCCTCCGGGCCTGCAGCACTACTGGAAGGCCTCATTCGCGACCGAGTTGACGGATGGCGCGATCGAGGCCCACGCCCGGTTCGGGCCGCAGGTGCCGGTGATGAACTCCACGATGCACATCTACCCGATCAACGGAGCCTGCCACCGGGTGAAGCCGGACGCGACCGCATGGGGTCATCGCGACGCGAGCTTCGCGACCGTGATCGCTGGGATGTGGCCGGATCCCGCTGACAACGCCAGGAACACGAAGTGGGTGAAGGACTACTACAAAGCCCTGGAGCCCCACTCGCAAGCAGGCGGCTACATCAACTTCATGGCCGAGGACGACCAGGGCCGGGTCAAGGACAATTACGGACCGCACTACGACAAGCTGGCGTCGATCAAGCGCAAGTACGACCCGGGCAACCTGTTCCACATGAACCAAAATATCCAGCCGTAGCATGGTAGTCAACGCGCGACGCGGGGTGGCATCTGAATCGTCCACCTCGGGTTGAGCGTGCCGTCGAGTGACTGCTCCTGGCGCTAACGGCGACCGACGGCTCCTGGCCGATCACGGTAGTACGCGAGCATAAGCCCAAGGTCGGCTGCAGCAAACCGGCAGTCCGCCCCTGCATGCAAGCCCAAGCATCGCCCGTCGCCATGGCCTGCTGCTTTCAGGCTCGTGCCTCATTTTTTGGCGGCTCGGGCGGGAGGGCGCGAGCCCTGCCGGTTTACGCCCTTGGCTCGCTGGTCACGGTCATCAACGCCGACGTGGAGCGGCGCATGCAGGCCATTTGGGATGCGATCGCATCGGTGCGCAAGGCACTGCACTGAAGCCGACTGGCGCCAACCGTGTTCCCCTGGCGGATCTCGCTCAGTCGAGCAGCGCCATCGCCCCGTAGTCGCCGACCCGGTCGCCCAGGCCGGCAGCCACCAGCACCGCGCCCCGGGTCAGGGCCGCGAGCTTGCCGTCGATCTGGGCCTGCAGCCGCGGCAGCAGGAAGTCGCGGTTGTTCCAGAACACGCTGCCGCCGAGACTGATGCGCTGCAGGTCGAGGGTGGCAACCAGGTTGAAGAGCATCCGGCCCATCACGCGGCACAGCGCATCGGTGGTGGCCAGCGCCTTCGCTTCGCCGCGGGCGGCGGCGGCGAACAGGTCGGCCGCCGGCTCGCCGAAGCGGCGTGCGATCGCATTGCCGGCCACCAGTCCCTCGACGTCGCCGAAATTGCCGCAGCCGCACAGCGCCTGGTGGTCGTCGTCGGACACGAAGCTGTGGCCGGCATGGCCGGCATTGCCGTTCTTGCCGCGCAGCACGTGGCCGTCGACGCACAGCCCGACGCCGACGCCGGTGCTCCATGTGACGTAGGCGCAATGGTCGGCGCCCTGCAGCGCACCCCAGCGCCGCTCGGCCTCGAGGGCGGCCACCGCGTCGTTCTCGATCCGCACATGGGCGAAGCGCCGCTTGAGCGGAGCCTCGATCAGCGCGGTCATCCACTGGTTGGGCAGTCCGCGCGCCGGGCCGGCGATGCCGCCGCAGATGTTCGGCGACGCCAGCTCGACCATGCCGTCGCGGATCTCGAACGGGCCGGCCGACGAGATGCCGACACGGTCGATCGAGGCGCTGGCGATGTTCTGCTCGGCACAGGCCTCGTCGATCAGCCGCACGATCTGCAGCGCCACCGAGTCGTTGTCGCCGGTCTTGGCGGTCGGTTCGCTGCGCCGGCCGACCAGCGGCGTGCGGCTGTCGGCCGAAAGGCTCACGGCGATCTTGGTGCCGCCGATGTCGACGCAGGCTCTCATGGGTGCCCCCACGCTCGGCACTTCGTGTCCTCGCTGCCCCCCGAGGGGGCGCGAGCTTGCTTGGGGCGGCCCTGCACTGCGCTCATGGGCCCCCACGCTCGGCACTTCGTGTCCTCGCTGCCCCCCGAGGGGGCGCGAGCTTGCTTGGGGCGGCCCTGCACTGCGCTCATCTGTTCAGATCCATCGTGCGACCAGGGCCGCGATCATGCTCAGCAGCACCGTGCTCGCGATCGGCAGCTGCCAATCGCGGCCGAAGGCACGGAACTCGAAGTCGCCGGGCAGGCGCCCGAAGCCGAAGCGCCGCAGCCAGGCCGTCAGGCCGCTCATGAGCACCAGGGCCAGGACGACGACGATCAGCCAGCGGATCATGCGTGCAGTCTAGGCCGCGAGCAGCGCCAGCGCCTGTCGGTGCAGTTCGCTTGTGGCGGCCGCGACCACGCGGCCGTCCGATTCGAGCCCCAGCGGCCGGCCCTGCCAGTCGGTGACGATGCCGCCAGCGGCCTCGATCAGCCCGGTCGGGCCGAGGTAGTCATAGGGTTGCAGGCCGGTTTCGACCACCAGGTCGATGGTGCCGCCGGCCAGCTGGGCGTAGCCGTAGCAGTCGCCGCCGAAGCGCCGCATCGCGCAGCGGCGGCTCAAGACGTCGAAGGCCTGCCAGTCGGCCGGGTTGAAGATGTCCGGCGAAGTGGTCACGATGCGGGCGTCGGCCAGCGCGCTGCACTGGCTCGCACGAACCGGCTGGCCGTTGCGCGTCGCGCCGATGCCGGCCTGCCCGATCCAGCGCTCGCCGAGCACCGGCATGTCGACCATGCCGAGCTCGACCCGGCCGCCGCGCAGCAGCCCGATCAGGGTGCCCCACAGCGGCGATCCGGTGATGAAGCTGCGCGTGCCGTCGATCGGATCCAGCACCCAGACGCGCTCGGCCTCGAGCCGTTCGCGGCCGTGCTCTTCGCCGAAGATGCCGTCGGCGGGCCGTTCGGTGCCGAGGATCTCGCGCATCGCGGTCTCGGCCGCGCGGTCGGCCTGGGTCACGGGACTTTCGTCGGCCTTCGAGATGATGTCGAGCGGAGTGCGGAACAGGCGCAGCGAGTGCGCGGCCGCCGCATCGGCCAATGCATGGGCGACGCGCAGGTCGTCGGCCGGTGTGAAGATGGAACTCATGGGGAGATTAGACCCCACCGCCGGTCACCGAAAACCTCACAGCGTGTGGCTGCGGTCGCCCTCGGCGAAGCCGAGCGCGTCCCAGGGCTCGCCGACGGCGAAGCCGATCACCTTGAACAGCTCGCCCATCTCGTGCTCGTGGATCAGCCGCGCGGCCATCGCGCGCTCGGCCAGCGAAGCCGCTTCCATCATCGGCAGGATGCCCGCGTTGAGCAGGAACCTCGCCTGGCTGCAGTAGCCGAGCACCTCGAGACCGGCGTCCTGCCCCGCCAGCGCGACGCCGGTGAAGTTCACGTGGGCCGTGATGTCCTTGGCGCCGACCTCGGCCAGCGGATCGGCGTCGGCCAGGTGCCCGCGGTGGCACATCACGGTGCCCATGTGGCGCTGCGGGTGGTAGTACTCGGCCTCGGGGAAACCGTAGTCGATGAAGAAGGCGGCGCCCTGCCGCAGCCGGTCGGCCAGCGTGGCGATGAAGGCCTCGGCCTGCGGATGGATCTCGGTCAGGTAGTCGTGCGCGCCCTCCACCTCGACCGGCGGCCGCAGTTCGGTGGGCCGGTCCTCCCAGGCGAAGCCGTCGCCCTGGCGGACCACGCCGCGTTCGAACCATTGCTGCGCCTTGCGCACCAGCAGTTGCACCGGCATCGCATCGAGCACCTCGTTGCCGACCACCACGCCGCGCATCTCCTGCGGCAGCTCGGCCAGCCACTCGACCTTGGCCGCATGCCCGGCCAGCGTCTGCTGCTGGCGCTCGCGCAGCGTGCCCGACAGGTCGACGATGCGGTAGCGCGCGATGCGTTCGCCCAGCGTGTCGAGCAGCTGCAGCGCCAGCGCGCCCGAACCGGCACCGAACTCCCAGACTTCCTGCGTGCCGGTGCGCACCAGCGCCTCCTCGACCTGCCGGGCCAGGGTGCGGCCGAACAGCGGCGTGAGTTCGGGCGCCGTCACGAAGTCGCTGCCCGAGGCCGGCATCCGGCCGAACTTGCGGCTCGCGTTGGCGTAGTAGCCCAGTCCCGGTGCGTACAAGGCCAGCGCCATGAAGCGGTCAAAGGGCAGCCAGCCGCCGGTGCGCTGCAGCGCCGCGTCGATAATCCGGGTCAGGGGGGTGGCGCGTTCGGCGCCTTGCTCCATGTTCATACGGGAAATTTATCAGGATGGCTGAATCGACCCCACGCCGTGGCGTGCTCGTGACCGGCGGCGGCCAGCGACTGGGCGCCGCGGTCTGCGAGGCCTTCGCGCGCGCGGGCTGGCAGGTGTGGTGCCAGTACCGTGCCTCGCGAGAGGAGGCGCAGGCATTGTGCGCGCGTCTCGCCGACGAAGGCCATGCGGCGACCGCGGTCGAAGCCGACATCGGCAGCGAAGCGGGCCGGCGCGCGCTGGTCGCGCAGGCTTCGGCCCAAGGGCCCCTGGCCTGCGTCGTCAACAACGCCTCGGCCTTCGAGCCCGACACCGGGCTGGACTTCGACAGCGACGCCGCATTGCGCCAGCTCGGCGTGAACCTGATCGCGCCGCTGTCCCTGGCGCGGCTGCTCGCTCAAAGCGCAACGGCCGGCGACGGCATCGACCGCTCGGCGATCCATGTGCTGGACCAGAAGGTCTACAACCTGAACCCCGACTATTTTTCCTACACCGTGTCCAAGCTGGCGCTGGAGCGCGCCGTGTCGCTGCAGGCGCAGGCGCTGGCGCCCGCGCTGCGGGTGTGCGGCGTGGCGCCGGGCATCCTCTACCGCAGCGGCCCGCAGACCGAGGCCAACTTCGCCCGGGCTCGCCAAGGCAACCTGATGCGCCGGCCGATCGACCCGGCCGATGTCGCCCGCAGCTGCGTCTTCCTCGCCGCCACGCCCAGCGTGACCGGCACCACCCTTTGCGTCGACAACGGCCAGCACCTGGTGCCGCTCGCGCGCGACATCATGTTCGTCGTCGACGACCTGCTGAAAGCCTCCCACTCATGACCACCGCTGCCCTCGACCCCTTGCTGCTCTCGTGCCGTCGCGTCTTCCTGCGCGACTACGAGGTGTGGATCAACATCGGCGTGCACGAGTTCGAGAAGCGCGCCGAGCAGCGCGTGATCATCAACGTCGACCTCTACGTGCCGCTCGAGCTCTCGACGCCGAAGGCGGACGAGCTCGACGAGGTGGTCGACTACGACTTCATCCGCCGCACCGTGGCCACCCGGCTGAGCAAGGGCCATATCCACTTGCAGGAGACGCTGTGCGACGACATCCTGACGCAGGTGCTGAGTCATCCGAAGGTGCAGGCCGCGCGAGTGTCGACCGCCAAGCCCGATGTGTATCCCGACTGCGATGCGGTCGGCGTGGAAGTATTCAGGAGCAAGTAAATGAGCGCCGTCTGGATTGACGAACCCGCGTCCCCCAACCCCCTGAAGATCGAGCGCGAGACGCACAAGCTCGAGAAGCGGCTGTGCCGCGAGGTCGGCCGCGCGATCGTCGACTACAACATGATCGAGGATGGCGACAAGGTCATGGTCTGCGTCTCGGGCGGCAAGGACAGCTATGCGCTGCTCGACATCCTGCTGAAGCTGCGGGCCCGGGCGCCGATCCACTTCGACATCGTGGCGGTCAACCTCGACCAGAAGCAGCCGGGCTTCCCTGAAGACGTGCTGCCGGGCTACCTGAAGGCGCTCGGCGTGCCCTTCCACATCGAGGAGCAGGACACCTACTCGATCGTCAAGCGGGTGATCCCCGAAGGCAAGACCACCTGCGGCCTGTGCAGCCGGCTGCGCCGCGGCATCCTGTACCGCGTGGCGGACGAACTCGGCGCCACCAAGGTCGCGCTGGGCCACCACCGCGACGACATGCTGCAGACCTTCTTCCTCAACATGTTCTTCGCCGCCAAGCTCAAGTCGATGCCGCCCAAGCTGGTGAGCGACGACGGCCGCCACATCGTGATCCGGCCGCTGGCCTACGTGGCCGAGAAGGACCTGATCCGCTGGGCCCAGCACCGCGAATTCCCGATCATTCCGTGCACGCTGTGCGGCAGCCAGGAGAACCTCCAGCGCAAGCAGGTCGGCGAGATGCTGCGCGAGTGGGAACGCAAGCACCCGGGCCGGATCGAGAACATGTTCGGCGCGATGCAGAGCATCGTGCCCTCGCACCTGCTCGACGGCAAGGCTTTCGATTTCAAGGGCCTGAAGGCGACCGGCGTGGCCGACGAAGACGGCGACAAGGCCTTCGACGCCCCGGAATTCCCGGCGTCCCCGGCACCGGCGGCATTGCGCATCGTGCAGCTCTGACACATGAAGGTCGTCCTCTCCGCCCTCCTGCTGGCCTTCAGCCTGACGGGCTGCGCCACGCGCTGGGTGGTCGACAGCGACGTGCGCAGTTTCGCGAACATGGGCGGCGTGCCGGCCGGGGCGAGCTACCGCTTCGAACGCCTGCCCTCGCAGCAGATCGACGAGGCGGCGCAGCAACAGCTGGAGGCGATGGCGGGTGCCGCGCTCGACGGCGTGGGTTTGCGGCACGACGACGCCGCACCCCAGCTGAGCGCCCTGATCGGTGCCCGCGTGACGACCGAGCTGTCGCCCTGGGCCGATCCCTGGCTGGTCGGCGGCCCCTGGCCCGGGCCGGGCTGGGGTTACGGCGCCGGCTGGGGCTACGGGGGCTGGGGCCCCCGCGGCTGGTACGGCGGCGGCTGGTACGGGTCGGCGTTCGGGCCGCCGGCCACCCCCTGGTTCGCGCGCGAGGTCAGCGTCGTGCTGCGCGAGCTGCCGTCCAACCGGGTGGTGTACGAGACGCATGCGCGCAACGACGGCCCCTACAGCAACAGCGCCGACATCCTGCCCGTGATGTTTCAGGCCGCGCTGCAGGGCTTCCCGAATCCGCCACCGGGCGAGCGCCGGGTCAACATCGAGATCCCGCGCGCGGCCCGATGAGGCCAAGGGTTTACCCCTAAAATTCTCGGCGATGGAGCTCACCCGCGTCATCGCCATTCGCCACGGCGAAACCGCCTGGAATGTGGACACCCGCATCCAGGGCCAGCTCGACATCGGGCTCAACGACACCGGCCTCTGGCAGGCCGGTCGGGTCGCCCGGGCGCTCGAGGAGGAGCCGATCGCGGCCATCTATGCCAGCGACCTGTCGCGCGCCTGGCAGACCGCGCAGCCCATCGGGCAGTCGCGCGGCATCGCGGTGGCGGCCGAGCCCGGGCTGCGCGAACGCGCGTTCGGCCACTTCGAAGGCCGCACCTTCGCCGACATCGACGCCAGCCTGCCAGCCCAGGCGCGGCTCTGGCGCACCCGGGATCCGGAATTTGCGCCCGAAGGCGGAGAGTCGTTGCTCACTTTCAGGGATCGGGTCACGGCCACTGCCTCCAGGCTGGCGGCGCTGCATCCGGGCGAGCTGGTCGTCCTGGTCGCCCATGGCGGGGTGATGGACGTGCTCTACCGCGCGGCCACCGGCCAGGAACTGCAGGCACCGCGTACCTGGCACCTGGGAAACGCCGCCATCAACCGCCTGCTCTGGACACCGCAGGGCTTCACGCTGGTCGGCTGGGGTGACATCGGCCATCTCGACGAAGGAACGCTCGACGAAGCCGCGGCCTGACAGGCCGCCGTGAAAAAATAGAACTTTTCTATGAGTTCTTGCCGCCAACTTGGCGATTCCTTTACGCCATTTGTATTCAATTTGTAAAAATGGGGGCAGAATCGTCACCGAGAGAGCGCTTCGTCAATGCATCAGTGAAACCAAATGCGTCGAATGTTGCAGGACTTCCAAACGACATAGGCTGCCCAGCATGGCTTTCGTCTGGTGGTGCGGCAAGCGCCCAGAGGGCAACATCGGCCTGGATGTCGAGTTGAATGCTTTGTGACTACTGATTGGGTCGGATACATGTATTGCGAACTTGCGGGCGTTGACACAACAACTGTTTCTTGAAGACATCAGCTTTTTCACAGCGGAGTCATCAGTTCATGGCCCAAGCACTTCAACCCGTTTCCCAGGCCTCGGCCGAGGCGGCGCTGTCGCTGGCCGACCTGTTCGTACCCCGCTCCGGCGCGCAAGGCGAGGCCGATCAAGCGGCCAGCCTCGACATCCCCGCAGCCCTCGCCATGCGCTGGGCCGAGCAGGCCCGCACTTTCGGCTTCCTGCCGGACACGCTCTTTGCTGCCGCGTGGGCGCTGCTTCAGTCCCGCTGGCTGGGCACTTCCCTGGGCGTGGCGGACAACGTCTGCGCACCGCAATGGCTGTCCGAGGTTGACCGCGCGCGCCGCGAGGGCGTCGCCGATGCCGGCGACGCGGCCTTGTTGCAGCTGCACTTCCAGGCCTTCGCCGACCGGCCCGGCACGCTCCGCCTGGCCGGCGCCTCGTCCTTGATGGACCGCGCTTGCGAGCTGAGCCTTCTGCAGGCCATCGCCGACACCGCCGCCGACCTGCTCGACCGGCCGTCGGTGCCCCTGTACGAGATCCGCACCCTGCCCGCCGCCGACCGGCAGCGCCAGCTCGATACCTGGAACTCGCCGCCATCCCCCTATGACGCCGCGCTGACCGTGCATGCGATGTTCGATCGCCAGGCTGCCGCGCACGGCGACGCGGTCGCGCTCGTCGGCGAGGAGGGGGCATTGCGCTACCGCGAGCTGGCGGATCGCGCCGAGCTCGTCGCTCGCCGCCTGCAGGCGCAGGGGGTTCGCGCCGGCGACACCGTCGGCGTGATGCTCGACCGGTCGAGCGCCGCGGTGATCGTGCTGCTCGGCATCCTGAAGGCCGGTGCCGCCTACGTGCCGGTGCAGCCCGACTTCCCGGCCGAGCGCATCGCGTTCATGTTCTCGCATTCCGACGTCCGCCTGGTCCTGACCCAGGCCGTCTACAAGGCGCTGGTGCCGAGCGATCGGCCGCTGCTGTGCATCGACGAAACGGCGGCCGACGAGGCTGCGCCGCCACCGTTCGCGAGCGTCACCGCCGACGGCGAGTCCGTGGCGTACGTGATGTACACCTCGGGCTCGACCGGAACGCCCAAGGGCATCGAGATCTGCCATCGCGCCATCCTGCGCCTGGTGATCGGTGCCCGCTACGTGGCGCTGCCGGCCGGCGAGGCGATGCTGCATGCGGCGCCGCTGGGCTTCGACGCCTCGACGCTGGAAATCTGGGGTCCGTTGCTCAACGGCGGCATCTGCGTGGTGCACGACGAGCAGGTGCCGTCCGGCGCCGGCCTCGCGCGCACGATCGAGCAGCACTCGGTACGGACCGCCTGGCTCACGGCCGCCCTCTTCAACGCCGTGGTCGACGACGAGCCGGCGCAACTCGCCGGCCTGCGCCAGTTGCTGATTGGCGGCGAGGCGCTGTCGGTACCGCACGTGCGGCGCGCGCTGGCGGCGATGCCTTCGCTCATGCTGATCAACGGCTACGGCCCGACCGAGTGCACGACCTTCGCGGCGACTCACCGCATCCCGCACGACCTGCCGGCCGACGCCCGCTCGGTGCCCATCGGCCGCCCCATCAACGACACCGCGCTGCGCATCCTGAGCCCCTCGATGGCGATGCTGCCGGCGGGCCTGGTCGGCGAGCTGTGCATCGGCGGCCGCGGCCTGGCGCGCGGCTACCTGCAGCGACCCGACCTGAGCGCCGAACGGTTCGTCGACGACCCCTTCGGCGCCCCCGGAGAGCGCCTCTACCGCACCGGCGATCAGGTGCGCTGGCTGCCCGACGGCACCATCGAGTACCTCGGCCGCATCGACGGCCAGGTGAAGATCCGCGGCCACCGCGTCGAAACCGGCGAGATCGAGGCGGCATTGCTTGCGCATCCCGGCATCAAGTCCTGCGCGGTCGTGCCACGCAAGGATGCGGCGGGCCATCTGCGCCTGGTCGCCTATTTGGTTGCGCGCGATTCGGAGATTCCGTGGACGGCGCTGCGCACGCACCTGGCCGACCGCCTGCCCGAAGCCATGCTGCCCGCGGCGCAGGTCTGGCTCGGCCAGCTGCCGGTGACGACCAACGGCAAGCTCGACCGCCGCGCACTGCCCGAGCCCGCACGGCAGCGGCCCGACCTGGCCCAGACTTTCGAGGAACCGCGCAACGACGCGGAACGTCGCGTCTGCACGGCCTTTGCGCGCGCCCTCCATATCGACGCGGTGGGCCGCAGCGACAACTTCTTCGATCTCGGCGGCGATTCGCTGCTGGTGCTCCAGGTGCTGCGCGAGCTGCAGCAAGGCAGCGAGCGCCGCCTGTCGGCCAATCTCTTCTTCCGCCAGCCGACACCCGCGGCACTGGCCGCCAGCCTGCAGGACAACGCGCCTGCGGCAGCGCCGCAGCGCACCGCGGCCGCCGAGCCGGCGACCCCTGTCGGCGCCGAGCCCGTGGCGCTGATCGCCATGGCCGGCCGCTTCCCGGGCGCCGCCGACGTCGAGCAGTTCTGGGACAACCTGATGGCCGGTCGCGAGTCGATCAGCTTCTTCGACGACGCGACGCTGGACGCCGGGGTCAGCGCCGCCTTGCGCGCCGATCCGCTCTACGTGCGCGCACGCGGCGTCATCGACGACATCGAGCAGTTCGATGCCGCCTTCTTCGGCATCAACCCGAAGGAAGCCGAGCTGATGGACCCGCAGCAGCGCGTGTTCCTCGAGATCTGCTGGGAATGCCTCGAACGCGGCGGCTACGTGCCCGACCAGGCACCCGGCCCGGTCGGCGTCTTCGGCGGCATGTACAACGCGAGCTACTTCCAGCGGCATGTCGCGACCCGGCCCGACCTGGTCGAGATGGTGGGCGAATTCCAGGTGATGCTGGCCAACGAAAAGGACTACGTCACCACGCGCGTGGCCAACCGATTGAACCTGACCGGCCCCGCGGTCAGCGTGCACACCGCCTGCTCGACCTCGCTGGTGGCCATCGCCGAGGCCTTCTTCGCGCTGCGCACCGGCCAGTGCCGCATGGCGCTTGCCGGCGGCGCCTCGGTCACCTGCCCGCCGCGCAGCGGCTATCTCTACAACGAGGGATCGATGCTGTCGCCCGACGGCCACACGCGCAGTTTCGACGCCGGCGCCAAGGGCACCGTCTTCAGCGACGGCGCGGCGGTCGTGCTGCTCAAGCGGCTCTCCGACGCGATCGCCGACGGCGACACCATCTATGCGGTGCTGCGCGGTGCGGCCATCAACAACGACGGCGGCGCCAAGGCCAGCTTCACGGCGCCGAGCGTGGACGGCCAGGCCGCGGTGATCGAGGCCGCGCTGGCCTCGGCCGGCGTCGACCCCCGCAGCATCTCCTACGTCGAGACACACGGCACGGCGACGCCGATGGGCGATCCGATCGAGGTCGAGGGACTCACGCGGGCCTATGCCGCGCACACCGGCGACACCGGCTTCTGCGCCATCGGCTCGCTGAAGAGCAACGTCGGCCACATGGTGACCGCCGCGGGTGCGGCCGGCATGATCAAGGCCGCGCTCGCGCTGCATTTCGAGGCCATTCCGGCCAGCCTGCACTACGAGGCGCCGAACCCGGCGATCGATTTCGACGCCACGCCCTTCCGCGTCAACAGCCGCTTGCGCCCATGGCGGCGCGAAGCCTCGCCGCGCCGGGCCGGCGTCAGCGCCTTCGGTGTCGGCGGCACGAACGCCCACGTGGTGATCGAGGAAGCGCCGCTGCGCGCACCTTCCGATTCCGCCACCGGCGCGCAGCTGCTCACGCTGTCGGCGCGCTCGCCGGCGGCGCTCGCCGCCGCGGCCGCGCGCCTGGCCGAGCACCTCGATGCGCACCGCGAGTTGTCGCTGGCCGACGTGGCCCACACGCTGCGCGTCGGACGCAAGCAGTTCGCACAGCGCGCCGTCGTGGCAGCGGAATCGATCGACGAGGCGATCGCCGCCTTGCGCAGCGCCGACTCGCCCCTGCGCGCCGCCGCATCGCTCAACGCCTGGGTCCCGCAGCCGGTGTTCATGTTCCCGGGCCAGGGCGCGCAGTACGCCGGCATGGGCCGCACGCTGCACGCCGAGGACCCGGTCTTCCGCGCCGCCTTCGACGACTGCATCCGGTGCTTCGACGGCCTGCTCGACTTCGACCTCCGCGAGCGCATGTTCACCGACGATGCCGCCGCGCTGACCCCGACCTCGGTCACGCAGCCGGCCACTTTCGCGCTCGAATATGCGCTGGCCCGCCAGCTGATGGCGCTCGGCGTCAAGCCGGCCGCGATGATCGGACACAGCGTCGGCGAGTTCGCCGCCGCGGTGCTGGCCGGCGTGATGCGGCTCGAGGACGCGGCACGGCTGGTCGCCCGACGCGGCGCGCTGATGCAGGCCCTGCCCGCGGGCACCATGCTCTCGGTGCGCATGGCCGCCGCCGACCTGCTGCCGCTGCTGCCCGACGACATCTCCCTGGCCGCGGACAACAGCCCCGCCGTCTGCGTCGCCGCCGGCCCGAGCGATGCGATCGAGACCCTGCGCGCGGCGCTCGAAGCCAAGGGCATCGTCGCCAAGACGCTGCAGACTTCGCACGCCTTCCACTCCGCGATGATGGACGCGGCGGTCGCGCCTTTCGAGGCCCTGGTCCGCGAGACCCCGCTCGCCGCCCCCGGCCTGCCGATCTACTCCACGCTCAGCGGCAAGCTGCTGACCGCCGAGGAGGCCACCGACCCGCGCTACTGGGCACGCCACCTGCGCGAGACGGTGCGCTTCTCGCCCGCCGTGCGCGAGGCGCAGGCACGACTCGCGCACCCGCTGTTCGTCGAGATCGGTCCGCGCAACACGCTCGCGACGCTGGTGCGCCAGCATGCGACCAAGGCGCAGCCCGCGGCAGCAGCCACGCTGCTGGCCGACCGGCCGGCCGGCGAAAGCGCGGCCTGGCGCCTCGGCGCCGGACGGCTCTGGGCCCAAGGCGTCGAGATCGACCTCGGCGCCCTGGACACCCGCGGACGCAAGCATCGCCTGCGCCTGCCCACCTATCCCTTCGAGCGCAAGCGCTTCTGGGTCGACATCGCCGTCGCACCCGCGGCACCGGCGCTCGCCTCGCTTCCTTCCATATCCGTGCCACCGTCCCCCTCGATTCCGGAGTTGACCATGACCGCCGCAGCAGCAGCCACTTTCGCACCGCCCGCGCGCCGCGCCGCCCTCGTCACGCGCCTGCGCGAACTGTTCGAGAACCTGTCGGGCATCGACATGGCCGACGTCGAGGGCGCCGCGCCCTTCGTCGAGATCGGCCTGGATTCGCTCACGCTCACGCAGGTCGCGATGCAGGTCAAGAAGACCTTCAAGGTCAACCTCACGTTCCGTCAGCTGATGGAGAGCTACCGCAGCTTCGACGCGCTGGCCGAATTCCTCGATGCCACGCTGCCGCCCGAGCCGGTCGCGGCCCCTGCGGTCGCTGCGGCGCCGGTCGCTGCCATGCAGCCTGCGCCCGCGATGGCGCAGGCGCAGCCGCCGGTTGCCGCGATCACGCTGCCGGTGATGCAGCCCGCAGCGGGCAACGGCAACCTGGTGCAGCAAGTCATTGCGCAGCAGATGCAACTGATGCAACAGCAACTCGCATTGCTGTCGGCGGCGCCGATGGTTCCGGCCAGCCCCGTGCTGCCGGTGCCGGCGGTGGAGCAACCCACGCCCATGGCCACCGCCGCGGCCACGGCGTCCAATCCCGATCCCGAGGAGGCCGTCGTCACGCCCAAGTACGACGTCAAGAAGGCCTTCGGCGCGATCGCGCGCATCCACACGCAGAGCAAGGAACCGACCGAACGCCAGAAGGCGCGTCTGGCCGCCTTCGTGCGCCGCTACGTGGACCGCACCCGCAAGAGCAAGGCCTTCACCGAGCAGAACCGGCCGCACATGGCCGACCCGCGCGTGGTCAACGGCTTCCGTCCGGCGACGAAGGAAATCACCTACCAGATCGTGATCGAGCGCTCCAAGGGCTCGCGCCTGTGGGATATCGATGGCAACGAGTACGTCGACGCCCTCAACGGCTTCGGCATGAACCTCTTCGGCTGGACGGCGGACTTCATCAACGACGCAGTGAAGAAGCAGCTCGACCTGGGCTACGAGATCGGCCCGCAGCATCCGCTGGCCGCGGAAGTCACCGGGCTGGTGTGCGAGCTCACCGGCTTCGAGCGTGCCGGCCTCTGCAACACCGGCTCGGAAGCGGTGATGGCGGCCATCCGCATCGCCCGCACCGTCACCGGCCGCAGCACCGTGGCGGTGTTCTCGGGTTCCTATCACGGCACCTTCGACGAGGTGCTGGTGCGCGCCGGCCGCAACCACAAGGGCATGTCGGCGGCACCGGGCGTGCTGCAGGGCATGTTCGGCGACATCCGGGTGCTCGACTACGGCACGCCGGAGGCGCTGGAGTTCATCCGCGCCAACGCCGACGACCTGGCCGCCGTGCTGGTCGAGCCGGTGCAGAGCCGCCGGCCCGACTTCCAGCCGCGCGAGTTCCTGCGCGAGGTGCGGGCCATCACGGAGAAATCCGAGACCTGCCTGATCTTCGACGAAGTCATCACCGGCTTCCGCTCGCAACTGGGCGGCGCGCAGGCGGTGTTCGGCATCCGCGCCGACCTGGCCTGCTACGGCAAGGTGATCGGCGGCGGCATGCCGGTCGGCGTGATCGCAGGCAAGCGCGCCTTCATGGACTCGCTCGACGGCGGCGCCTGGCAGTACGGCGACGATTCGGTGCCGACGGTGGGCGTGACCTATTTCGCCGGCACTTTCGTGCGGCATCCGCTCGCGCTGGCCGCTGCCAAGGCCGCGCTCGAACACCTGAAGCAGGACAACAACAAGCTGCAAACCCAGCTGAACCTGCACACGGCCGCGATGGCCGACGAGCTGTCGGCTTTCTGCCGCGAGGTCGGCGCACCGATCGAGATCCGCTACTTCTCCTCGCTGTGGCGCGTGAGCTGGCTGGAAGACCATCCGCTGCAGGACCTGCTGTTCGCCATGATGCGCAGCCGCGGCGTGCACATCCTCGACAACTTCCCCTGCTTCATGACGACCGCGCACACGCAGCAGGACATCGCGACCATCAAGTCCGCCTTCAAGGAGTCGGTGACCGAAATGCAGGAAGCAGAACTGCTGCCGCGGCGCGCCGCGGCCAAGCCGGAATTCGACCCGTCACAACCCCCCGTACCGAACGCGCGGCTCGGCCGCGACCGGGACGGACAACCCGCATGGTTCGTGCCGGATCCGGCCGCCCAGGGCAAATACACCAGGTTCCAAGCATGAGCGAAGCCGTCCTTTCCCCCTCCGCCACCGGCGCCGATGCCGCCGACGAGTTCGATCCGTTCGCGGCGGGCTTGATCGAGCAGGTCGTCCCGACCACCGAGGCCCAGCGCGAAGTCTGGCTCGGCGACCAGTTGAGCCCGCAGGCATCGCTGGCCTACAACGAGTCGCTGCGGCTCCAGCTCCAGGGACCGCTCGACACGCGCGCGCTGGCCGGGGCGCTCGACCGCCTGGTCGCACGGCACGAGTCCTTGCGCTCCACCATTTCGCCCGACGGCACGCAGCTGCTGATCGGCGAGGCCACGCCGCTCGCGCTCGCCGAGCATGACCTGAGCACGCTGGATCCGGCGGCCCAGCAGCTCAGGCTCGACGACGACGCCCTGGCCGCGGTGCTCGAACCGTTCCATCTCGAGAAGGGCCCGCTGTTCAGGGGCGCGCTCTACCGCTTGTCGGCCGGCGACCACGTGCTGTTGATGACCGCGCACCACGCGATCTGCGACGGCTGGTCCTGGGGCGTCATCAGCCAGGATCTGGGCCGGCTCTATGCCGAGCAGATCGGCGCCGGCCCGGCGCTCGAGCCGCCCGCCCGGTACTCCGACTACGCGGCCTGGGAAGCCGCGGAGTCGGCCAGCCCCGAGATGCAGGGCCACATCGACTACTGGCTGTCGCGCTTCGCGGGCAGCAGCCTGCCGGTGCTGGAACTCCCGCTCGATCACCCGCGGCCGGCCGTGCGCACCTTCAATGCGCGGCGCATCGACCGCGTGCTGGGCCAGGACCTGATCGACGCCCTGCGCAAGACCGGTGCCGTCGCGGGGACCAGCCTGTTCGCCACGATGTTCAGCGCCTTCGCCGCGACTCTGCACCGCCTGACCGCGCAGGACGACCTGGTGGTCGGCATCGCGGCGGCGGGCCAGATGCCGAGCGAGATGCCCTCGCTGGTCGGGCACTGCGTGAACCTGCTGCCCATCCGCGTGGCGGTCGACGGCCAGGCGCCCTTCAATGTACTGGCACGCCAGTCGGCCAGCGCCTTGCTCGACGCCTTCGAGCACCAGACGCTGACCTACGGCTCGCTGCTCAAGAAGCTGCCCGTGCCGCGCGACCCGAGCCGGCTGCCGCTGGTGAACGTGCTGTTCAACGTCGACCGCGACGCCGCGCCCGACGACGGCAATTTCCCCGATCTGCGGCTCGCCCAGAGCACCATCGGGCGCCGCTACGAGAACTTCGAGCTCTTCCTCAACGTGACGCCGGTGGCCGGCGGCATGCAGATGGAGGCCCAGTACAACACCGACCTGTACGACGATGCCACCGTGCACCGCTGGCTGGACATGTACGAATGCCTGCTGCGCTCCGTGGTGCGCGACCCGGCGCAACCGGTCGGCCGGCTCGAGCTGCTGTCGGCCGACGAGGCGCGCGCGGTGCGGGCCCTGCAGCCGATGCCGACGCCGCTGGAAGGCGCGCCGCTGATGCATGCCGGTTTCGTGGCGCATGCCGCCCTGCAGCCGGACCGGCCGGCGCTGCGCGACGGCACGCTGCGCATGAGCTACCGCGAACTCGACCAGCGCTCGAATCGCCTGGCGCACGCACTGCGCGCGCGCGGCATCGGTCGCGGTCAGCGCGTGGGACTGTGCCTGGACCGCGGCACGGACATGTTCGTGGCCCTGCTCGCCATCCTGAAAAGCGGCGCCGCCTATGTGCCGCTGGACCCCGCGTTTCCCCAGTCCCGGCTCGACTACTACGCCGAGGATGCGCGGCTGGTCCTGCTGCTGACCTCTTCGGCGATCGCCGTCGCGCCCCGGAGCTGGTGCGCCGACGCGGAGCAGCGGGTGCTTCTGCTCGACCGCGAAGGCGGCTGGCTCGACCAGCCGGCAACGCCGCTCGAGGCCGGCCCGCAGGATCCCCAGGCCGAGGACACGGCCTACGTGATCTACACCTCCGGCTCCACCGGCCAGCCCAAGGGTGTGTGCGTGCCGCACCGCGCGGCCGCCAACCTGATGCAGACCATGCAGCGCGAGCCCGGCATCACGGCCCGGGATCGCCTGGCCGCCGTCACCACCCTGTCCTTCGACATGGCGGTCCCCGAGGTCATGCTGCCGCTCGCGGCGGGCGCCGAGATCGTGATCGTGCAGCGAGACGCCGCGATGGACGGCTTCCGGCTGAGCGAGCTGCTGGCGTCGGAATCCATCACCATCCTGCAGGCGACGCCCGGCATGTGGCGGTTGCTGCTCGATGCGAAGTGGTCGGGCCCGCCCGGTTTCCGCGCCTGGATCGGCGCCGAGCCGGTGCCTGCGGACCTTTCGCTCGACCTGCTCGGGCGCTGCGACGAACTCTGGAACCTCTACGGCCCGACCGAGACCACGGTATGGTCGACCGTCTGGCGCATGGACCGGGCGCGCATCGCGGCGAACGGCGTCTCGATCGGCCGCCCGATGGCCAACACCGGCGTCTGGATCCTGGACGGCAATCTGCAGCCCTGCCCCATCGGCGTGCCGGGGGAGATCTGCATCAGCGGGATGGGCGTGACCTCGGGCTACCTCGACCGGCCCGAACTGACGGCGGAGCGCTTCGTCACCACCCCCATCGACGGCGTCGACACGCTGATCTACCGCAGCGGCGACCGGGGCCGCTGGCGCAACGACGGCCTGCTGGAACACATGGGCCGCTTCGACTTCCAGGTCAAGGTGCGCGGCTACCGGATCGAGCTCGGCGAGATCGAGGCGCGCTGCGAGGAGGCGCCCGGCGTCTCGCGCAGCGTGGTCATGGCGCGCGAAGACACGCCCGGCGATGTCCGGCTGGTCGCCTATCTCGCGATGGAGCCCGGGGCGGTTTGCGATCAGGAAGCGCTGCGCGAAAGGCTGCGCTCGCGGCTGCCGCAGTACATGCTGCCGCAGCATTTCGTGCCGCTGCCCGCACTGCCGCTGCTGCCCAATGGCAAGGTGGATCGCAAGGCGCTGCCCCGGCCGGTCGAGACCCGCACGGAATCCGGCGAACGGCTGGCGCCGCGCAACGAGCGCGAGCAGGTGGTGCTGGCGACGATGGAACGCGTGCTCAACCTGCCCGGCCTCGGCATCCGCGATGACTTCTTCGCGCTCGGCGGTCACTCGCTGCTGGCCGCGCGCCTGGCGACGCTGCTCAGCGGGGAGTTCGACATCAGGGTGCCGATGCGCGCGCTGTTCGAGGCACCCACCGCCGAACGACTGGCGGCGTTCATCGAGACGCTGCGCATCGACGGTGCTCCGCGCGCCGAACCGATCCCGCGCAAGGCGCAACGGCGCAGCGCGCCCTTGATCCCGATGCAGGATCGCGTCCGCTTCCTGGAGGAGCTGCATCCGGGCCGCTCGACCTACAACGCCCCTTCGGCGCACCGCTTCGGCGGCCCGCTGGACGTCGCGAAGTTCCAGGCCGCCCTGCGCACCAGCATCGAGCGGCAACCGTCGCTGCGCACCTCGATCGGCCCGGATCCCGCCACCGGCGCGCCGGCTGCGCTGATCGCGCCGAGCATCGACTACGAGCTGCCGGTGGTCGATCTGGGCCGTCTTGCCGCCGACGATCGCGAGGCGGCGCTGGCGGCGCAGATGCGCGAGCTGGCCGACCGCCCCATCGACATCCATCGCGCGCCGATGTTCCATGCGACGCTCTTCCGGATGGCGGACGACGACCATGTCTTCGTGTTCGTACCCCACCACCTGGTGTGGGACGGCTGGTCCTTCGACATCCTGCAAAGCGAGCTGTCGACGATCTATGGCGCATTGGTTCGGGGCGAGCCCCACGGACTGCCGGCGCTCGAAGTGACCCATGGCGACTACGCCGAATGGTTTTCGCAGTGGCTCGATACTCCCGAGTGCGAGGCGCAGCTGCAGTTCTGGAAGGATCGCTTCGCGCACGCCCCGATACCGAAGGCTGCGCGCACCGACATGCCGCGCCGTGCGGGCATGAGCGGCGAGGGCAGCTCGCACGGGATCCGTTTCGACCGGGAACTGACCGAGCGGCTGCGCGAACTGGGCCGCCGTCACGACGTGACGCTCAGCATGCTCACGCTCGGCGTGTTCGCCCTCATGATGAGCAGCATCGTCCAGAGCCGCACGATCGTGATCGCGACACCGGTGCGCGGGCGCGAAGCGCCGGAGCTGCAGTCGGTGATGGGCTACTTCAACAACCTGCTGCCGCTGTCGTTCCAGATCGACAAGTCCCTGCCCTTCGGCGCGTTCATGGGCTACGTGAAGACCGAACTCGTCGCGGTGATGGGTTATCAGCAGATCCCCTTCGAGCGGCTGGCCAGCGAACCCGAGTTCGCCGAGCGGAATCAGGGCATCGGGCTGTACCAGGCGCTGTTCTCCTTCCAGGATGCCCGCGAGCGGCCTCGCACGATGGGCGGTCTTTCCGACCGCCAGCTGCACCTCACGCAGAACGGCGCCACCGACGATCTCGGCATCTGGCTGATGGACAAGCCCGACGGCCTCGAGGGCGCCGTGATCTACAACGCCGACATCTACCTGAGCGAAACCGGTGCCGCCTTCAAGGAACGCTATGTCGAACTGCTGCGACGCCTGGCCGATCGGCCGGAGCAGACGCTGGAGGAGATCTCCGCTCTCGCCGGCTCGCCCAGCGCCCTGTACCTGCAGCGCCTGGCCGCCAGCGACGCACCGGCAGCAACCGCGGCGCCCCAGCCCGCACGCGCCGCGCAGGATCAGGAACTCCTGCTGCCCGAGCAGGCGCGTCTCGCCCAGATCTGGGCCAGCGCGCTCAACATCGACGTCAACGAGATCCGGGCGAACGACAGCTTCTTCGACCTGGGCGGCGACTCCCTGCTCGTGATGCGCGTGATCCAGCAGGCCGAGCGGGTGATGGGCTTCCGCGTCGAGCCGCGGCGCTACGTGTTCGAGACGCTCGGGCAGCTCGCCGCCGCCGCCGCGGGCACCGCCATCGACGTGCTTGCCGCGGCATCGACGCAGAGCGAATCCCGGCGCGGGCTTCTCGGACGCGTGTTCTCCGGCTGGGGCCGCAAGAACTGAGAGGCCCTCTTGTCGATCACCCCCCTCCCGTGCCCTGGGCCCTGCCTGCTCTGGCGGGTCGACCTCGACACCGCCCCGGCGCCGGTCGACGTGGCCTGTCTCTCCGAGGCGGAGTGGGAGCGCGCGCGCCGCTTCGTCTTCCGGCGCGACCGCGAGCGCTTCATCGCCGCCCACGCCGCGCTGCGCCGGATCCTCTCGATCCGGACCGGGAGCTCGGCGGCGCTGCTGGACTTCGACCTGGGCAGTTTCGGCAAGCCCTCGCTGGCCGGACACGCCGGCCTTCACTTCAACTTGAGCCACAGCCAGTCGGAGGCCCTGATCGCCGTCAACGAAGCTTCCGAGGTGGGCGTCGACATCGAGGTCCTGCGACCGATGTCCGACGCGCAGGAACTGGCGGCGACCTGCTTCACGCCGAACGAGATCCGCACCCTGCAAGGCTTGCCGGCCGATGCGCGCGAGCGCGCCTTCCTCGTCGGCTGGACCCGCAAGGAAGCATGCCTCAAGGCGCTCGGGCTCGGACTGTCGGTGAACCTGCAGGCACTGGAGGTGGGTCTGGAAAGCGTCGAAAGCGAGATAAAGTATGCCGATGCCGGGTGCACTCGCAGGCTGATCGTGCGGCCCATTCCGCTGGGCAGCGACGCGGTGGGTGCGCTCGCGATCGACACCACGCGCCTGCACCTGCCTCCTCTTGCGTCGACGAAATCGATGGCCGTCGAAACCATTCAATGACTCCGTTCTACTTTGGTCCGCCGGACCGCCAGCTGTTCGCCATCTACCACGCGCCGGAGCGGGAGACCGAAGGCCGCGCGGCGCTGCTGATGTGCTGCCCCTTCGGCCATGAGGCGATTCGCGCCCACCGCCTGTACCGTGTGCTCGCCGACCGGATCGCCCGGCTTGGCATCGCCGTCCTGCGCTTCGACTTCTTCGGCAACGGCGAGTCCGGCGGCGACGACGCCCAGGGCGAGATGACGGGCTGGCAGCGCGACCTCCTGAGCGCGCACGAGGAACTCATGCGCCGTTCGGGCTCGCGGACGCTGACCTGGCTCGCGGCCCGCCTCGGCGCCACGCTGGCGCTACAGAGCGCGCCGCGCGCGCAAGGTCTCGAGCGGCTGATCCTGTGGGACCCGATCCTCGACGGCCCGGCCTACGTGGAAGAGCTCCATGCCGCCCAGCTCGCGATGCTCGAAGTGGGCTACTACGCCAAGAATCCGTCCTGGTACAAGCGCCGCGAGCCTGGGGTGGGACCGGCGATCACCGAGGCCCTGGGTCATCGGATCAGCGGCGAGCTGGCCGCCCAGTGGGCCGCCCTGCGATCGGATTCGCTGACCCTCGGTGCCGATGTCGCCGCCACGGTCTTCGCCCAGCCGCGGGACGAGCGCGCACGCGACTGGTGCTTGCGCGAGAACGCGCACGGCCGGCCGGTCGCATACGAAGCGCTCGAACATCCGGTCGTCTGGACAACCGATCCGATTCCCAATCAGGCCATCGTTCCGGTGGACGTCACCCGGCGCTTCCTTGCGATCATCCGATGACCAGTCATCAAGAAGAACCCCTCCTTTTCGGTCCCCAAGGGAAGCTCCTGGGCGTCATGACCCGACCCGCCGAACGAGGCGATATCGCGTGCCTGATGTTCAATTTCGGCGTCACGCATCGCGTCGGTCCGCGCCGCATCCAGGTCAAGCTCGCGCGCCGCCTGGCGCAGCACGGCGTCGCGTCGCTGCGCTTCGACCTTTCGGGCCTCGGCGACAGCCAGACTCCGGAAACGGCGCAGAGCTTCGAGGAACAGGCGCTCGGCGACCTGCGCCAGGCCATGAACCAGATCGAAAGCCGCCTCGGCATTCGCCGGGTCATCGTGGTCGGGCTGTGCTCCGGTGCGGTGCACGGCTTCCAGGCGGCGCTGGCCGACCCGAGGGTCGTGGGGCTGCTCGCCTTCGATGGCTACTCATTCACGAGCCGCGGTGCCAAGCTGGAGCGCCGGGTGCGGCGCTTCCTGAGGTTCCCGGTGGCCCAGACGCGCCACTGGATCGCTCGCCTGCTCGGGACCGACCGTCCGCCGGACGGCGACCTGCTGCGCACCGGCGTGCGTGCAAAGATCCTGACCGCGGACGACTTCAGGCGTGACACGGAAGCGCTGGTCGCCCGCGGGGTGGCGGTGTACCTGGTCTATTCCGCGACGCTTCAGAGTCGCGACCGGAACAAGGACCAGCTGCAAGCGCTGCGCGGCTGCGCCGTCCTGGACCAGGTGCGCTACGAGTTCATGGCCCACCTGGACCACTCCTTCACCGAGATCGCGGGCCAGGAGTTCTTCCTCGACGCGGTCTGCCACTGGGTGGCGGGCATCCAGGCGCAGCATGCCGGCCTGGCCTCCGCCGCGCCGGCCGCGGAGCCGGCCAAAAGGACCGTGGAGCACCTGGCGGCCACCTCCGCGACCGCCTGCTGAGCCCCGGCGCCCCGCGCCACTTCGCTCGCGGCCCCTCAGGCGTGTGCCGCGCCCGCAGCGGGCGCCGCGCCTTCCGCAGGCAGTTCCTGCAGCGGTCCGCTGCCGCTGTAGCGATCGAGCGCGAGGTAGATCGCCGGCGTGATGTAGAGCGTGATCACCTGCGAGAAGATCAGGCCGCCGACCACCGCCACGCCGAGCGGCTGGCGCAGTTCGGCGCCGGCGCCGAGGCCCAGCGCGAGCGGCAGCGCGCCCATCATCGCGGCCAGCGTGGTCATCAGGATCGGCCGGAAGCGCAATCGGCAGGCCTCGCGGATGGCGTCCTCGGGCTTCATGCCCTCGCTGCGCTGAGCGGCCAGCGCGAAGTCGATCATCATGATCGCGTTCTTCTTCACGATGCCGATCAGCAGCAGGATGCCGATCGTCGCGATCAGGGTCAGGTCGAAGCCGAACAGCTTGAGGGACAGCAGCGCGCCCACCGCCGCCGAGGGCAGCCCGGCGAGGATGGTCAGCGGATGGATGTAGCTCTCGTAGAGCACCCCGAGCAGCACATAGATCACCAGCACGGCCAGCACCAGCAGCACGGCCTGGCTCGACTGCGAGCTCTGGAACACGGCCGCGTCGCCGCCGTAGCTGGTGATGATCGATTCGGGCATCTTCAGGTCGGCCTTGAACTGGTCGATCTTCGCGGTGGCATTGCCCAGCGGCACGTCGGGCGCCAGGTTGAACGACACCGTGACCGCCTGCAGCTGGCCCTGGTGGTTGACCGCGGTCGGCCCGACGGTGCGCTTGACGGTCGAGAAGGCCGACAGCGGCACCAGCTGACCGGCCTTGTTGCGCACCGACAGCCGGGACATGTCCTCCTCGAACCGGCGGTCGTCGTCGGCCGCCGACAGGATCACCTGGTAGGTGTTGCTGGCGCCGTAGATGCTGCCGATCTGGCGGTCGCCATAGGCGTTGTAGAGCGCCGTGCGCAGGTCGCCGACCGCGACGCCGAGCACCCCGGCCTTGTCGCGGTCGATGTCGAGCGTGGCCTGCAGGCCGCGGTTCTGCGAGTCGCTCGTGACGTCGCGGAAGACCGGGTCGGCGCGCATCTTCTCCATCAGCCGGTCGGCCCAGACGCCCATCGTGCCGGCGTTGACGCTCTGCAGCGTGTACTGGAAGCGCGCCTTGCTCTGGCGTCCGCCCAGGCGCAGGTTCTGCACCGGCTGCATGTAGACCGCGATGCCCGGGATCTCGCGGAAGCGCTTGCGCAGCGACTCCAGCACCTGCGGCATCGGCGGGCGCTGGTTGCGCGGCTTCAGGACCGCGAACAGGCGGCCCGAGTTCTGGGTCGCGGTCGGCCCGCCGACGCCGATGAAGGAGTTGACGTAGTCCACGCTCGGATCCTCCTGCAGCGCCGCGGCCACGCGGTCCTGCAGCGCCTTCATGGCCGGGAAGGAGATGTCCTCGGCGGCCTCGGTCGTGATCTGGATCTGGCCGATGTCCTCCTCGGGGAAGAAGCCCTTCGGAATGCTGATGAACATCCAGGCCGTGAGCGCGAAGGTCGAGGCCGCGACGACCAACATCAGCCGGCGGTGGCGCAGCGTCCAGTCGAGCGTGCGCATGTAGCTGCCGTGCACCCAGCGATAGCCGCGCTCGAAGGCCCGCCCGATCGCCGTGCCCGGCTCGGGATGCCCTGCTTCGTGATCGTGCGCGCCGCTGTGCGGCGTGTGCTTGAGCAGCCGGCTCGCGAGCATCGGCACCAGCGTCAGCGAGACCACCGCCGAGACCATCACCGCGAGCCCGACCACCACTGCGAATTCATGGAACAGCAGGCCGATCACGCCCGGCATGAAGAAGATCGGGATGAACACCGCCACCAGCGAGATCGAGATCGAGATGATCGTGAAGCCGACCTCGCGCGCGCCGCGCAGCGCCGCAGCGAACGGCTCCATGCCCTTCTCGACGTAGCGCATGATGTTCTCGAGCACCACGATGGCGTCGTCCACCACCAGCCCCACGGCCAGCGTGATGCCCAGCAGCGAGACGTTGTCCAGGCTGTAGCCGAAGGCATAGAGCAGCGCCACCGCGCCGATCAGCGAAATCGGGATCGTCAGCGCCGGGATCAGCGTCGCCACCAGCCGGTGCAGGAACAGGAAGATCACCAGCACCACCAGCAAGATCGTGCCCAGCAGCGTCAGCTGCACGTCGTGCACGGCTTCGCGGATCGACAGCGAGCGGTCGTTGACCATGTTGATCTCGACCGACTGCGGCAGCTCTTCCTTGAAGCGCGGCATCAGCGCGCGCACCGCATCGACCACCTGCACCGTGTTGGCGTTCGGCTGGCGCTGCACCGCCAGCGAGATCGAGCTCTGGCCGTTGAAGCTGCTCGCGGTCTTGACCGACTCGAAGCTGTCCTCGATGGTCGCCACCTCGTCGAGGCGGACCGGCGCGCCGTTGCGCTGGCCGACGATCAGCTTGGCGAAGTCGGCGGCCTTGAGCATCTGCTCATTGGCCTGGATCGTGAGCGTCTGGCGCGGGCCGTCGAGCACGCCGACCGGCGTGTTGGCGTTGGCGAGCCGCACCGCATTGGCAAGCTCGTCGAGCGTGATGTTGCGCGCGTTGAGCAGGTCGGCATCGGCCTTGATGCGGACCGCGAAGCGCTTCTGCCCGTAGACCGCCACCTGCGCCACGCCATCGATGGTCGACAGCGTCGGCGAGATCAGGTTCTCGGCATAGTCGTTGAGCTCGGCCGGCGTCATCGAGTTCGACACCATCGCGATGAACAGCACTGGCGCATCGGCCGGGTTGACCTTGCGATAGGAAGGCAGCTGGGTCAGTTCGGCCGGCAGTTGCCGCTGGGCCCGCAGCAGCGCGGCCTGGACGTCGACCGCTGCGGCGTCGATGTCGCGCGAGCTGACGAATTCGAGCGTGACCGAGGTCACGCCCTGGGTGTTGACCGAGCTGATCGTCTGCAGCCCCGGGATGGTCGAGAACTGCTTCTCGAGCGGCAGCGCGACCGACGAGGCCATGGTCTCGGGACTGGCGCCCGGCAGCTGCGCCGAGACGTTGATGATCGGCGTGTTGTAGCTCGGCAGCGCCGCGACCGGGATCTGGAAATAGGCAAAGATGCCGACCACCACCACCGCGGCGGAGAGCAGCACCGTCATCGCGGGACGACGGATGCACAGCTCGGAGATGTTCATGTGCGCTCCCGGTCCGCGACGACACTGGCGCTGGACGGCGCGACCGAGGCCGCACTGCCTGGCGAAGGCCCGGGCGCCGCGTTGCCGGGCTGCTGTTTCTGCTGCTGGGCCGGCGGCGCGTCGACCCGCACCTTGCCGCCGGGCCGCACGTTCTGCTTGCCCTCGATCACCACCTGCTCGCCCGGCTCGACGCCGCGCACCACGACCTGGGTGCCGAAGTTGTGGATCGTCTCGACCTTGCGCCGCGCGGCCTTGCGCTCGGCGTCGACGACATAGACCGAGCTGCCGTCGGCCAGCATCATGAGCGCCGAGGCCGGCAGCACGGTCGCGTTCTCGATCGTGCGCACCGTCACCCGGGTCTCGACGAACTGGCCGGGCCAGAGCGCCTGGTCGGCGTTGTCGAACACCGCCTTGGCGCGCACCGTGCCGATCAGCGGGTCGACCGTGTTGTCGACAAAGCTGAGCGTCCCCTTCAGCGGCGTCTTGCGCCCGGCCACCAGCGCCTCGACCGGCGTGTGCTCGCGCGCCGCCGTCAGCAGGTCCTGCAGCTTGCCTTCAGGCACCGGGAAGCTCACCGCGATCGGGTCGAGCTGGGTGATCGTCACCAGCGACAGGCTGGGCTGCACCAGCGTGCCCGGGTAGATGTTGACCGCGCCGATGCGCCCGGCGATCGGCGCGCGCAGCGTCGCGTAGCCCAGGGCCACCTGGGCCGACTGCACCGCCGCCCGGTCGGCCGCCACGGCGGCGCGTTGCGCCTCCAGCTGCGACAGCGTCGCGTCGGCGGCGCTCTTGGCGATGAAGTTCTGCGCCACCAGGTCCTGGCTGCGCTTGTACTGGCGCTCCAGGTCGGCCAGCATGGCCTCGTCGCGCTGCTGCTGCGCGCGCGCCTTGGCGAGGTTGGCCTGGTCGGGGCGGTCGTCGAGCGTGAACAGCAACTGGCCGGCCTTGACGAACTGCCCTTCCTTCACGTGCACCTCGCGCACCGTGTTCGTCACCTGCGGCTTCAGGTCGACGCTGTTGAGGGACACCACGCTGCCGTTGACCTGCACCGTGACCGGGACGTTCTGCCGCTGCGCGGCCGCCAGGGTGACCAGGGCCGGGGCGCCGGGGGCGGCCGCCTGGGTGGCCGCGGCGCTGCGCGTCTTGGCGCCCGACCACCACCAGGTGCCCGCCGCGGCGGCGACGACCAGCACACCCGACAGGGCGAGGACGAGATTCTTCTTCATGGGGTTCCAGGTGGGATCTGATGGATCATGGGCCGGCAGTTCGCACTTTTCCGACGGCGGCAACTATTGGAGCAGCGGCGCGCAGAAAGAGCCCGCATCCACCGTAAAGAAATGTAAAGCGCCCGGGCACAATGGCACGGTCGGTGGCTTCTTTTGCCGCGCCTGGCCGCTAGAATTCGCGCTCCACAGCCTCTGGATATACCCCATGAATCGCTGCAAATCGCCCCGCACTTCCTTCATTGTGATCGCACTGGCCGCCCTGCTGGTGGCGCCCGCCGGTGCGCTCTTCTGCGGCCACGCCGCGGCGCAGCTGGTCGAGCCTTCGGCGACCCAGAACGAGGCCGCGAACGGCGGACGCAATTTCCCCCCGGGCACCCTGCGCGGCCGCTTCATGGTCGTGAATGCACCCGAGATCCAGCTCGATGGCCAGCCCGAACGGCTGTCGCCCGGCGCCCGCATCCGCAGCGCCGAGCGCATGCTGGTGATGCCGGCCTCGATCACCGGCCAGAACCTGCTGGTGAACTACACCCGCGACGCCGCCGGCCTGGTGCGCGAGGTCTGGATCCTGTCGCCTGACGAGGCCCGGGCCAAGCGGGCCTCGGCCGAGAAGCCGCTGTTGAATTTCTGGCCCTTCGTGGCCGACAGCGGTCCGCGCGACGACGGCAAGACGCCGTTCGACCAGCTGCCCCGGTACGGCCAGTAAATAGCTCACCCCCAGGTTGGCTCACTTCGTGTAGCCGCCCACCCCCTCTCCGGGGGCGACACCAGCGGCCTGGCAGAGCCAGTTCCGCGGTGTCCCCCGAAAAAACAAGCGCATTGCTTAGTGACACCCGATCCCCACCGGGAGAGCCCCATGACCACCCCCAAAGTTTTCATCAAGACCTTCGGCTGCCAGATGAACGAGTACGACTCGGACAAGATGGCCGACGTGCTGCGCGCGGCCGAAGGCTACGAACCGACCACCAACGTGGACGAGGCCGACCTGATCCTCTTCAACACCTGCTCGGTGCGCGAGAAGGCGCAGGAGAAGGTCTTTTCCGACCTCGGCCGCGTCAAGCACCTGAAGGCCAAGGGCGTGAAGATCGGCGTCGGCGGCTGCGTCGCCAGCCAGGAGGGCGCGGCGATCATCGCGCGCGCGCCCTATGTCGACGTGGTCTTCGGGCCCCAGACCCTGCACCGGCTGCCCGAGATGCTGAGCCAGCGCGAGCGCGAAGGCCGTCCGCAGGTGGACATCAGCTTCCCCGAGATCGAGAAGTTCGACCACCTGCCGCCGGCGCGCGTCGAGGGCGTCACCGCCTTCGTCTCGATCATGGAAGGCTGCTCCAAGTACTGCAGCTACTGCGTGGTGCCCTACACCCGCGGCGAGGAGATCAACCGGCCGCTCGACGACGTGCTGGTCGAGGTCGCCGGGCTGGTCGAGCAGGGCGTGCGCGAGGTCACCCTGCTGGGGCAGAACGTCAATGCCTACCGCGGCCGGATGGGCGACACGGCGGAGATTGCCGACTTCGCCACCCTGATCGAGTACATCGCCGAGATCCCGGGCATCGAGCGCATCCGCTACACCACCAGCCACCCCAACGAGTTCACCGCGCGGCTGATCGAGGCCTACGCGCGCGTGCCGCAGCTCGTGAGCCACCTGCACCTGCCGGTGCAGCACGGCAGCGACCGCATCCTGATGGCGATGAAGCGCGGCTACACCGCGATGGAATACAAGAGCACGGTGCGCAAGCTGCGCGCGATCCGGCCCGATCTCGCGCTCAGCAGCGACTTCATCGTCGGCTTCCCGGGCGAGACCGACGAGGACTTCGGCAAGATGATGAAGCTGATCGATGACCTCGAATTCGACGCCAGCTTCAGCTTCATCTTCAGCCCGCGCCCCGGCACGCCGGCCGCGGCGCTGCACGACGACACGCCGCACGCGGTCAAGCTGGCGAGGCTGCAGCAGCTGCAGGCCGTGATCGACGGCAACGTCCGGCGCTTCGGCGAAAGCCGGGTCGGCAGCGTGCAGCGGGTGCTGGTCGAAGGCGCCTCGCGCAAGGACGCGCACGAACTCATGGGCCGCACCGAGTGCAACCGGGTGGTCAACTTCGAGGGCGACGCCCGGCTGGTCGGGCAGATGATCGATGTGCGCGTCACGCGCTCGCTGGCCTACACGCTGCGCGGCGAGGTCGTGACGGCCGAATCGGTCGCCTGATGGCGAAGCTGACTTCGACGCGCGGCTCGTTCCAGCAGTTGCTCCTGTTCGCGTTCCTGCTGATCACCGCGCTGCTGGTGGGCGTCGCTCTGCGCGCCGTGTTCCAGTACGACGTGCTGATGACCCAGAGCCGCGATGCCGCGGCGCGCGCGCTCACGCTGTCGGGCGCCGCCCAGTCGCTCGCCGAGCGCAGCGCCGCCATGGAGCGCGCCGGCCGCCAGTCGCTGGTGCTCAACGACGCCGTGCTGCGGCGCCGCTTCGACGACGCCGCGCGCGACGCCCGCCAGGTGCTGGGCCGGCTTGCCGCCAACGGCCTGGGCGCCGACGGGCCCGGACGGTGGCGCGAGCAGCTCGAGGTCATCCAGGGCCTCATGAGCGGCGCGCCCGAGACCTCGCTGGCGCGCGAGAGCTCGATGGCCACGCAGTTCCGCGAGCTCGACGCGCTCAACACCAACATCGCGCAACAGGCGCAGTTCCTGATCGAGACCCAGAACAACGAGCTGGCGCAGCGCATCGAGTCCGCGCGCAAGCGGCTGATGCGGCTGGTGATCGCCGCCAGCGCCCTGGCGGTGTCGCTGGCGCTGGCCTTCGGCGTCTGGCTGGCGCGGCCGTTCAAGCGGCTCGAGCGCGCGATCGTCGGACTCGGCGAGAACCGGCTCGACGTGCCGATCGACATCCACGGCCCGGCCGACGTGCGGCGGGTGTCGCAGCAGCTCGAGTGGCTGCGGCTGCGGCTGACCGAACTCGACGCCGACAAGGCACGGTTCCTGCGACACGTCTCGCATGAACTCAAGACCCCGCTGGCCGCCCTGCGCGAAGGCGTCTCGCTGCTGGAGGACGGCGTGACCGGCGCGCTCAATCCCGCCCAGCGCGAGGTGGCGCAGATCCTGCAGCAGAACACGGTGGCGCTGCAGGGCCAGATCGAAGCCCTGCTGCGCTTCAATGCGGCCGCCTTCGAGGCCCGCGAGCTGCGCCGCGAACGCACGCCGCTGCTGCCGCTGATCGAGGAGCAGATCGAGGCCCAGCGGCTGCAGTGGCAGGCCAACGGCCTCACGGTGCGCGCCGAGGGCGAGCCGATCTCGGTGGTGGTCGACCCGGTCAAGCTCGGCACCGCGCTGGCCAACCTGTTGTCGAACGCGATCCGCTTCTCGGCCCGCGGCGGCACCATCACGATCGCCGTGTCGAGCACCGCCGACACGGCGCAGATCGACATCGCCGACGCCGGCCCCGGCATTGCCGAGCACGACCGCGACCGGGTCTTCGAGCCTTTCTACCGCGGCGAGCGGCAGCCCCAGCATTCCGTCAAGGGCACCGGCATCGGCCTTTCGATCGTGCAGGAGTACATTGCAGCCCATGGCGGCCGCGTCACGCTGCTGCCGGAGGGGCCGGGTGCGCGATTCCGCATCGCGCTGCCGCGCTCCGCCTGACATCCTTCGCCCACGCGCCGTTTCCAAGTTCCATGCTTTCTCCGATCTTTCGCAGATCCGCCGCCGCCATGACCTTCGTCGTGCCGCTGCTGCTGGCCGGCTGCGCCGTTCCTCGCAAGCCGCCGGCCGAAGCGGTCGCGGTGGCCGTGGCCCCGCCGCCCGCGCCGCCGGCCATCACCCCGGTCGAGGCCGAGCCGCTGGCGCCCGCGACGCAGCCCGCGGGCCTGTTCACCCAATGGACCCAGGGCCCGGTGGGCGCGATGCTGGCCTATGCCGACAAGGTGCGCCCGCTCGGTGCGCCCGAGCTCGCGGCCGAACTCAACCGGCTCGGCGACCTGGTCGAGACGCCCGCGGTCCAGATGCAGATGGCGATCGTGCTGGCCCAGACCCGTGCCTCGGCCGACCTCGGGCGCGCCATCGGCCTGCTGCAGCGCGTGATCGCCAATCCCTCGGCCGACGCCCAGCCGCTGCAGCCGCTGGCCCGCACCCTGGCGGCGCGCTATGCCGAGCAGCGCAGGGTCGAGGACGACCGCGACAAGCAGGCGCAGCAACTGCGCGACAGCCAGCGGCGCATCGACCAGCTCAACGACCGGATCGAGGCGCTGCGGGCGATCGAACGCAGCTTCGCCCGCCCGGCGCCGGCCGCGGCCCCGGTGATGCCGAAAGCCGCACCATGAGCAACGCGCCGTCGTCTTCGCACCCGAAACCGCCGCCCGACACGCCAGCGCGCGGCGCCCGTCTGCTGGTGGTCGACGACGACGCCGACCTGCTGCGCCTGCTGTCGATGCGGCTCACCTCGGCCGGCTACCAGGTCACGGCCGTGACCTCGGCCGAATCGGCGCTGACACAGCTCGAGATCGAGCACCCGCAACTGGTGCTCAGCGACGTGCGGCTGCCGGGCCGCGACGGCCTGGCGCTGTTCGACGAGATCCGCAAGCGCCACCCGACGCTGCCGGTGATCCTGCTGACCGCGCACGGCACCATTCCCGACGCGGTGGAAGCCACGGCGCGCGGCGTCTTCACTTACCTCACCAAGCCCTACGACGCCCGCGAACTGCTCGAGAAGATCGGCCAGGCGCTGGCGCTCGGCGCTCCGGCGGCCACCCCCGGCAAGGGCGGCGACGAGAGCTGGCGCGCCGAGATCGTGAGCCGCAGCAACCGCATGGCCGAGCTGCTGGCCGAAGCCCGGATGGTCGCCAAGTCGGATGCCAGCGTGCTGCTGCGCGGCGACAGCGGCGCCGGCAAGGAGGTGCTGGCACGCGCCATCCACCGCGCCAGCGCGCGCGCCGACAAGCCCTTCGTCGCGGTCAATTGCGGCGCCATCCCCGAAGCCCTGCTGGAATCCGAGCTGTTCGGCCACATGAAGGGCGCCTTCACCGACGCGGTCGCCAACCACAAGGGCCTGTTCCAGCAGGCCGACGGCGGTACCCTGCTGCTCGACGAGATCGGGGACATGCCGCCGGCGCTGCAGGTCAAGCTGCTGCGGGTGTTGCAGGAACGGGCGGTGCGGCCGCTCGGCGGCAGCCAATCGATCGCGGTCGACGTCCGGATCATCTCGGCCACCCACCGCGACCTCGATGCCGCGATGGAGGCCGGACAGTTCCGCGAAGACCTCTACTACCGCCTCAATGTCGTGACACTGAGCCTGCCGCCGCTGTCGGCGCGGCGCGAGGACATTCCGTTGCTGGCCAACCACTTCCTGCAGCGGCTGTCGACCAAATACAACAAGCGCTTGTCGGGCTTCGCGCCCGAGGCCCTGAAGGCGCTGACCACCGCCTCCTGGCCCGGCAACGTGCGGCAGCTGTTCAACGTGGTCGAGCAGGTCTGCGCGCTGTCGAGTTCGCCGCTGATCCCGCTGGCGCTGGTGCAGCGCGCGCTGCGGGTGCCGAGCGTCGAGGTGCAGACCTACGCAGAGGCCAAGCAGCGCTTCGAGCGCGACTACCTGGTCGGCCTGCTCAAGCTGACCGACGGCAATGTCGCCGACGCGGCCCGCCTCGCGGACCGCAACCGGACCGAGTTCTATCGCCTGCTGCAGAAGCACGAACTCACGCCGGGACACTTCAAGGCCGATGCCGCGTCGCCGGGCAGCGAAAACGGTCGCTGACCAGCGACACGCCAAGTTGTTGATTTCATTGGGTTTTGTCAGTCAGGCTTGCTGGCTGTCGGGCCCAGGCGACAAATTCAGGGGGTTGAGGGCGGTTGCCGCCACTCATCCCCCCTGAAAAACCGAAAAATCAGTCCAAGCGATTGATTTCAAAGGGTTTTTCAGAGCTGGCACAGGGTTTGCCCCTGTAGAGGCATGACAGCACTCACCAGCCCCACTTTCGCACTGCGTCCGCAGCGCGACGGCCTGCGTCAAAAGCAGTTTTCCCTCTCGCGGCCCCGTGCCGCGGGTCATACGCTGGCAGCCCTGGCGGGCGCCGGCAGCATCGCGCCCGAGAGCGTGTTCAAGCGCTTTCCGGCAATCGGCGACACCCCCTCCAACGACCGGCAACGGGGCTGAAGCGCGTGAAGCCCCATCTGTACGTCCAGCCGAAGCTGCTGGCGGAAGCTGATCTTTCGCACCGCAGCCCGCTGCGCGAGGAACGCCACCCCAACTCGGTGACGGCCCCCCCGATCAACCGCGGCTCGATGACGCCGCGTCCCTGGCGCGGCTTCTGGAACAGCATCGGCACTGCGCTGCTGGTCAAGCTCGGCGCCGGCAAGGCCGTGGCCCCCCAGGCCGCGACCGGCATCCAGCAGCCCTGGCAGCGCGCGGCCGCCCAGCGACGCTTCGCCTTCATGGCGCTGACGCTGCTGAGCACGGTGATCGCCGCCACGCTGTTCGCCCGCGTCCAGCCCGACTACGACAACCTGTGGCTCGAATACAGCCAGATCGCGCTCTACGCCGTCCTTTCGGGCTGGGTCGTGACCGGTTTCGTGACCGCGCTGATGGGCTTCTACGTCTCGGTGCGCGGCGACAGGCACGCGCTGTCGGCCAAGCAGGTGGTCGACCACCCGATGAACCCCGAAGCACGCACGGCGATCATCATGCCGATCTGCAACGAGGACGTGTCGACCGTGTTCGCCGGCCTGCGCGCGACCTGCGAATCGGTGGCCGCCACCGGCCACGCGCAGCAGTTCGACGTGTTCGTGCTGTCCGACAGCTACACGCCCGAGATCGCCGCCGCCGAGCGCGCCGCCTGGGAAGACCTGCGCGCCGCGCTGGCCCTCAGCCACGCGAACAACCCGAACCAGCCCCAGGTCGAGGTCTACTACCGCCTGCGCACCCGCCGCACGCACCGCAAGGCCGGCAACGTGGCCGACTTCTGCCGCCGCTGGGGCAAGGACTACCGCTACATGGTGGTGCTCGACGCCGACAGCGTCATGAGCGGCGACTGCCTGACCTCGATGGTCAAGCTGATGGAAGCCAACCCCACCGCCGGCATCATCCAGACCGCGACGCAGGCCATCGGCCACGTCACGCTGCACGCCCGCGCCCAGCAGTTCGCCTCGCGCATGACGGGCCGCCTGTTCACGCTCGGCATGCAGTTCTGGCAGCTCGGCGAATCGCACTACTGGGGCCACAACGCGATCATCCGCGTCCAGCCCTTCATGGACCACTGCGCGCTGGCGCCGATCAAGGGCACCGGCGGCATGTCGGGCGGCATCATGTCGCACGACTTCGTCGAAGCCGCGCTGATGCGCCGCGCCGGCTACCACGTCTGGCTGGTGGCCGACCTGGTCGGCAGCTACGAGCAACAGCCGCCGGACCTGCTGTCCGAGCTCCAGCGCGATCGCCGCTGGTGCCAGGGCAACCTGCAGAACGCCCGCCTGATGGCCGAGCCCGGCCTGCATCCGGTGCACCGTGCGATGTTCGTCACCGGCACCATGGCCTACGCCTCGGCGCCGCTGTGGCTGGCCTTCCTGACCCTGGGCACCGCCCTGTGGCTCAGCGGCTCGAGCGTGGTCGAGCACTGGCTCGCGATGCCGATGGAGCTGGCCGGCCTCTGGCTGTGGACCCTGTGCCTTCTGTTCCTGCCGCGCGTGCTGGGCATCGTGGCGGTCGTGCTGCGCGGCGAGCAACGCCAGTTCGGCGGCATCGGCGGCCTGCTCAAGAGCGCCCTGCTCGAAAGCGCGCTGGCCATCGTGCAGGCGCCGGTGCGGATGCTCGCGCACTCGCTGTTCGTCGTCGTCGCCCTGACCGGCCTCAAGCTCGACTGGAAGTCGCCCCCGCGCGAAGCCGCCGCCGTGCCGTGGCGTATCGCACTGCAGCAGCTGGCGCCGATGACCCTGGTGATCGCCGCGCTGGCGGTCGGCATCGCGCTGATCGATGCCAGCGCCCTGACCTGGCTGATGCCGGTGGGCCTGCCGCTGCTGCTGGCGATCCCGCTGACGGTACTGACCAGCCAGATCGCGCTCGGCAACGCGCTGCGCGACCGCGGCTTCCTGCTGATCCCCGAGGAATCGCGCTCGCCGGCCGTGCTGCGCAGGGCCTGGATGCACGCGCTGCGCCTGGCCCGGCCGACCGCGGCCTGAGCCGGTCGGTCGACGCCCACGAAAAAGCCCCGCATCGCGGGGCTTTTTCATTGGAGAGCAGCCTTCAGAAGCGCGGCATCCCGCCGCCGCCGCCCATCGGCGGCATCCCCTTCATGCCGCCCATGCGCTTCATCATCTTCATGAGGCCGCCGCCCTTCATCTTCTTCATCATCCCCTGCATCTGCTCGAACTCGTTGAGCAGCCGGTTCACTTCCTGGACCTGGACGCCGGCGCCGGCCGCGATGCGGCGCTTGCGCGTGGCCTTGAGCAGCTCGGGCTTGCGGCGCTCCAGCGGCGTCATGCTGTTGATGATCCCCTCCTTGCGCCGGATGTCGCGCTCGGCCCGGGTCATGTCGGCCTCGGTCGCCTTGGCCGCCATCTGGGCCGGCAGCTTGTCGAGGATGCTCGACAGCCCGCCCATCTGCTTCATCTGCTGCAGCTGGCCGAGAAAGTCGTTGAGGTCGAAGCCGGCACCGCTCTTGACCTTGGCCGCCAGCTTCTGCGCCGCGGCGACGTCGACGCCGGCCGTGACCTGCTCGACCAGCGCGACGATGTCGCCCATGCCCAGGATGCGGCCGGCATGGCGCTCGGCGTCGAACACCTCGAGCCCGTCGATCTTCTCGCTGACACCGGCAAACTTGATCGGCACGCCGGTGACCTGGCGCACCGACAGGGCCGCACCGCCGCGCGAGTCGCCGTCGGTCTTGGTCAGGATGATGCCGGTCAGCGGCAGCGCTTCCTTGAAGGCCTTCGCGGTATTGATCGCATCCTGGCCCTGCATCGCGTCGACCACGAACAACGTCTCGACCGGATCGAGCGCCGCGTGCAACTGCTGAATCTCCTGCATCAGCACCTCGTCGATCGCCAAGCGGCCCGCGGTGTCGACCAGCAGCACGTCGAAGAAGTGGCGCTTGGCGTGGTCGAGCGCGGCGCGCGCGATGTCGAGCGGCTTCTGGTCCGGCGTGCTCGGGAACCACTCGGCGCCGGCCTGCTTCGTCACGGTCTTGAGCTGCTCGATGGCGGCCGGCCGGTAGACGTCGCCCGACACCGTCAGCACCTTCTTCTTGCGCTTCTCGATCAGGTGCTTGGCCAGCTTGGCGGTGGTGGTGGTCTTGCCGGCGCCCTGCAGGCCGGCCATCAGGATCACGGCCGGCGGCTGGGCCGCCAGGTTGATGTCGGCCACGCCCTCGCCCATGGTGGCGGCCAGCTCGCGGTTGACGATGCCGACCAGGGCCTGGCCCGGCTTCAGCGAGCCCAGCACTTCCTGGCCGAGCGCCTTTTCCTTCACGCGGGCGACGAAATCGCGCACGACGGGCAAGGCGACGTCGGCCTCGAGCAGGGCCATGCGCACCTCGCGCAGCATGTCCTGGACATTGCTTTCGGTGATGCGGGCCTGGCCGCTGACCTGTTTGACGAGGCGGGTGAATTTTTCGGTGAGGGCGCTGGCCATGGATGCTTCCCGCTGGACGGGACCGGTATGAAGACGGGAGCAGCGGGCTTCCGCGGAAGGCGAGAAGCTAAACTCCAGCCGATGATTTTAGCGATCCCCTCCCCGCTCGGCGTGGCACTGGGCATCGCCACCGCCGCCGCCTATGGCGTCACCGCCGCCGCCGCCTCCCGGCTCAGCCGTTCCTCGACCCAGTGGATGCTGGCGCTGGCCTGGCTGCTGCACGCCTTGACGCTGGGCGCCGGGCTGGTCGGCGGTACCCCGCGCTTCGGCTTTGCGCCGGCGATCTCGGTCACGGCCTGGCTGGTGCTGACGGTCTACGCCATCGAAAGCAGCCTCTATCCGCAGCTCAAGGTGCGGCGCGCGCTCGCGGCGCTGGGCGCGGCCGCGGTGCTGCTGGCGGTGCTGTTCCCCGGCACGCCGCTGCATGTCTCGGCCTCGCCATGGCTGCCGCTGCACCTCGCGCTCGGGATCGCTTCATACGGCCTGTTCGGCGCCGCGGTGGTCCATGCCTGGCTCATGACGCGGGCCGAGAAGCAGATCCGGCTCGCCGCCGAGCCCCAGGGCGGCGTGCCGCTGCTGACGATGGAACGCCTCACCTTCCGTTTCGTGACCGCGGGCTTCGTCCTGCTGTCGGCCACGCTGCTGGCCGGGCTTCTGTTCAGCGAGACGCTGTACGGCGGCACGGTGCGCGGCTGGAAATGGGACCACAAGACCGTGTTCTCGGTGCTGGCCTGGCTCACCTTCGCGATCCTCCTGACCGGCCGCGCGCGCTTCGGCTGGCGCGGCCGCACCGCACGGCGCGTGCTCTATGCGGGCTCGGCGCTTCTGCTGCTGGCCTACGTCGGCTCCCGCTTCGTGCTCGAAGTCGTGCTGACGCGCGCAAACCCATGAAATACCTGCTCGTCTTCGCGGTGGTCCTCATCGCGATCTGGCTCTGGCGCAAGAACCGGCGCGAGGAAATGCAATCGCGCCCGCCGCCGCGCAAGCCCCCGGCCGTCGGCGCGCCGCAGGCCATGGTGCGCTGCGCGCACTGCGGCCTCCACCTGCCCGCCGCCGATGCGGTCACCGGCCCCGATGGCGCCGTGTACTGCAGCCCGGCGCATCGCCAAGCCGGCGGAAAATGACCCCCCGCCCGGCGCGCCAGGCATGACCGCGTTCCTGCGCGCCCGGGGCGAACCGGCGACCGACTGGAGTTCGCTCGAACGGTTCAGCGGCCAGAGCACCGCGCTGCTGCGCCTGTGGCGCGGCTTCGTGGCCGCCCGCTGCTTCGTGGCCGCGGTGCTGCTGCTGCTGCAGGCCGTGGCCCTGGTTCTCGGACAGACGCCGCAACCGGTGGCGATCTGGCTGTGCGCGGGCTATCTGCTGGCGGCGCTGCTGGCCGCGCGCTATGCGCCGTTCGAGCCGCTGCGCGGCCTGGGCCGCGCCTGGCTCTCCACCATCGGCGTCGACCTGGTCATCTTCACCGCACTGCAGGTGCTCCAGGTGGGGAGCATCAACTACTCGCCGCTGTTCGCGCTGCCGGTCCTGATGGGTGCCGTGCTGGGCACCGGTGCCGTCGGGCTCGGCACCACCGCGGCGGCCACGCTGCTGCTGCTGGGCCACGCGGTCTGGTACTGGCTGGAGCAGCCGTCCGACACCTCGCCGCGCTTCGTCCAGGCGGCGCTGACCGGCACCGGCCTGTTCGTGGTCGCCTTGCTCGCCCACGAAATGGCGCGCCGGCTCACGCGCGAAGAGGCGCTGGCCCAGCACAGCCGAAGCGCCGCGCAGATGCACGCGCTGGTCAACGACTTGGTGATCGAGACGCTCAGCGAAGGCGTTCTGGTGCTCGATTCGCACGGCCAGGTTCACGCGGCCAATCCGGCCGCCGATGCGATCCTGGGCCAGGGCCTGGCCGAGCTCGAACTGCCCTTCACGCTCAGCGCCCATCCGGCCTGGGTCTCCCTGGCCGAACTGGCGCGCCAGACTTTCGCACGGCGCACGCCGCAGTCGAAGGAGATCCCCGTCGCCCAAGCCCAGGGCGCCGCGCGCGAAGTCCGCGTGCGCACGCGGCTGACCCGCTCGCCAGACCCCCAGTCCGAAAGCCTCTGCGTGATGTTCCTGCAGGACCTGCGCGAACTCGAGGCCCGCATCCGCACCGAGAAGCTGGCCGCCATGGGCCGCATGTCGGCCGCGGTGGCGCACGAGATCCGCAATCCGCTGGCGGCCATCACCCAGGCCAGCGCCCTGCTGGCCGAGGACCTGGTCGACCCGGGGCACCGCCAGCTGACGACCATGGTGCAGCAGAACGCCCAGCGCCTGTCGCGCATCGTCGACGACGTGCTCGATGTCGCGCGGGCGCGGCAGCAGCGCGTGCTGCCGCTCGGCGAACAGGTCGCGCTCGATCCGACAGTGCGCGCGCTGGCCGAAGAATGGGTGTTGCAGGCGCAGCGCCAGGGCGTGCTGCTGGCGCTCGACGCCCCGGACTGCGACGTGCGCTTCGATGTCGAGCACCTGCGCCGCATCCTCGTCAACCTGCTCGACAACGCGGCGCGCTACGCGGGAGACCGCGACGGCTCGATCCAGGTGGCGACCCGGCTCGGTCCCGCCGGCCGCGCCACGCTGCAGATCTGGAGCGACGGCGCCCCGCTCGAACCTGCGGTGCAGCGCCACCTGTTCGAGCCCTTCTTCTCGTCCGAAAGCCGCTCGAGCGGCCTGGGCCTCTTCCTGTGCCGGGAGCTGTGCGAGCGGCATGGCGCGACGATCGGCTACGAGCGCCGCACGCTGTCGCCGGGCGGCCCCGAAGGCAACGAGTTCTTCGTTGCGTTTGCCGCCGCCGAGACCCGGCTGACACAATAGCGGCGTGAGCACCCCCCAACCGTCCGCACCGCGCCCCGCCCAGATTCTGGTCGTCGACGACGAGCCCGATCTGCGCACGCTCTACGAGCTCACGCTGCTGCGCGAGGGCTACCGCGTCCAGGCCGCGGGCAGCGTGGCGGAGGCTTCGCAACACCTGGAAGCCGGCCGTTTCGATGCAGTGATCACCGACATGCGCCTGCCCGACGGCCTCGGCATGGAGATCCTGCAGCGCATTCAGCAGGAGCAGCGCGGCGAGCGCTGCGTCGTGATGACGGCCTACGGCTCGGCCGAGAACGCGGTCGAAGCCCTCAAGGCGGGCGCCTTCGACTACCTGACGAAGCCAGTCGACCTGAAGCAGTTCCGGGCCGTGGTGGCCTCCGCGGTGCAGGCCACGGCGCAGCTCGCGAGCGCCCGCGCCGCGCGCCCCGTCGACGAGCGGGCCGACGACGGCGCCAGGATCGCGAGCACGGTCGGCAGCGGCGGCGCGGCCGCGCTCGAGCGCCTGGTGGGCGATTCGGAGCCGATGCGCGTCGTCAAGGCGCGCATCGCCAAGGTGGCCCGCGGCATGGCGCCGGTGCTGGTCCGCGGCGAATCCGGAACCGGCAAGGAACTGGTCGCGCGGGCCGTGCACGCCTGCAGCCAGCGCAGCGACGGCCCCTTCGTCGCGGTCAATTGCGGCGCCATTCCCGAGAACCTGCTCGAAGCCGAATTCTTCGGCGCGCGCAAGGGCTCCTACACCGGCTCCTCGCAGGACCGCGACGGCTACTTCCAGGCCGCGCGCGGCGGCACACTGTTCCTCGACGAGATCGGCGACCTGCCGCTGGCGATGCAGTCCAAGCTGCTGCGCGCCATCCAGGAGCGCAGCGTGCGCCCGATCGGCTCGACCCAGGAAGACGCGGTCGACGTCCGCATCGTGAGCGCCACCCACAAGGACCTGCACGCGGAGGTGCAGGCGGGCCGTTTCCGGCAGGACCTGTTCTACCGCCTCAACGTGATCGAGATCGCGGTGCCGGCCCTGCGCGAGCGCCGCGCCGACCTGCCGGCGCTGTGCAAGGCCCTGCTGGCACGCATCGGGCGCGACGCCGACATGCCGGTGCCGACGCTGTCGGCCGAGGTGCTGCTGCGGCTCGCCGAGCATCCGCTCAACGGCAACGTGCGCGAACTCGAGAACCTGCTGCACCGCGCCGTGGCGCTGAGCGACGGCGACATGCTGCACCTCGATTTCGTCGACAGCACGGCGATGCTTGCCGAACCCTTGCCGTCGGAACCGGCGCCGCCGGCGTACGCAGCGGCGCGCCCCGCCGCCGCCGCACCGGCCTCGAGAGCGGCGCCCGCAGTGCCGAACGACCTGCAGAGCTACCTCGACCAGCAGGAGCGCGAGATCCTGATCCGCGTCCTGCAGGAAACCGGGTTCAACCGCACCGCCGCGGCCACCCGGCTCGGGCTCAGCCTGCGGCAGATGCGCTACCGGATCGCGCGCCTGGGCATCGCGACACCGAACGGCGACGACGCCAATGCCTTCGGTGTCGATGAATGAGCCCCCACGCTCCCCCGGGGGGGCCGCAGGTCTCTGGCGGGACGGCTGGTATGAATTCGCGCGGCAACTGCGCTCGCCCAACTTCGGGCCGCGTCCGGCCGGCGCCCACATCGACCTGATCGTGCTGCATTCGATCAGCCTGCCACCGGGACGCTACGGCGGCGACGAAGTCCAGCAACTCTTCACCAACCGCCTCGACTGGGATGCGCATCCCTATTTCGGCAGCATCCGCGGCCTCGAGGTCTCGGCGCACTTCTATGTGCGGCGCAACGGCGAACTGTGGCAGTTCGTGAGCTGCGACGACCGCGCCTGGCACGCCGGCGCATCCTGGTGGCGCGGCCGCGCGAACTGCAACGACGATTCGATCGGCATCGAGCTCGAGGGCATCGAAGGCGGTCCGTTCGAAAGCGCCCAGTACGAAACCTTGACCAGCCTGTGTCCGGCCATCGCGCAGCGCCACGCCATCGGCTTCATCGCCGGCCACGAGCACATCGCGCCGGGCCGCAAAGAGGACCCGGGCGCCGGCTTCGACTGGCACTTGCTGCAGCGGCAACTCGGCTGGGATCGGGAGATGTTCCCCCCGGCCGCCATGGCCCGCTAGTTTTTTTCAATCGGGCGGCGGGATGCGATGCGTCGTCGATGCGGCGCTGCATCGGCACCCACGCACGCGCTCAAGCTCAGCAACCATGCGGTTTCCAAGCCCAAATGCGGCGGAAACGCCCGCCTGTCGCGGACTGCGCTAACGTCTCTCACTGGCCATGGGGCAGATGCGCGATTCGACGCCTGCAGGTCTTCGTTCACATTCGTTGGAAATTGTCCAAAACACTACATCTAGTGGGTTGTAGCCCCGCGAGACCCTAGATATAGTGTGCCCTGCCCGGCGCTCGACGCCCAAACCCATGGCCGCACTGGCACCGCCGCCCCAACAAGAATTGCCAACCGAGGATCGCATGCAAACTGCCCTGAACACCCCCTCCGCCTCCCGCGCCCCCCAAGCTGCTTCCTCGACGCCGCAGCAACGCGACACGGCCGGCTCGCCCGCCGGCAATGCGCTGGCCCACTACCAGATCATTCGCCGCAATGGTGCGGTCGTGCCCTTCGAGCCGAACAAGATCGCGATCGCGATGATGAAGGCCTTCCTCGCGGTGCACGGCACCCAGGGTGCGGCTTCGGCCAGCGTGCGCGAAACGGTCGACGCACTGACCCAGGCCGTGGTGCGCGCCATGGTGCGCTCGCGTCCGGGCGGCGGCACCTTCCACATCGAGGACGTGCAGGACCAGGTCGAGCTCGGCCTGATGCGCGGCGGCCACCACGAGATCGCGCGCGCCTACGTGCTCTACCGCGAACGCCGCTCCCAGGAGCGCAGCAAGCAAGGCGAGCAGGACGCCCCGATCGCGGTTTCCACGCTGCACGTGCTGGACCGCGGCGAGCGCGTCGCGCTCGACCTCAACGAGCTCAAAGGCCTGATCGAGTCCGCCTGCACCGGCTTGGGCGACAGCATCACCTCCGGCCCGATCGTGGCCGAGACCATGCGCAACCTCTACGACGGCGTGCCGCTGGACGAGGTCTACAAGGCCTCGATCCTGGCCGCCCGCACGCTGATCGAGAAGGACCCCGACTACACCTTCGCCACCGCCCGCCTGCTGCTGCACACGATCTTCAAGGAAGTCATCGGCCGCGAAGTGCCGCCGGCCGAACGGGCCCAGGCCTACGCCGACTACTTCCCGCAGTTCATCAAGAAAGGCGTCGACAACGAGCTGCTCGACGAGAAGCTGCAGCAGTTCGACCTGGCCCGCCTGGGCGCCGCGCTCAAGCCCGAGCGCGACCTGCAATTCGACTACCTCGGCCTGCAGACCCTCTACGACCGCTACTTCCTGCACGTGCGCAAGTCGCGCATCGAGCTGCCGCAAGCCTTCTTCATGCGCGTCGCGATGGGCCTGTCGCTCAACGAAATCGACCGCGAAGCCCGCGCCATCGAGTTCTACGAGGTGATGTCCTCGTTCGACTTCATGTCGAGCACCCCGACCCTGTTCAACAGCGGCACCCTGCGCTCGCAGCTGTCGAGCTGCTACCTCACGACCGTGCCCGACGACCTCGACGGCATCTACGAGTCGATCAAGGAAAACGCGCTGCTGTCGAAATTCGCCGGCGGCCTGGGCAACGACTGGACCCGCGTGCGCGCGCTCGGCAGCCACATCAAGGGCACCAACGGCGAATCGCAGGGCGTCGTGCCCTTCCTCAAGGTGGTCAACGACACGGCCGTCGCGGTCAACCAGGGCGGCAAGCGCAAGGGCGCGGTCTGCACCTACCTGGAAAGCTGGCACCTCGACATCGAGGAATTCCTCGAGCTGCGCAAGAACACCGGCGACGACCGCCGCCGCACGCACGACATGAACACGGCCAACTGGATCCCCGACCTGTTCATGCGCCGCGTGATGGAAAAGGGCACCTGGACCCTGTTCTCGCCGTCGAACGTGCCCGATCTGCACGACAAGTTCGGCCTCGACTTCGAGACCGCCTACGTGGCCTACGAAGAAAAGGCCGCACGCGGCGAGATCACGCCCAGCCGCACCCTCCAGGCCTCGGATCTGTGGCGCAAGATGCTCACGATGCTGTTCGAGACCGGCCATCCCTGGATCACCTTCAAGGACGCCTGCAACGTGCGCTCGCCGCAGCAGCACGCCGGCGTGGTCCATTCGTCGAACCTCTGCACCGAGATCACGCTCAACACCAGCGACACCGAAACCGCGGTCTGCAACCTCGGCTCGGTCAACCTGCTGCAGCATCTGAAGGACGGCAAGGTCGACCAGGCCAAGCTCCAGCGCACCATCTCGACCGCGATGCGCATGCTCGACAACGTGATCGACATCAACTACTACGCGGTCAAGAAGGCGCGCGACTCCAACCTGCGCCATCGCCCGGTCGGCCTCGGCCTGATGGGCTTCCAGGACGCGCTGTACGAACTGCGCATCCCCTACGCCTCGCAGGAAGCGGTTCAGTTCGCCGACGAATCGATGGAAGCGATCTGCTACCACGCCTACTGGGCCTCGACCGACCTGGCGCGCGAACGCGGCAAGTACTCGAGCTACAAGGGCTCGCTGTGGGACAAGGGCATCCTTCCGCCCGATACCCTCGACCTGCTCGAGAAGGCCCGCGGCGGCTACGTCGAGGTCGACCGCTCGGCCACCCTCGACTGGGATGCGCTGCGCCAGAAGATCAAGGCCGACGGCATGCGCAACTCCAACTGCGTGGCCATCGCACCGACCGCGACCATCTCCAACATCATCGGCGTCGACGCCTCGATCGAGCCCTGCTTCGGCAACCTCTCGGTCAAGTCGAACCTGTCGGGCGAGTTCACGGTGATCAACCACTACCTGGTGCGCGACCTCAAGCGCCTGGGCCTGTGGGACGACGTGATGGTGATGGACCTGAAGCATTTCGACGGCTCGCTGCGCCCCATCGACCGTGTGCCGCAAGACGTGAAGGCGCTCTACGCCACCGCCTTCGAGATCGAGACCACCTGGCTGGTCGAGGCGGCCTCGCGGCGCCAGAAGTGGATCGACCAGGCGCAGTCGCTCAACATCTACATGGCCGGCGCATCGGGCAAGAAGCTCGACGACACCTACAAGCTGGCCTGGCTGCGCGGCCTCAAGACCACCTACTACCTGCGCACGCAGAGCGCGACGCACGCCGAGAAATCGACCGTGCAATCGGGCCGCCTCAACGCGGTGTCCTCGGGCAGCGGCGATGCGTCGTCGGGCATGAGCGCGCTCGAAGCCGCGGCGCTCGCAGCGCAGGCGCAACTGAGTTCGATGCCCGCCACCGACATCGCGTTCTGCGGCGTCGACGACCCGACCTGCGAAGCCTGCCAGTGATGTCGGCGTGAAGTTGTGGTGATTCGCGGCATCGACTGACAAATTGCGATGCATGCGAACAACATAACGACCACATAATTGAAGCGCGATGTGAGGAGCACTTTGCAACTCACATCGTTGCTCACATAATTTGAGCATTGGATTTTTCTATGTTGACCTGGGACGAAGAAGTCAAGCCCTCCTTGCCAAAGGATCTGCAACAAGGATTGCGGCACCCATCGAACAGCGGCGCGCAAGTCGGCCGCTCGTCGGAGTTCCCGACTTCGCAAATTGCCCCCCAGCCTTCTCCCGCCGTGCGCACGCTCGATGACGGCGCCGCCATGCGCGCCGTTGCGGCGCAACCTGCCTCGACGCCGCTCGCGCCCGCCGCGCACCGCGTCAGGGCCGCCGACAAGCGCATCATCAACGGCCAGACCGACGTCAACCAGCTGGTGCCGTTCAAGTACAAGTGGGCCTGGGAAAAGTACCTCGCCACCTGCGCCAACCACTGGATGCCGCAGGAAGTGAACATGACGCGCGACATCGCGCTCTGGAAAGACCCGAACGGACTGACCGAGGACGAGCGCCGCATCGTCAAGCGCAACCTCGGCTTCTTCGTCACCGCCGACTCGCTGGCCGCCAACAACATCGTGCTGGGCACCTACCGCCACATCACGGCGCCCGAGTGCCGCCAGTTCCTGCTGCGCCAGGCCTTCGAGGAAGCGATCCACACGCACGCGTACCAGTACATCGTCGAGTCGCTCGGCCTGGACGAAAGCGAGATCTTCAACGCCTACAACGAAGTGGCCTCGATCCGCGAAAAGGACCAGTTCCTGATCCCGTTCATCGACGCCATCAGCGACCCGAACTTCAAGACCGGCACCCACGAGACCGACCAGACCCTGCTCAAGTCGCTGATCGTCTTCGCCTGCCTGATGGAAGGCCTCTTCTTCTACGTCGGCTTCACGCAGATCCTGGCGCTGGGCCGGCAGAACAAGATGACCGGCGCCGCCGAGCAGTACCAGTACATCCTGCGCGACGAGTCGATGCACTGCAACTTCGGCATCGACCTGATCAACCAGCTGAAGCTCGAAAACCCGAATCTCTGGACGGCCGAGTTCAAGGCCGAGATCAAGGCCCTCTTCATGAAGGCCGTCGAGCTCGAATACAAGTACGCCGAGGACACCATGCCGCGCGGCGTGCTCGGCATGAACGCCTCCATGTTCAAGGGCTACCTGCGCTACATCGCCAACCGGCGCGCGCAGCAGATCGGCCTCGAAACGCTCTTCCCGAACGAGGAAAACCCGTTCCCCTGGATGAGCGAAATGATCGACCTCAAGAAGGAGCGCAACTTCTTCGAAACCCGCGTGATCGAGTACCAGTCGGGCGGTGCGCTCTCCTGGGATTGAATCTTTTTCGACAAAAAACAAAGTGCATCCAGAAATAGCTCTCATCGACACACCGCACCGCAGAGTGCGGCATCGCTGAGGGTGCAGGTGTTCATGGTGCTGGACAACGTTCCAACGCCATGGATCGCTTCACGCTGACCAACATGCGTGGAGTGCTTCAAAAGGTTGATTTTTTCAACTTGATCAAGGAGAAATAGAAATGGCAACTGCAAAGAAAGCGCCGGCTAAGAAAGCCGCTGCAAAGAAGGCTCCGGCAAAGAAGGCTCCCGCCAAGAAGGTCGTAGCCAAGAAGGCGCCGGCGAAGAAGGTCGCGGCCAAGAAGGCGCCGGCGAAGAAGGTAGCGGCCAAGAAGGTCGCCGCCAAGAAGGCACCGGCAAAGAAGGCCCCCGCCAAGAAGGTAGTGGCGAAGAAGGCCCCGGCGAAGAAGGCTCCTGCCAAGAAGGCAGCAGCCAAGAAGGCGCCGGCAAAGAAGGCCGCTGCGAAGAAGGCCCCCGCCAAGAAGGCGCCGGCGAAAAAGGCTGCGGCTAAGAAGCCCGCTGCCAAGAAAGCCGCGAAGAAGCCCGCTGCCAAGCCTGCCGCCAAGAAGCCTGCTGCCAAGAAGGCCGCAAAGGCGCCTGCCAAGGCTGCCGTAGCGCCTGCCCCTGCTGCGCAGACGACGCTGAACCCGCAGGCTGCGTGGCCGTTCCCGACGGCCAGCAAGCCCTGAGTTTTTCAGCGGCCTTGAAGGCACAAGCCCGGCACCGCAAGGTGTCGGGCTTTTTCTTTGGGTGGCGCCGGAAAGGCCTTGCTCAGGCGGAGAGCCCCAGCGCCTTGCGGTCCACCTGGTAGTTCTGCGGGCCGCGTTGTGCGATCTTGAGCGCGCCCAGGTGATTGCCCAGTGCCGCGCAGCGTGCGAGCGACCAGCCCTGCTCGAGGCCGAACAGCAGCGCGCCGCGCCAGGCATCGCCGCAGCCGGTGGGCTCGATCACCGCCGCCGGCTTCACCGCCGGCACGTGCTCGCGCTCGCCCCCGGTCCAGACCTCGCAGCCTTCGGCGGCCAGCGTCACGACCAGGCCACGCACCCGCTTCGAGATCTCCGCCAGGCTCCAGCCGGTGCGCTGCGACAGCATCTTGCCTTCGTAGTCGTTGACCACGACCCAGCTCGCCAGATCGACGAAATGAGCCAGCTCCTTGCCGTCGAACATCGGCAGGCCCTGGCCCGGATCGAAGACGAAGGGGATGTCGGCCGCCTTGAACTGCTCGGCATGCTGCAGCATCGCCTCGCGGCCGTCGGGCGCCACGATGCCGAGCCGGATGTCCTCGCGCGCGGCGACGCGCGTGATGTGGGCCTGCTGCATCGCGCCCGGGTGGAAGGCCGTGATCTGGTTGTTGTCCCGGTCGTTCATGATCATGGCCTGGGCCGTGAAGGTGTCCTCGACCTGCCGCACGAACTCGGTGCTGATGCCCAGCGTGCGCAGGCGCTCGAGGTAGTCGGCACCGTCGCTGCCGACCGTCGCCATCGGCAGCGCCGTGCCGCCCAGCGCGTTGAGGCTGTAGGCGATGTTGCCGGCGCAGCCGCCGAAGTCGCGCCGCAAGCCGGGCACCAGGAAGGAAACGTTGAGGATGTGCAACTGGTCCGGAAGGATCTGGTCCGCGAACCGCCCTTCGAAAGTCATGATGGTGTCGAACGCGAGGGAACCGCAAATCACTGCTGCCATGGATGAGCCACTGGTTGGATTGAAGAAACTGAAGGGCGAGGTCGCTCAGGGATAGAGCGCCTCGATGCGAAAGCCGGCGACCGGCGGCATCGACGCGGCTTCGGCGCCGCCGAGCTCGATCGACAGGGAGGCCGCGCGCTCGGCATGTGCTGGCAACACCGCCGGCGCGCCGAACTCGGAAGGCATGAGCACGCGCCGCACCACGGCCCTCTCCTGGGTGTCGAGCAGGGAGAGTTCGACCGCAGGCATCGCGAGCGGCACGGCGGCGGCATTGCGCACGATGAAGTTGAGCTGGAAACCGTCGCCGCTCTTCTCGCGCGCAAACGACGCGCCGTCGAGCTTGATGTCGTTGATCCGCCGCAGCGCGGAAAGCTCGCAGCCGCTCACGCGGCACAGCGTCTCGAGCAGTGGGCGCAAGGCGGGCTGCCGAGCGGCGATCAGGTCGCGTTCATGGTGCAGCACCTGGGCGGCCAGCAGCAGCGCCGCCAACACGGCCGTGGCGAACAGCGAGCGCCGGACCGCGGGACGGTGCCACCAGGACGAGGCTTCGTCGACGCCGAAGAAAACCGGCGCGGACGCGCGCGGGGCGGCCGGCGCCGCGGTCGGCTCGGCCTCGCTCGCGGCCTGCACCATCGGCGCAACGTCGGCCACGGCGTCCCCCTGCTCCCTGGCCTTCGCCTTGGCGATCCTGACGGCCTTGACGCGCGCGCGGCGCAACGCCTTTTGCATCTGCGCATCGCCGCCGTCGTCGGGCCGCGGCGGCGCGGCATCGTCGGCCGGCGCCGCGGGGCGCGGGGGCAGAGTGAGGTCGATGTCCGGAAAGGACAGCGGCGGCGGCGCCGGCGGGCGCACGGCGATGCGGCCTTCGTCGCCGAGCACCAGGGAGTCCGGGTCGGGCCACGAGACGTCGGCGACGACGCCGGCGAAAGCGGCACGCTCGGCAAGCGGCGACGCCTGTTCGTCGTCGAAGAAATCCGCGTCGGCCATGCCGGGATGGTCGTCATCGGCGGGTTCGAGCGGGGCCGCTGGCTCGGGCTCGGGCTCGGGCTCGGGCTCGGATTCGGGTTCAGGCTCGGCTCGCAAAGGAGGCGCCTCCGACGCAGGTGCCGGCTCCGGGGTCGAGACCGGGACCGACGTCACGGGTCGAGCGTCCGGCGCCTCCTGCAAATCGACGGTCGCATCGAACACCTGGCTGCAGCGCCCGCAGCGCACCCAGCCATCGGAAATGCGAAGCTGATCCCGCACCACCTTGAAAGTGGTGTCGCACGCGGGGCAGCGGGTGACAAGGCTCATCGAGGCGGGATTGTATGGCTCGACCTCAGGTGGGGCTCACTGCGTGTAGCCCGCCCACCCCCTGCCGGGGGCAACACCAGCGGCCAGGCGTTGCCGATTCCGCGGTGTTTCCCGAAGAGGCCCGGACTGCGCCGGCCTATGACCGGGCTTTCGCCGTCATCAGGATCCAGCCGTCTTCGCTGTCGCTGACTTCGAGCGCCGCGTAGGGCGCGTAGGCCGCCTTCAGTTCGTCGGCCTGCCGTTCCAGGATGCCGGCCAGCACCAGTTCGCCGCCCGGCGCAACGTGCCCGCAGAGCAGTGGTGCGAGCACCTTGAGCGGCGTCGCCAGGATGTTCGCGAGCACGATCTGGTAGCGGCCCGCGGCAGCCTCCGGCAGACCGGCCTTCAAGGCAACGCCATTGGACTCGGCATTGAGCCGGGTCGATTCCACCGCGGCCTCGTCGATGTCCACCGCGTCGATGTCGAGCGCACCGAACTTCGCCGCGCCGATCGCCAGGATGCCGGAGCCGCAGCCGTAGTCGAGTACGCGCCGGCCCGCGAGCGTGCCGCGCGTGGCGATCCAGCGCAGGCACATGCGGGTGGTCGGGTGGGTGCCGGTGCCGAACGCCAGCCCCGGGTCGAGCCGGATCACCTGGCGGGCTTGCGCGGGCGGTTCGTGCCAGGTCGGCACGATCCAGAACTCGGGCGTGATCTCGACCGGCGCGAACTGCGACTGCGTCAATCGCACCCAGTCCTGCTCGGGCACGTCGGCCAGGCCCAGCAGCCGGCACTCGGCGAAAAAGTCCTGTGCCTCGAGCAGCGCCGCCGCCTCGCGCGCCAGCGCCTCGGTGGCAAACAGCGCGATCACGCGCGAGCGCTGCCAGCCATCCTTGGGCGGCGGCATGCCGGGCTCGCCGAACAGGGCTTGCTCGGCATCGGTCTGCGCATCGGCATCCTCGACCGAAACGCTCAGTGCGTCGAGCGCATCGAGCGCGTCGCTGACGGTCTCGACCAGGTCTTCAGGTGCCAGGAGGCGTAGTTCGAACACAGCAGTTCCTCTCAGTTTTCCACCGCGCCACCGGCAACCCACGAGCCTGAAACGACCCGGCAAGCGAAGCGAAGCCCCCTCGTGAAACACCGCGGAACCGGCTTTGCCGGGCCGCCGGTGTTGCCCCCGGAGAGGGGGTGGGCGGCTACACGCAGTGAGCCAACCTGGGGGAGATCAACGTTTATGCGCAGCGAGCCACTCTTCGAGGTAGTGGATGTTGGTGCCGCCGCTCATGAACTTGGCGTCCACCATCAGCTCGCGGTGCAGCGCGATGTTGGTCTGGATGCCTTCGACCACCGTCTCGTTCAGCGCCGTGCGCATGCGCGCCATCGCCTGCTCGCGCGTGTCGCCGTAGACGATGATCTTGCCGATCATCGAGTCGTAGTTCGGCGGCACGAAGTAGTTGGTGTAGACATGCGAATCGACCCGCACGCCCGGTCCACCCGGCGGATGCCACATCGTGATGCGGCCCGGCGAGGGCGTGAACTTGTACGGATCCTCGGCGTTGATCCGGCACTCGATCGCGTGGCCGCGCATCTCGATCTGGCGCTGGGTGAAGGGCAGCTTCTCGCCGGCCGCCACCATGATCTGCGTCTTCACGATGTCGATGCCGGTGGTGAACTCGGTCACAGGATGCTCCACCTGCACGCGGGTGTTCATCTCGATGAAGTAGAACTCGCCGTTCTCGTAGAGGAACTCGAAGGTGCCGGCACCGCGGTAGCCGATCTTCTTGCAGGCGGCCGCGCAGCGCTCGCCGATCTTCTCGATCAGCTTGCGCGGGATGCCGGGCGCCGGCGATTCCTCGATCACCTTCTGATGGCGGCGCTGCATGGAACAGTCGCGCTCGCCCAGGTAGACCGCGTTCTTGTGCTTGTCGGCGAGGATCTGGATCTCGATGTGGCGCGGGTTCTGGAGGAACTTCTCCATGTAGACGGCCGGATTGTTGAAGGCCGCGCCGGCTTCCGCCTTGGTCATCTGGATCGCGTTGACCAGCGCCGCCTCGGTGTGGACCACGCGCATGCCGCGCCCGCCACCGCCGCCCGCCGCCTTGATGATCACCGGGTAGCCGATCGCCCGCGCGATCCGCTTGTTGGTGTTGGCGTCGTCGGACAGTTCGCCCTCGGAACCCGGCACGCAGGGCACGCCGGCCTTGATCATGGTCTGCTTGGCCGACACCTTGTCGCCCATGATGCGGATCGACTCGGGCGACGGGCCGATGAACTGGAAGCCGCTCTGCTCCACGCGTTCCGCGAAATTGGCGTTCTCGCTCAGGAAGCCGTAGCCCGGGTGGATGGCTTCCGAGTCGGTCACTTCCGCCGCCGAGATGATGGCGGGCATGTTCAGGTAGCTCTGCGACGAAGGGGCCGGCCCGATGCACACCGCTTCCTCGGCCAGCTTGACGTACTTGGCGTCGCGGTCGGCCTCGGAATAGACCATCACGGCCTTGATGCCGAGTTCGCTGCAGGCGCGCTGAATGCGCAGCGCGATCTCACCGCGGTTCGCGACCAGTATCTTCTTGAACATGGTCACTCGATGATGAACAGGGGCTGGCCATACTCGACCGCCTGGCCGTTCTCGCCGAGGATCTGCGTGATGGTGCCGGACTTGTCGGCCTCGATTTCGTTCAGGATCTTCATCGCCTCGATGATGCAGACGGTGTCGCCTTCCTTGACCTGGCTGCCGATCTCGACGAAAGCCGGGGCACCGGGGCTGGACGAGCGATAGAAGGTGCCGACCATGGGCGACTTGATCGCATGGCCGGTGACCGCGGCTTCGGCCGGAGCGGCAGCGGGCGCGGCGGCAGCGGCGGCCGGCGCCGGGGCGGCCTGGCCGGCGGCGGGAGCAGCCAGCGTTTGGACATACTGGACCGGCGCCGCGACGCCGCCCTTGACGATGCGGACCTTGCCCTCGGTTTCGGTGATTTCCAGCTCGGAAATATTGGATTCGGACACCAGGTCGATCAGTGTCTTGAGCTTGCGTAGATCCATGGGACTCCAGCGCCGGGTTTGCCGGTCATTTGAATTTAACTCGCCTGAAGATCCGGTTATTTCGGCGTTTCAACGCCAACCACCGGATTTGTAGGGGCTGGATTCTAGCTGTGAACTAGGCCCGTCGCCACGATTGCAGGTCGCCGGCGTCGAGCTGACCCATTTTACGCGCGACGACTGCGCCGCCCGAATCCACCACCAGCGTGTAGGGCAGGCCACCCGCGGTGTTGCCCAGTTGCTTGACCAGCTCCGTGCCTTGCAGACCCGCGAGCCCGATCGGATAGCTGACCGGCGTCTTGACCAGGAACTTGCGCACCGCGCTGGGTTGATCGATGGCCAAGCCGACCACTTGCCAGCCGTTGCCACGCATTTCGCGGAAGAAAGCGTCGATCATGGGCATTTCCTCAACGCAGGGCGGGCACCAGGTGGCCCAGAAATTCAGCACCAGGGGCTTGCCGCGAAGGCTCTGGAAGAGCAGTTCCCCCCCTTCGGGCCGCTCGAAACGCTGCGACCAGAACGCCTCGTCGAGCCGCTTCCCGTCGCCTTTTTCATCTTGACGCTGCCGCCACCAGGCGCCGCCGATCCCGGCGGCGGCCGCAACCGCAGCCACACCGCCGTAGAGCCAGCCACGGCGTGTCGGGTTCGAACTCATCCACCTTCCCTTTCTTTTTCCATCAATCGCCGCAGCGCCGCGAGGTTGCCGCGCGGCACGCGCCCCTGGGTGTCGGGCTTGAGCGCCCCGCGCAGGTCGTCCAGGTCGTAGACCAGCAGGTGGACCCCGATCTCCTCGCCCAGCGCCCGACTGGCCGCGTGCACGCTCAGCGCCTCGACCTGCTCGCCATGGAAGCCGGTGACCATGCGCGGCTCGTAGTCCACGTGGTGATCGATCAACGCGATCTCCGCCGATTTGGAATCGTCGCAGAACAGCTGGATGTAGATGTCGGACAACCGGGTGGCCGTGCCATGCCAGACGGCGCCGCCCACATGCGGCCGGAACGGCGCCATGCGCTCCATCCATTCGAGCGCCAGCAGGCGCAGCGCATGGAGCTCCTGCGGCTGGGTGTCGGCGCAGAACAGCTTGATGTAGTCGCGGACCTCGGCCTCGACCTCGTCGTTGTTCGGCAACGCGGTGCGCACGGGCAAACCGAGATCGCGCAACGCGCGGCGCTTGGCGGGTCCGTACTCCAGCCCCTCCTCGACCACGAGGCGGGCCGCAACGGCGGCGATTTCCTGCTTCGACGTGTCCATCGGGACATTTTGCCCGCACTGTGCCGCGCGCAGGCGGATGCCCCCTGCGCATCCCTAGAATCGACCGATGCACATTCACATTCTCGGCATCTGCGGCACCTTCATGGGGGGTGTGGCGGCACTTGCGCGCGAAGCCGGCCACCGGGTGACCGGCTGCGACGCCGGCGTCTATCCGCCGATGAGCGACCAGCTCCGGGCGCTCGGCATCGACCTGATCGAGGGCTTCGGCGCCGACCAGCTGGCCCTGAAGCCGGACATCTTCGTGGTCGGCAACGTGGTGTCCCGGGCCCGGCAGGCCGACGGCGGGCCGAAGTTCCCGCTCATGGAAGCCATCCTCGACGCCGGTGCGGCCTACACCAGCGGGCCGCAATGGCTGGCCGAGCACGTGCTGCAAGGCCGGCACGTGCTGGCCGTCGCCGGCACCCACGGCAAGACCACCACCACTTCGATGCTGGCCTGGATCCTCGAGCGCGCCGGCCGGGCGCCCGGCTTCCTGGTGGGCGGCGTGCCGCTCGATTTCGGCGTCTCGGCCCGGCTCGGTTCGACCGATGCAGCAGTGGGGAGCGTGGGGTCCCCATTCGTGATCGAAGCGGACGAGTACGACACCGCCTTTTTCGACAAGCGCAGCAAGTTCGTGCATTACCGCCCGCGCACCGCGATCCTGAACAACCTGGAATTCGATCACGCCGACATCTTCGACGACCTGGCCGCGATCGAAAGGCAGTTCCATCACCTGGTGCGCACAGTGCCGGGCCAGGGCCGGGTGGTGGTCAACGCCACCGAGGAGAGCCTGCAGCGCGTGCTGGCCCAGGGCTGCTGGAGCGAGCTCGCGCGCTTCGGCGCCGGCGGCGAATGGCAGGCTTCGGGCCCGCACGATGCCTTCGACGTGCTGCGCCGGGGCGAGCGCGTCGGCCGGGTCGAATGGGCGCTCTCGGGCCTGCACAACCAGATGAACGGCCTGGCCGCGATCGTCGCGGCCGAGCATGTGGGCGTTGCGCCCGCGGCCGCGGCCGATGCGCTGGGGAGCTTCCGCAACGTACGCCGGCGCATGGAGCTGCGCGGCAGCGTGGAGCGCGCTCCCGGAACGATCACCGTCTACGACGATTTCGCGCATCACCCGACCGCGATCCGCACCACGCTCGACGGCCTGCGTCAGAAGCTCGACGCTGCCGGCCGCAAGCCGGATCGCATCCTTGCGGTCTTCGAGCCGCGCAGCAACACCATGAAGCTCGGAACCATGGCGGCCCAGCTGCCATGGAGCCTGGAGGCGGCCGACCTGTCGTTCTGCCACAGCGGCGGCCTCGACTGGGACGCCGCGGCGGCGCTGGCGCCGATGGGCGACCGGGCGCGGGTGGCGGATGCCATCGAACCGCTGGTCGCGCAGGTGGCGGCGGCGGCCCGCGCCGGCGATCACATCGTCTGCATGAGCAATGGCGGCTTCGGTGGCGTGCACGAAAAGCTCATTTCGGCGCTCCGCGCGCGAGAATGAGGCCATGCGCGCCCGCCAGCTCATCGAGACCCTCCAGCTGCAGCCCCATCCCGAGGGCGGCTGGTTCCGCGAGATGTTCCGCTCGGCCTCGCAGGTGATGCCGGCCGACGGACGGGCGGCGCGCCATGCGCTCACCACCATCTACTACCTGCTCGAAGCACAGCAGCACTCGCGCTGGCACCGGGTGCAGTCCGACGAGGTCTGGATCCACCTCGAAGGCGCACCCCTGGCGCTGTGGACCAGCGATGCGGCGCTGCGCACGCCCCCCGCTCATCTGCGGCTCGGACCGGTCGACGTCCACGGCACGCGGCCCCAGCACACCGTGCCGGCCGGCCAGTGGCAGGCGGCACGGCCGATCGTGGCAGCGGCGGGCGACGACGACTACACGCTGGTGAGCTGTACCGTCGGGCCGGGCTTCGACTTCGACGATTTCGCCTTCATGCGGCCCGAGAGCGACGAAGCGGCGCTGCTGCGCCACCACTGGCCCGATCTGGCGGCGCTGATCTGATCCCCTGATCCAGACCGGCGCCGGGCCGCTCCAGGGCGGCCAAGCTTCATCCCCGGCGCTTCTTGACCGCCTGCGACAGCAGCTCCAGCACCTGGGTCGAATCCTCCCAGCCCAGGCAGGCGTCGGTGATGCTCTGGCCATATTCCAGCGCCGAGATGGCCTCCTTGCCCGGGGTGAACTTCTGCGCCCCGGCCTTGAGGTGGCTCTCGACCATCAGGCCGAACACGCTGTGGCTGCCGCCGGCGATCTGGTCGCCGATGTCACGCGCGACGTCGATCTGCTTCTGGTGCTGCTTGCTGCTGTTGGCGTGGCTGCAGTCGACCATCAGCCTGGGCGGCAGCTTGGCGGCCTCGAGGTCCTTGCAGGCCGCCGCGACGCTGGCTGCGTCGTAGTTGGGCGCCTTGCCGCCGCGCAGGATCACGTGGCAGTCCTTGTTGCCCTTGGTCTGCACGATCGCGACCTGGCCGTTCTTGTGCACCGAGAGGAAGTGGTGACCGCGCGCCGCCGCCTGGATCGCGTCGGTGGCGATGCGGATGTTGCCGTCGGTGCCGTTCTTGAAGCCGATCGGTGCCGACAGGCCCGAGGCCAGTTCGCGGTGCACCTGGCTCTCGGTGGTGCGGGCGCCGATCGCGCCCCAGGAGATCAGGTCGCCGATGTACTGCGGCGAGATCACGTCGAGGAACTCGCTGCCGGCCGGCAGGCCCATGCGGTTGATGTCGATCAGCAGTTGGCGCGCGATGCGCAGGCCCTCGTCGATGCGGAAGCTTTCGTCGAGGTACGGATCGTTGATGAGCCCCTTCCAGCCGACCGTGGTCCGCGGCTTCTCGAAATAGACCCGCATCACGATCTCCAGCGTGCCGGCGTACTTCTCGCGCTCGGCCTTCAGGCGGCGCGCGTAATCGAGCGCGGCGGCCGGGTCGTGGATCGAGCACGGGCCCATGATCACCAGCAGCCGGTCGTCCTTGCCGGCCATGATGTTGTGGATCGCGTGGCGGGTGCCGGTGATCAGCGATTCGACCGGCGTTCCGGCGATCGGGAAGAAGCGGATCAGATGTTCGGGGGGAGGCAACACAGTGATGTCCTTGATGCGTTCGTCGTCGGTCCTGCTGGTTTTTTCGACGTTCGCATACCAGGTTTCGCTGGGCGGGGCGGCTTTCGTGCTCATGTGTGCTTCCTTGGAGAGGTCTGGATTTCGAGGGGCAATAAAAAAACCGCCGGGCTTGTGGCACCGGCGGTTCTGGGAGGTTCTGCTTGTCTGCTTGCTTTACGCGCGCGCCTCTCGTCCGCCGGGAACCGGGAACCAAAAGAAGGCAAAGTAATAAGCGCGGGAGGCGGACATGGGCGGCAACTTTAGCATAGGAAATGCTTAGGCCGTGCCGCCGACGGTCAAACCGTCGATCCGCAGGGTCGGCTGGCCGACGCCGACCGGCACGCTCTGGCCCTCCTTGCCGCAGGTGCCGACGCCCGAATCGAGCGCCATGTCGTTGCCGATCATGGTGACGCGCGTGAGCGCATCGGGGCCGTTGCCGACGATGGTCGCGCCCTTGACCGGGTACTGGATCTTGCCGTTCTCGACCCAGTAGGCTTCGCTGGCCGAGAACACGAACTTGCCGCTCGTGATGTCGACCTGGCCGCCGCCGAAGTTGGTGGCGTAGAGGCCCTTCTTGATACTGGCGACGATTTCCTCGGGGACGCGGTCGCCGCCCAGCATGTAGGTGTTGGTCATGCGCGGCATCGGCGCATGGGCGTAGCTCTCGCGGCGGCCGTTGCCGGTGGGCTTGGCCTTCATCAGCCGGGCGTTGAGCGAGTCCTGGAGGTAGCCCTTGAGGATGCCGTCCTCGATCAGCACGTTGCGCTGGGTCGCGTTGCCCTCGTCGTCGACGTTGAGCGAGCCGCGGCGGTCGGCGATGGTGCCGTCGTCGAGCACGGTCACGCCCTTGGCCGCGACGCGCTGGCCGATGCGCCCCGAGAAGGCGCTCGACCCCTTGCGGTTGAAATCGCCCTCGAGCCCGTGGCCGATGGCTTCGTGCAGCAGGATGCCCGGCCAGCCCGGGCCGAGCACCACGGTCATCTCGCCGGCCGGCGCGGGCCGGGAATCGAGATTGGTCAGCGCCGACTTGACGGCCTGGTCCACATATTCGGCGATGTGCTCGTCATCGAAGTACGCCAGGCCGAAGCGGCCGCCGCCGCCGCCGGAACCGACTTCGCGGCGGCCGTTCTGCTCGGCGATCACCGTCACCGACAGCCGCACCAGCGGCCGCACGTCGGCGGCCAGGGTGCCGTCGGCGCGCGCCACCAGCACCACGTCGTATTCGCTCGCCAGGCCGGCCATGACCTGGGCCACGCGCGGGTCGCGCGAGCGCGCAAGTTGTTCGACCTTCTCGAGCAGCTTGACCTTGGCGGTGCTGTCGAGCGTCGAGATCGGGTCGACGCCGTTGTAGAGCGAGCGGCTGGCCGCGATCTTGCGCGTCGGCGCCTTGACTCGCGCGGTCTTGCCGGCAGCCGAGATGCTGCGCACCGTGCGCGCGGCATCGAGCAGCGAAGCTTCCGAAATGTCGTCCGAATAGGCGAAGGCGGTTTTCTCGCCGCTGACCGCGCGCACGCCGACGCCCTGGTCGATGCTGAAGCTGCCGGTCTTGACGATGCCCTCTTCGAGGCTCCAGCCCTCGCTGCGGGTGTACTGGAAGTAGAGGTCGGCGTCGTCCACCCGGTACGCCTTGATCTCCGCGAGCGCACGCGAGAGGTGCGATTCGTCGAGGCCGAAGGGCGTGAGCAGGAGCTGTTGCGCCGTGGCGAGGCGCTCGATGGTGGGTTCGCGGGAGATCATCGAAACATTCTAGGCTCCCCCCCAGGTTGCCCGGCACTGCGTGTCCGGGCGCCCACCCCCTGCAGGGGGCAACACCAGCGGCCTGGCAGAGCCAGATCCGCGGTGTTTCACCAACGGGCCTGGCTGCGCCGGCCGGTGAGTACTGGCGCTGCTTGTTCGACGGCTGCGCGCAGCGCGTCTTGGGGGTCAGCTCTGGATCATTCGCTTGGCGCGGGAGATGGACATCAGGATGCCCAGCCCGAGCCCCAGCGTGACCATGGCCGTGCCGCCATAGCTGATGAAAGGCAGCGGCACCCCCACCACCGGCAGGATGCCGCTCACCATGCCCATGTTCACGAAGGCGTAGGTAAAGAAGATCATCGTGACCGCTCCGGCCAGCAGGCGCGAGAACAGCGTCGGCGCGTCGAGCGCGATCGCCAGTCCGCGAAAGATCAGGAAAATGAAGGCCGCGATCAGCGCCAGGTTGCCGGCCAGCCCGAATTCCTCGGAATAGGCCGCGAAGATGAAGTCGGTGGTGCGCTCGGGAATGAACTCCAGGTGCGTCTGCGTGCCCTGCATGAAGCCCTTGCCGCCGATGCCGCCCGAGCCGATCGCGATCATTCCCTGGATGATGTGGAAGCCCTTGCCGAGCGGGTCCTTGGTCGGGTCCAGCAGCGTGCAGACGCGCTGCTTCTGATAATCGTGCAGGATCTTCCAGTCGAAATCGTTGGCGCACAGCGTCGACTCGAAACCGACGATCAGCGCCACCGCGACAATGCCGATCAGGACCGGCGGCACGATCAGCTTCCACGACAGTCCGGCGAAGAAGATCACCGACAGGCCCGTGGCCAGCACCAGCAGCGAGGTGCCGAGGTCGGGCTGCTTCATGATCAGGCCGACCGGCACCGCCAGCAGCACCGTCGCGACGACGAAGTCGAGCGGCCGCAGTTGCCCCTCGCGACGCTGGAACCACCAGGACAGCATCAGCGGCATCGCGATCTTGAGGATCTCGCTGGGCTGGATCACGACACCGACGTTGATCCAGCGCTGGGCGCCCTTCTTGGTGATGCCGAACAGCGCCACCGCGACCAGCAGCGCCACGCCGAGGGTGTAGACCGGCACCGCCAGCGTCATCAGGCGCTGCGGCGGCACCTGCGCCACCACGAACATGATGAAGCCGGCCAGCAGCATGTTGCGCCCGTGGTCGACGAAGCGGGTGCCGTGGTCGTAGCCGGACGAATACATGGTCAGCATGCCGGCACAGGCCAGCAGCAGCACAGCAAAGGCGAGGAAGCCGTCGAAGCCCTGGAACACGGGCAACAGGCGCCGCGCGAGCGAAGGTTGATTGAAGACGGCCGACATGGGCCGCAATTATCGGTGCCCGAAGCCTGGCCGATGGGCTCCAGGGGCCATTTTCGGCCGCAGTTCCCGATAATCGCGGCATGCCGCCCACCACCCACCTGCTCTATCTGCACGGCTTCCGCTCCTCGCCCCGGTCCACCAAGGCCAGCCAGATGGCCAGTCGCGTGGCCAGCCAGCACCCGAACCTGCACTGGTGGTGCCCGCAGCTGCCGCCTTCGCCGCGCGAAGCGATCGCGCTCGTGATGCGCGGCATCGCCGGCTGGCCGCGCAGCTCGATGGCGGTCGTCGGTTCCTCGCTCGGCGGTTTCTATGCCACTTATGTAACAGCCACCACCTATTGCCGGGCGGTGCTGCTCAACCCGGCGGTAGACCCGGCGCGCGACCTGGTGCGCCACATCGGCGATCAGACCCTCTGGCACGATCCGGCGGCGCACTTCCACTTCCGGCCCGAATACATCGCCGAACTGCGCGCGCTCGAGGTCGGGCCGCTGGACCGGCCCGAGCAGGTGTTCGCGGTCATCGCCAAGGGCGACGAGGTGCTCGACTGGCGCGACATGTCGGACCGCTATCCGGGCAGCCGGCTCAAGATCCTGGAAGGCGGCGACCACGCCCTGTCGGATTTCGAGACGCAGCACCTGGACGAGGTCCTTGCTTTCATCGATCCGGCCTGACGGCCTGCGGGAGCCGCGCATGGGAGAATCCGCCCCATGTTTGTATTGTTCGAAGAAGCCGGCAAATACCTGGGCGGCCGCGTCCTGTCGGAGGCCGAAGCCTCGGCACAGGTGGAGCTCGAGACCGGCAAGCGGGTCAAGGTCAAGGGCGCCAACATCGTGCTGCGCTTCGAGAAACCTTCGCCGGCCGACCTGATCGCCGAAGGCCGCACGCTCGCGGCCACGGTCGATCTCGACCTGGCCTGGGAATTCGCGCCCGAGGGCGAGTTCGCGTTCGACGAACTGGCCACCGAGTACTTCCAGGCCCATCCCACGCTGGTGCAGCAGGCCGCGGCGCTGCTGGCCCTGTTCGAGGCACCGCACTATTTCCGCCGCGCCGGCAAGGGCCGTTTCAAGAAGGCGCCGGCCGAGATCGTCCAGCAGGCGCTGGCCGCGATCGAGAAGAAGAAGCTCGTGCAGGCCCAGATCGCGGAATGGGCCGGCCAACTGGCCGCCGGCGTCTGCCCGGCCCCGGTGCGCGAGCAGCTGTTCAAGATCCTGTTCCGCCCCGACAAGAACGCGCCGGAATACAAGGCCGTGGTCGACGCCGCCCGCGCCACCCAGCGTCCGCCGCTCGAGCTGCTGAAGCAGGCTGGCGCCATCGACTCGGCCTACCAGTTCCACTGGCGCCGCTTCCTGTTCGAGAACTTCCCCAAGGGCACCGGCTTCCCGTCGCTGCAGCCGCCGGTCATCGCCGACGAACTGCCGCTGGCCGACGTGCAGGCCTTCTCGATCGACGACTCCCACACCACCGAGATCGACGATGCGCTGTCGGTGCAGGGGCTCGGCAGCGGCACGGTCGTGGTCGGCATCCACATCGCGGCGCCGGGTCTGGCCCTGGTGCCCGGCGGCCCGATCGACCAGGTGGCGCGCGCGCGCATGTCGACGGTCTACATGCCGGGCCACAAGATCACGATGCTGCCCGACCACGTGGTCGAGGCCTACACGCTGCAGGAAGGGCGCGACTGCCCGGCGGTTTCGCTCTACGCGACCTTCGACGAGCAGACGCTGGCGCTGAAGAGCACCGAGACCCGGCTCGAACAAGTGCCGATCGTTGCCAACCTGCGCCATGACCAGCTCGACACGGTGATCACCCAGCCCTGGCTGGAAGACGCATCGGTCGGCGCCGCGGAGGCGTCCGCGACGCTGGCGCCGCTGCGCGCGCCGCTGTCCTTCCTGTTCCGGCTGGCGAAGCAGCTGAAGGCGCAGCGCGAGGTGGTGCGCGGCAAGCCCGAGAATTTCAGCCGGCCCGACTACACCTTCCGCCTGGTCGGCAACGACGGCGAACCGACCGGCAACGAGCAGGTGCAGATCGGCACCCGCCAGCGCGGCGCGCCGCTGGACCTGATCGTCTCCGAGGCCATGATCCTGGCCAACAGCAGCTGGGGCGGCTGGCTCGGCGAGCTCGGCGTGCCCGGCCTGTACCGCAGCCAGGCCAGCCTGGCGCCCGGCATCAAGGTGCGCATGGGCACCCGGGCGCTGCCGCACGCCGGCCTCGGCGTGAAGAGCTACGCCTGGAGCACCTCGCCGCTGCGCCGCTACACCGACCTCGTGAATCAGTGGCAGATCATCGCGGCGGCGCGCCACGGCAAGACCGCCGCGCTGGCGGCGCCGTTCAAGCCCAAGGACGCCGACCTGTTCTCGATCCTGTCGGGCTTCGACGCCGCCTACAGCACCTACAACGCGCACCAGGGCGGCATGGAGCGCTTCTGGACGCTCAAGTACCTGCAGCAGCAGGGCATCACCGAACTCGAGGCCACGCTGATCAAGGACGTGCCGAACGGCGCGCTGGCGCGGGCCGACACGCTGCCGCTGGTGTTCATGGTGACCGGCACGCAGGGACTGCAGCGCGGCGCGCGGGTGCGCGTGCGGCTCGGCGAGGTCGACGAGATCGCGCTCGACGTCCACGGCACCGTCATCGAGCGCCTCGACGCCGCGCCCGCCGATACGCAGGCCGAGGACGAGAGCGGCGAGGACGAGGAAGTCGCCGGCCCGATCGCCATCGCTGTCGACCTGGCCGACAGCGAGGCCGCACCGGAGAACGCGCCCGCATGAACCTGCGCGACCTCAGCACGCTGCAGATCGCGCTCGGCGTGTCGATCGTCGCGCACGCGGTCTTGCTGGCGGTCCGCTTCGTCGACCCGGAGTCCTTCAACCGCGTCTTCAAGGAGACGCCGCTCGAAGTGATCCTGGTCAATGCCAGGACCCAGGAGCGCCCTGACAAGGCCAAGGCCATCGCCCAGGCCTCGCTGGCCGGCGGCGGCGACCTCGACCGCGGGCGCGCCACCAGCCCGCTGCCGCCCTCCACCTTCACCGCGATCGGCGACTCGATGGAGGACGCCCAGCGCCAGGTCGAAGCGATGCAGCAGCAGCAGATGCTGCTGCTGGCCCAGATCAAGCAGCAGCTGGCCAGCATGCCGGTGCCCGACCCGCGCGCCCAGGGCAACCCCAGCGAGACGGCCGCGCGCGAGGAAAAGCGCCGCCAGCTGGTCGAACTGCTGGCCGAGATCGAACGCCGCGTGAACGAAGAGAACGCACGGCCCAAGAAGCGCTACATCAGCCCGGCCACGCGCGAGGCCGCCTATGCGGCCTACGTGGACGCGCTGCGCCGCAAGATCGAGGTGCGCGGCACCGAGAACTTCCCCGAGGCCGCCGGCCGGAAGCTGTACGGCGAACTGACCATGATGGTGACCGTCAATCACGACGGCAAGATCCTCTCGACCGACATCGTCGAGAGCTCGGGCGACCGCACGCTGGACCGGCGCGCGCAGGCGATCGTGCGCAGCATCGGCGGCTTCGGCAAGTTCACCGACGCGATGCGCCGGCAGACCGACCAGATCGTGCTGCCCTCGCGCTTCAAGTTCACCCGCGACGAGACGCTGGAAACCCAGCTCTCGTCCAGACAATGAGCCACCCGACATGACCGACCTGTACTGCGTGATGGGGCATCCGGTCGAGCACAGCCGCTCGCCGTGGATTCATGCGCGCTTCGCCGAACTCACCGGCCAGACCCTGGACTACGGCCGCCGGCTGGCGCCGCTCGACGATTTCGCCGGCGCGGTGGCGGCGTTCCGCGCCGATGCCGCGGGCACGGCGCGCGGCTGCAACGTCACGGTGCCGTTCAAGTTCGAGGCCGCCGCGCTGTCGCAGCACCTGACGCCACGCGCCGCGCTGGCGAAGGCGGTCAACGTGCTGAGTTTTCGCGACGACGGCGTGCACGGCGACAACAGCGATGGCATCGGCCTGGTCAACGACATCCGGATCCACGCGGGCGTTGCGCTCGCGGGCAGCGAACTGCTGCTGCTGGGCGCGGGCGGCGGCGCGGCCGGCGTGCTCGGCCCGCTGCTGGAAGCCGGTCCGCGCCGGGTCGTGGTGGCCAATCGGACGCTGGCCAAGGCGATCGCGCTGGTGCAGCGCCACGCGGCGTTGGCGATGCAGCACCACGTCACGCTCGAAGCACAGGCGCTCGACAGCGTGCCGGGCCGCTTCGACGTGCTGGTGAATGCCACGGCCTCGAGCCTGGCCGGCGGCGAGGTCCCGGTGGCGGCCAGCGTGCTGAAGCCGGGCGCACTGGCGATCGACATGATGTATGGGCCGGCCGCGGCGGGCTTCATGGACTGGGCGCGCGCCCACGGCGCCGTGCCGCGCGACGGCCTCGGCATGCTGGTCGAGCAAGCGGCCGAGGCCTTCGAGATCTGGCGCGGCGTGCGGCCGCCGACCGCACCGGTGCTGACCGAGTTGCGCGCCCTCGTCGAGGCCCGGTGAGGGCCGTTCTGCGCTGGTTCGGCTGCGTGCTGATCGCGGCCTTCGCGCTGCAGCTCTTCTTCATCCTGCGGATCGCCGCGATGGCGGTGATCGATCCGCAGTCGACGGCATTCCAACGCTCCGAAGCCTGGCAACTCGCGACCCGGGGACGCAGCAACGGCGAACGCGAGTGGCGCCAGCAGTGGGTGCCCTACAGCCAGATCTCGGACGCGCTCAAGCGCGCCGTGATCGCCAGCGAGGACAGCGAGTTCGTCTACCACCAGGGCGTGGAGTGGGAGGCGATCGAGCGCGCCCGCCAGCGCAACGCCAAGGCCGAGGAGATCGCCGCCAGGCGCGCCGCGCAGATGCGCGCGCGCGGCAAGGAGCCGCGCCCGGCCCCGTTGCGCGGCGGCTCGACCATCACGCAGCAGCTGGCCAAGAACCTGCTGCTCTCGGGCGAGCGCACGATGCTGCGCAAGGGCCAGGAGCTGGTGCTGGCCACCGCGCTCGAAGTGCTGCTGTCGAAAGAGCGGATCCTGGAGATCTACCTCAACAACGTCGAATGGGGCGAAGGCATCTTCGGTGCCGAGGCTGCGGCGCAGCACTACTTCAGAAAGCCGGCGTCGAAGCTCTCCAACAACGAGGCGGCCCGGCTGGCCGTGATGCTGCCGAGCCCGAAGTTCTTCGAGCGCCGGCAAGGCTCGTCGTATCTGGCGAGCCGAGCGGGCACGATCGCGGCGCGCATGCCCTCCGCAGAACTGCCCTGAGCCGCGGCACCCGGCCCGTATCATCGGCAACATGCTTGCAAAGTTCACGGGGTGGGGATTGCTGGCCTTGATCCGGCTGCTCACCGGCGCCCAGGCGCGCTGGTGGGGCTGTCCACCCAAGGCCGAGCAGCGCATCTACTTCGCCAACCACCAGAGTCATCTCGACCTCGTGATGATCTGGGCCGCCCTGCCCGAGGAACTGCGCAGCATCACGCGGCCGATCGCCGCGCGCGACTACTGGGCCAACACGCCGTTCAAGCGCTGGATCACGACCGAGGTGTTCAACGCGATCTATGTGGAGCGCGGCGGCGGCGCGGCGACGGTGCCACCGGCGCCGCCCGCGGCAGCGCCCGCCGAGCGGATCGAGCCGTCGTTCGACGATGCGCCGGCGCCTGCCGCCCAGCTCGAGATGCCGTTGTCGGAGCCGCTGCCCGAGCCGGCACCCGAACCCGAGCCACCCCCCGCCCCTCCGGGCAGCGCGGAGGCGCTCGCACCGCTGCAGCCGCTGATCGAGGCGCTGCAGAGCGGCGACTCGATCATCATCTTCCCCGAAGGCACGCGCGGCCACACGGGCGAACCGCAAAAATTCAAGTCGGGGCTCTTCACGCTGGCCCAGATGTTCCCGGAGGCGGTGCTGGTGCCGGCCTGGATCGACAACGTGCAGCGCGTGATGCCCAAGGGCGAGGTGGTGCCGGTGCCGATCCTGTGCTCGGTCACCTTCGGCGCGCCGATCCGCCTCGAAGAGGGCGAGGAGCGCCGCCCCTTCCTCGACCGGGCGCGCGCAGCGGTGGTCGCGCTGCGGGACGTCTAGGGCCGGCCCACGCATGAACCAGTACCTGCGCAATCTTTCCCCGACCCATCAGGTCGCGGCGCTGTTCGTGATCGTCTTCGGACTGCTCGTCGTCGTCAGCACCGTGGCCTTCATGCTGAGCTTCAGGGAGCGTCGCAATCCGGTCCACGACGAGATCTGGCAGCGCGAGCTGCAGCATTTCCGCACGCTGCTGCGCACCACCTGGTTCATGGCGGTGGTGTTCTGGATCGGCTGGGCCCTGGGCGAGACCGTGGCGACGCTGCTGTTCGCGCTGATCGCCTTCCTGGCGCTGCGCGAGTTCATCACCCTGTCGCCGACCCGGCGCGGCGACCACCGAAGCCTGATCCTGGCCTTCTTCGTGGTGCTGCCGATCCAGTTCTGGCTGGTGGCGACCGCGCACTTCGACCTCTTCACGGTGTTCATCCCGGTCTACGTCTTCCTCGCGATTCCGGTGGTGAGCGCGCTGGCCGACGACCCGAGCCACTTCCTCGAGCGCAACGCCAAGCTGCAGTGGGGCATCATGGTCTGCGTCTACGGCATGAGCCACGTACCGGCGCTGCTGCTGCTGTCGTTCCCGGGCTACGAGGGCAAGAGCGCCTTCCTGGTGTTCTTCCTGGTGTTCGTGGTCCAGACCTGCATGCTGGTGCAGCACCTGGTCTCGCGGCGCAAGGCGATGCCGCCGGAAGGCGCGCCGCCACCGCCCCAGCCGCCGGGCTGGCTGGGCGCGATCCGGCACCGCCTCTTCATGCAGGAGCCCTTCGCGCCGCACGTGAGCCGCAGCTTCAACTGGACCAGCTGGGCCCTCGGCATGGCGATCGCGAGCGTGGTCGGGGCGCTGTTCTCCTTCATCACGCCCTTCAAGTTCGGCCAGGCGCTCGCGGTGTCGCTGATCGCCTGCGTGGCCGGCTCGATGGGCCATCTCGTGATGAAGGCGCTCAAGCGCGACCGCGGCATCCCCAACTGGGGCCGGCGCGGCGTCGGCGTGACCGGCGCCCACGGACTGCTGGACCGGGTGGATGCGCTGTGCTTCGCGGCGCCCGTGTTCTTCCATGCGGTGCGCTGGTACTTCGGCGCCTGACGGCATGCGCATCCTCGGCATCGACCCCGGACTCCAGACCACCGGCTTCGGCGTGATCGACGTCGACGGCCATGCGCTGCACTACGTCGCGAGCGGCACCATCAGCACCCGCCATCTCGGCACCGGCGAACTGCCGGCGCGGCTCAAGGTGCTGTTCGACGGCATCGGCGAGCTGGCGGCGCGCTACCAGCCCGATGCGGCGGCGGTGGAAATCATCTTCGTCAACGTCAATCCGCAATCCACGCTGCTGCTGGGCCAGGCCCGCGGCGCCTGCCTGACAGCGCTGGTGACCCGCGACCTCACGGTCTCGGAGTACACGGCGCTGCAGATGAAGCAGGCGGTGGCGGGCCACGGCCGGGCTGCCAAGGCGCAGGTGCAGGAGATGGTGAAGCGGCTGCTGAAGCTGCCCGGCCTGCCCGGCAGCGACGCGGCGGACGCGCTGGGCATCGCGATCACGCATGCGCACGTGGGCGCCTCGCTGGCGCGGCTGGGGCAGGCCACGGTGCTGGGACGCAGCACCAGCGGGCGGTACCGGGACGGCCGGACGCGATAGGCCGGCGCTTCAGGCCAGCATCTCGACCGAGTAGAAGACGCGCCGCAGTTCGGGATCGGTCGACACCGCGCCGGCGCGCATCTGCTCGATGAAATGCACCAGAAAGCGCTCGGCCGGCTGCGACAGCGTTTCGTTGCTGCGGCGAATGATGCCCACCGTGCGCGGCGCGAACTGCTCGCGCAGCTGCAGCGCCACCATCGTGCCGCGCAGCGAAGCGGTCTCCACAAGCGGCCACGGACAGAAAGTGAGCATGTCGGTCTGCTGCACCAGGGTCAGCATGAGGGCCGCCGACTGTGCCAGGTGGATGCGCTGTCGCGGCACCGCGGCGCCGTGCTGGACGAAGAGCTGCTCCATCAGCTGCTTCTCGCCGTCGGGCGCGAAATTGAGCACCCAGTCGTCGTCCAGCAGCTGGTGGATCGAGCTGGCACCGGCGCGAGGATGCCCCGCGCGCGCCATCACCGTGGCTTCGTAGGTGAACAGCGGGCTGGCCTGCAGGCCGTGCAATTCATCGGCCGCGGCGATGCGGCCGATCATCAGGTCCAGGCTGCCTTCTCGCAGCTTGGGGTAGGCGAGCGCAGAAAAGCCATCGAAGAGCTCGAGCCGCACGTGCGGCATCTCGATGCGGTACGAGGCCAGCACCCGCGCCAGCAGGGTCTGCGCGACCCAGGGCGTGACGCCGATCGAGAGCCGCTGCGGCGCGCCGGCATCGCGGTGGCGCGCCAGGTCCTGCTCGGCCCGATGCATCTGCTCGAGGATGCGCTGGGCGTGGTGCAGCAGGTCGCGGCCGGCATCGGTGAGGCCGATGCCGCCGCTGTGGCGGGTGAACATGGCCAGCTGGCACTCGGACTCCAGCTCGCGCATGCCCTGGGTGACCGCCGCCTGGGTCACGCCCAGTGTCCTCGCCGCCGCCCGGATGCTGCCCTGGGCGGCCACCGCGACGAGATAGCGCATCTGGTGCAGTTTCATCGCGGCGATTATCGGCTTCGGTCGTCGGGGGCTCGGCCGTCACGCGCCAGCCGCATCGAGGGCCGGCTGACAAGACAGGCATTGCCCTTCGATGCCAGGCGTTGCCTGTCTGCCAGCGGGCGGCAAGCCTTCCTAGACTTCGCCCACCCCGCACTCCAGAAAGATCTCTCGCCCATGAACCCGGTCATCGAACCTCCCCGGACCTCCGACCCCGTGCTGCCAGGCATCCGTGCCATCGAGAAGGACATGGTGGCGCTGCGCCACCATCTGCACGCGCACCCGGAGCTGGCCTTCGAGGAGTTCGCCACCAGCGACCTGGTGGCCGCCCGCCTGGCCGAATGGGGCTATGCGGTCGACCGCGGCCTGGGCGGCACGGGCGTCGTCGGCAGCTTGCGCGTCGGCAAGGGAAGCCGCGTGCTGGGCCTTCGGGCCGACATGGACGCCCTGCCGATCCACGAGGAGACCGGCCTGCCCTATGCCAGCAAGGCCCAGGGAAAGATGCACGCCTGCGGCCATGACGGCCATACCGCGATCCTGCTGGCCGCGGCGCAGCACCTGGCGAAGGAGCGCGGCTTCGACGGCACCCTGCACCTGATCTTCCAGCCCGCCGAGGAAGGCCTGGGCGGCGGCCGCAAGATGATCGAGGACGGCCTCTTCGAACGCTTCCCCTGCGACGCGATCTTCGCGCTGCACAACATGCCCGGCTACCCGGTCGGCAGCTTCGGCTTCATGGGCGGACCGTTCATGGCCTCGTCCGACTCCGTCACGATCACGGTCAAGGGCCGCGGCGGCCACGGCTCCGCGCCGCACCTGGCGGCCGACCCGGTGGTGGCGGCGGCGCACATCGTGCTGGCGCTGCAGACCATCGTGTCGCGCAATGTCGATCCGCGCGAGATGGCCGTCATCTCGGTCGGTGCCATCCATGGCGGCGATGCGCCCAACGTCATTCCCGGCAGCGTGCTGATGCGCCTCACGGTGCGGGCCTATCGCCCCGAGATCCGGGCCATGCTGCGCGAACGCATCACGCAACTGGTGCAGGCCCAGGCCGCGACACTGGGCGTCCAGGCCGAGGTCGACTACCACTGGCGCTATCCGGCGCTGGTCAACGACGTGGCCAGCACCGAGTTCGCGCGCCAGGTCGCGGTCGACTGGCTGGGCGAGGAAGGCCTGATCCCGGGCCTCCAGCCGCTCACCGGCAGCGAGGACTTCTCCTTCATGCTCGAGCAATGCCCGGGCAGCTACCTGATCGTGGGCAACGGCGTCGGCGAGACGCACGGCAGCGGTGGCTGCATGGTCCACAACCCCGGCTACGACTTCAACGACGCCTGCCTGCCGATCGCTTCGACCTACTGGGTCAAGCTGGCGCAGCGCTTCCTCGCAACGCTCGCCTGAGCGGCGTCTCGGCGAATCCGATTCCTCTCGATCGACCCCCCACCATGACCTCCTCCACGCGCCACCCCTTCTTCCTGCCGTCGCGCCGCGGCGTCCTCGGCCTCGTCGCGGCCGCCGCATGGGCGCTGGCCCCGCTGGGGGCTGCGGCGCAGGGCGCCTATCCGAGCCGGCCGATCAAGATCGTCGTCGGCTACCCGCCGGGCGGCTCGGTGGACCAGGCGGCGCGCATCGTCGCCGACGCGCTCGGGCCCAGGCTTTCGGCCACCCTCATGATCGACAACCAGGGCGGTGCGGCCGGCGCCATCGCGGCGCAGCGGGTGGTCGGCAGTCCGGCCGACGGCTACACGCTGCTGGCGGGTTCGAGCAACGAGATGGCCGCCACCGGACTGGTCAATCCCGCCCAGAAGTACGACCCGCAGAAGGACCTCACGCCGATCGGCCTGATCGCCACCGCGCCGGTCCTGCTGGTGGCCGGCCCCAGGAGCGGTGTGAAATCGCTCGCCGAATTCGTCGACACGGTCAAGCGCAGCCCGGGCAAGTTCAGCTACGGCAGCTCGGGCGTCGGATCGACCCTCCATTTCGCGGGTGAACTCGTGAAGCAGCGGGCCGGCCTGTCGATGGTCCACATCCCCTATCGCGGCACGGCGGCGCTGACCGGCGACCTGGCCGGCGGCACGCTCGATTTCGCGATGCTCTCGCCGACGGCGGCCCTGCCCTTCATCCAGAGCGGGCGCCTGTTCCCGATCGCGATCACCAGCGCACAGCGCAGTCCGCTGCTGCCCCAGGTGCCCGCGATGGGCGAGCATCCCTTGCTCAAGGGCTACGAGATGGTCGGATGGTTCGGGCTTGCCGGTCCTCGCAACCTGCCGCCCGAAGTGACCCAGCTGCTGAAGCAGAACCTGCAGGCGGTGCTGCAGGACCCCGCGGTGCGCCAGCGGCTGGACCAGGCCGGCATGGTGTCGCCCCACCCGACCAGCCCCGCGGACCTCGGACAGCTGATCGCCACCGACATGGCGAAATACGCCAAGCTGGTGGAATTCGCCCACATGCGCGACTAGGGCCTGTTCACCCTATTTCCGGGGTCGCGAAGGCATGCCAGGACGGGCCAATCAAGGCGCGCGACGCGGCATGTGCGTCGGCACATGCGAGGAGGAG
>NZ_JBFREQ010000015.1:0-147140 GCF_052114385.1 Variovorax sp. M-6 | reverse complement strand
TCCCCTCTGCGCCGCTGAGGAGCGCAGCTTCAGGCGGAAAAAGGGCCGCGCGTGTTTGAGCGAAGCGAGTTTGCGCGGACCCCGCCTGAAGCGAGCACCGCAAGGCAGCCCGAAGGGCCGGCGCAGTGGGGTCGACGGGCCCGCACCGCATGCCGGGCGCGCTTCCAGCGACAAGGACAACGACGCAGCAACTCATCCCGCAGCCCTCTGCCCAAACCGCCGCCCCAACCGGTCGAAGGCCAGATAGATCACCGGCGTGGTGAACAAGGTCAGCACCTGGCTCACCACCAGCCCGCCGAAGATCGCCAGCCCCAGCGGACGCCGCAGCTCGGCGCCCTCGCCCCAGCCCAGCATCAGCGGCAGCGCCGCGAACAGCGCCGCCAGCGTGGTCATCAGGATCGGGCGGAAGCGCAGCAGCGCCGCCTGGTGGATGGCCTCGAGCGGTCCCTTGCCCTGGTGGCGCTCGGCGTCGATCGCGAAGTCGATCATCATGATCGCGTTCTTCTTCACGATGCCGATCAGCAGGATGATGCCGATGATGCCGATCACGCCGAGGTCGTTGCCGGTCAGCATCAGCGCCAGCAGCGCGCCGACGCCGGCCGAGGGCAGCGTCGACAGGATGGTCAGCGGGTGGATATAGCTCTCGTAGAGCACGCCCAGCACGATGTAGACGCAGACCACCGCCGCCAGGATCAGCCACAGCTGGTTGGTCAGCGATTTTTCGTACGCACCGGCGGCGCCGAGGAATTTCATGCTCACGCTCGGCGGCAGCGCGATCTCCTTGGCCGCGGCGCGGATCGCCGCCACCGACTTGCCGAGCGACACGCCCGGTGGCGTGTCGAAGCCGACGGTCGCGGCCGGGTACTGGGCCACGCGCGTGACCTGCAGCGGCGCGAACTGCTCGCGCACCGTGGCCAGCGCCGACAGCGGCGTTGCCGTGCCCGCGCCGGTGCGCAGCTGCAGGTTGCCCAGGCCCTCCGGCGACGACAGCGACTCGCGCTGGGCCTCGAGGATCACGCGGTACTGGTTGGTCTCGGTAAAGATGGTCGAGACGATGCGCTGGCCGAAGGCGCTGTAGAGCGCATCGTCGACCGAACTCGCGGTGACCGACAGCCGCGACGCGGTGTTGCGGTCGATGTCCACGTAGGCCGACAGGCCCTGGGCGCCGGCGTCGGTGGTGGGGTTGCGCACCTGCGGCACGCTGCGCAGCCGCTCGACCAGCTTGCGCGCCCACTCGTTCACCGTGGTGGTGTCGGCGCCTTCGAGCGAGACGCGGAACTCGGTCGGTCCGGTCTCGGCGTCGATGGTCAGGTCCTGGGTCGGCTGCAGGTAGAGCGACACGCCGGCGACGCCGTCGCGCACGCGGTCGCGCAGACGCTGCATCACCACGGCCTGGTCGGAGTGGCCGCCACGCAGGTTGATCAGCATGCTGCCGGTGTTCAGCGCCATGTTGTTGGCGGCGTCGACGCCGACCACCGAGCTCAGGCTCTGCACCTCGGGATCAGCCAGGATCAGGTTGGCCGCCGACTGCTGCAGCTCGGCCATCCGCACATAGGACACCTCCTGCGAGGCCTGGACGCGGGCCTTGAGCTGCCCCGTGTCCTGGGTCGGGAACAGGCCCTTGGGGATCACGACGTAGAGCAGCACGGTGAGCGCGAGGGTGAGCACGGCCACCACCAGCGTCAGCGGCTGGTGGCGGAACACCCATTGCAGCCAGATGTCGTAGCGCGCGATCACGCGATCGAAGAAGCGCTGCACGGCGGCGCCGAAGCGTCCGCCTTCCTCGGCCTGCGGCCGCAGCCAGCGCGCCGACATCATCGGCACCAGGGTCAGCGAGACCACGGCCGAGATCAGGATCGTGAGCGCCAGCGTCACCGCGAACTCGCGGAACAGGCGCCCCACCACGTCGCCCATGAACAGCAGCGGGATCAGCACCGCGATCAGCGACACCGTCAGCGAGATGATCGTGAAGCCGATCTGCGTCGCCCCCTTGAGCGCGGCCTGGAACGGCGGCTCGCCCTTCTCGAGGTAGCGCGCGATGTTCTCGATCATCACGATCGCATCGTCGACCACGAAGCCGGTCGCGATGGTCAGCGCCATCAGGCTCAGGTTGTTGAGGCTGTAGCCCAGCAGGTACATCAGGCCGCAGGTGCCGATCAGCGAGATCGGCACCGCGATGCTGGCGATCACGGTCGCGCGCACGCTGTGCAGGAAGAAGAAGATCACCAGCACCACCATCACCACCGCCAGCGCCAGCTCGAGCTGCACGTGGTTGACCGAGGCGCGGATGCCGGTGGTGCGGTCGCTCAGCACCTCCACCTTCAGTGCGCCGGGCAGCGAGGCCTCCAGCTCGGGCAGCAGCTTCTTGATGCCGTCGACCGTGCCGATCACGTTGGCGCCGGGCTGGCGCTGCACGTTGAGGATGATCGCGGGATAGAGCTTGCCGTCCTGCTCGCCCTGCTTCGCGTTCGCGCCGGCCCAGGCCCCGAGCTGGGTGTTCTCGGCGCCGTCGATGACGCGCGCGACATCGCTCATGCGCACCGGCGCGCCGTTCTTCCAGGCGACGATCAGGTTCTTGTAGTCGACCGCGGTCACCAATTGGTCGTTGGCGTTGATCGTGTAGGCCCGCTTCGGGCCGTCGAAGCCGCCCTTGGCGCTGTTGGCGTTGGCCGCCGCGATCGCGGTGCGCAGGGTGTCCAGGCCGATGCCGACCGCGGCCAGCGCGTTGGTGTTGGCCTGGATCCGCACCGCCGGGCGCTGCCCGCCCGAGAGCGACACCAGGCCGACCCCGCCGACCTGGCTGATCTTCTGCGCCAGCCGCGTGTTCACGAGGTTCTGCACCTCGGTCAGCGGCATCGTCTCGGAGCTCACGGCCAAGGTCAGGATCGGGGCATCGGCCGGGTTGACCTTGGCATACACCGGCGGCGCCGGCAGGTCGGCCGGCAGCAGCGAGCCGCCGGCATTGATGGCCGCCTGCACCTGCTGCTCGGCCACGTCGAGGGTCTGGTCGAGCGCGAACTGCAGCGTGACGATCGACACGCCGGTGGCGCTGGTCGAGCTCATGCGGTCGAGCCCCGCCATCTGGCCGAACTGGCGCTCCAGCGGCGCGGTCACGGTGCGGCTCATGACCTCGGGGCTGGCGCCGGGGTAGAGCGTCTGCACCTGGATCGTCGGGTAGTCGACCTGCGGCAGGGCCGCCAGCGGCAGGAAGCGGAAACCGACCAGGCCCGCGAGCACGATCGCGAGCATGAGCAGCGCGGTCGCGACCGGCCGCTCGATGAAGGGACGCGAGGGACTCACCGCCGCTCCCTACTGCGGAGGCCGCTGCCGCCGGCCCTCGCCGTTCGGACCGCCGGGTGTGCGCGCCCCGCGCGGGCCGGAGGCCCCCGGGCGCGGCGCCATCGCCGGCTTGTCGCCCTGCAGCAGCACGCGCGCGCCGTCCTTCAGGCGGTCACCGCCTTCGGTCACCACGTCCTCACCGGCCTTCAGGCCGTCGAGGATCGCCACCACGTCGACCGTGGCCTCGCCGCGCTTCACCGGGCGCACCGACACCGTGCGGTCCTCGTTGACCACGTAGATGAAATTGCCGTTGGGCCCGGTGCGCACCGCGGTCACCGGCACCACGATCGCGTTCACGGTGCGCAGCACCATCTGCACGTTGACGAACTGGTTCGGGAACAGCGGCGTGCCGGTGTTGGCGAAGCGCGCCTTGGCCCGCACCGTGCCGGTGCTGGTGTCGACCACGTTGTCCAGCGTCGAGAAGGTGCCGGTGTCCAGCACCGCGCTGCGCACCCGGTCCAGCGCCTTGACCGGCAGCGGCTCGCCCTTGGCCAGCTGGGCCTGGATGTCGGGCACGCGGTCCTGCGGCACCGCGAACTGGACGTCGATCGGGTTCATCTGCGTGATCACCGCGATGCCGGTGGCCGCATTGGCCGTGACCGTGTTGCCCGGATCGACCGTGCGCAGCCCGATGCGCCCGGCCACCGGCGCCGTGACCCGGGTGTAGTCGAGGTTGAGCTTGGCGGCGGCCTCGGCCGCGCGGTCGGTGGTCACGGTGCCTTCGAGCTGCTTGACCAGCGCGGCCTGGGTGTCGACGTCCTGCCGGGCGATCGAGTCCTGGGTCAGCAGCGTGCGGTAGCGCGACAGGGTGACGCGCGCGGCCTCCAGCTGCGCCTCGTCGCGCACCCGGTTGCCCTGGGCCTGCATCAGCGCCTGCTCGTAGGGACGGGGGTCGATGCGGGCCAGCAGCTGGCCCTTGCTGACGGTCTGGCCCTCGGTATAGAGCACCTCGGTCAGCACGCCGCCGACCTGCGGCTTGAGCGTGATGGTCGCCAGCGGCGTCACGGTGCCCAGGGCATCGATCAGGATCGGCATGTCCACGCGCTTGGCGGTGGCGTGGCCGACGGTGGAGCTGGCGCCGCCGAAATTGGGGCGGCCGCCCACCGGTTCACCCGAGCGCTTGATCAGGTACCAGGCGCCGCCGGCCAGCGCCGCCACCACGCCCAGCGCCAGCAGGCTGCCCAGCCAGCGCCGCCGTCGGGAAGGCACGGGACGGGATGCGGGGAGGTCTTCGGTGGCGGGCTCGGGAAGGGGGGACGACATCGGTGAGGAGAGCTTGAAGGTGGCAGCCCGTAGTGGAGCGCCGAATCGTAGCGCCCAGCCCTTACGAACCGTAAAGCCTCGGTAAAGCCGCCGTGGACGCCTGCGTCCGGCGATCACGGAATGCAACTGGCGCCGCCCAGGCGCGGTTCGTCGCATCGCCGTGGCGGCTGCCGGGGGCCACCGGCACAGTCCGCTCATCGCCTTCAGGAGCCCGCCATGCAAATGTCACCGGTCATCGCCATCCACCTCGCCGCCGCCGCCACCGCCCTGGCCCTCGGGCCGGTGGTGCTCTGGGCCCGCAAGAGCCGGACCCAGCGGCCGCGCCTGCACCGGGCGCTGGGCTACGCCTGGGTCACGCTGATCGTCATGGCCGCGCTGTCGTCGCTCTTCATCCGCGACTTCAGGCTGCCGAACATCGGCGGCTACACGCTGGTGCACCTGCTGGTGCCGGCCACCTTCTTCGGCCTCTCGCGCGCCTTCTGGAAGCTCGCCCGGGGCGACATCCGCGGCCACCGGATTGCGATGCAGGCCACCTATGTCAGCGCCTGCATCGTGGCCGGCGCCTTCACGCTGCTGCCCAGCCGCTATCTCGGCCAGCTGGTCTGGGGCCAGTGGCTGGGGCTTGCGTAATCCCGTCCAGGCGTCTTCTTCCCGACCTTCCAGGAGCATCCCATGCTGACCCAAGTCTTCCTGCACACCCCGAAGTGGGTTTACATCCTGTTCGCCACCCTGCTGTGGCTGGGCGCCAAGCAATTGCTGGCCGGCAGCCTGAGCCTCGTCCGGGTGACGCTGATGCCGGTCGTGATGACCGGCCTCGCGGTCATCGGCGTGGCGACGGCCTTCGGCGACTCGCCCCTGACCCTGCTGGCCTGGTGCGGTGCGGCGCTGGTGACGCTGGCAGCGGTGCTCCAGCGCGGCGTGCCGGCCGGCACGCGCTACCACGCGGCCTCGCGCAGCTTCCAGGTCGCCGGCAGCGCGGTGCCGCTGGTCCTCATGATGGGCATCTTCTTCACCAAGTACACGGTCGGCGTGCTGCTCGCGATGCACCCCGAGCTGGCACACCAACCCGGCTTCGCCTTGGGCATCAGCACGCTGTACGGCATGTTCACGGGCGTCTTCGCGGGTCGCGCGGTTCGCCTGTGGAAGCTGGCGATCGACGCCGACCGCGCCACCGCGCTCTCGCAAGGTGCGCGGGCCTGATAGGGTCGACCCGATTCGCCCGGCCCTGTCGATTCGCAACAATTCCATCTCATCCAGGAAGACTCTCATGAAGAACGCCTCCACTCCCGATGCTGTCGAACGCCTGGCCCGCCGGCGCGCCGCCGCCAAGCTGGGCTGGTACCTTCACGCGGCCGTCTATCTGCTGGTCAATCTGCTGCTGGTCGGGCTGGCCGCCTCCCAGGGCCGGCACTGGGCGGTCTTCCCGCTGCTCGGCTGGGGCCTGGGCCTCCTGATCCACGGCGCGGTGGTGTTCTTCGTCGCGCCGGGCGGCAACCTGTACGAGCGGCTGCTGGCGCGCGAACGCAGGGCGCTGGGTGCCGGAGACCCCTGGTGAACGCCTCCTTCCAACGCAATTTCACGCGCGAGAGCGTTCGGGACGTGCTGCGGCACGGCCTGAACACCGTGCTTTTCTGCTGCGTGATCGCGATCGCGCTGGGCGCGTCCGGACGGGGCGGATGGACGGCCCAGTTCGTCTACTCGCTGGCGATCGGCCTGATCAGCTGGCTCATCATCGACATCGGCCGGCTGATGCTCAGCACGGATCCCGACAGGCCCTGGCCGGCCGGCGCCAGGGGCATCCTGCTGGTGGCCGTCGGCACCGTCGGCGGCTTCCTCGGAGGCAACGCCATCGGCGACGCCTGGACCGGCGCCCCGCTGCTCGAGTTCTGGAGCTTCGCGCCCCACAAGTTCGCCTCCACCCTGATCATCACCGCGCTGGCCTGCGTCGCGGTCTGCTACTACTACTACAACCGCGGCAAGAGCAAGTATCTCGAGGGCGCCATCGCGCTGGCGCAGCGCGACGCCGCCGATGCCCGCCTCAAGCTGCTCGAGACGCAGCTCGAGCCGCACATGCTGTTCAACACGCTGGCCAATCTGCGGGTGCTGATCACGACCGATCCGGCGCGCGCCGTCGCCATGCTCGACCGCCTGAACTCCTACCTGCGCGTCACGCTCAGCGGCTCGCGGGCGCTGCAGCATCCGCTCGCCGCCGAGTTCGACCGGCTGGCCGACTACCTCGGGCTGATGTCGGTGCGCATGGGCGACCGCCTGCACTACACGCTGGATCTGCCCGACGCGCTGCGCGATGTCCCGGTGCCGCCGCTGATGCTGCAGCCGCTGGTCGAGAACAGCATCCGCCACGGCCTCGAACCTCAGGTGGAAGGCGGCGAGATCCGGGTGCAGGCGCGGCGAAACGGCGCGCAGCTGCACATCGAGGTGCGCGACACCGGCGTCGGCAGCAACGCCACGGCAATGCCCACCGAGGCCGGTGGCTTCGGCGTGGCCCAGGTCCGCGAGCGGCTTGCCACGGTCTACGGTGCGGAGGGCACCCTGACGATGACCAACCCTGAATCCGGTGGCGTCTGCGTCACCATCACCCTGCCCCTTGCATCCCCATGAACCCGACCGCCCTGATCGCCGAAGACGAACCCCTGCTGGCCCAGGCCCTGCGCGCCGAACTCGCCGCGGCCTGGCCCGAGCTGGAACTGGTCGCCAGCGTCGCCGACGGCCGCAGTGCCGTGCGCGAGGCGCTGGCGCGGCTGCCGCAGGTCCTGTTCCTCGATATCCGCATGCCCGGGCTCGACGGCCTGGGCGTGGCCGCCGAGCTCGCCGACGCCTGGCCGGTCGACGAGGCGCCGATGCCCCAGCTGGTCTTCGTGACCGCCTACGACGAATACGCCGCCCGGGCCTTCGACGCCCAGGCCATCGACTACGTGCTCAAACCGGTGCAGCCCGAGCGCCTGCGGCGCACCGTGGCGCGGCTGCGACAGGCGCTCGACGCCCGGGAGCGCGCCACCGCCACGCCCGAGGAGGTGCTCGCCGGCACCCTGGCCCAGTGGCAGAAGGCGCTCGCTGTCGCCGGTGCGCCGAGCCCCGGCACCGCCGGTGCGCCGCTCAAGTTCATCACCGCCAGCGAGGCCGGTGGCGCCACGGTGCGCATGGTCCCGATCGACGAGGTGCAGTACTTCGAAGCGGCCGACAAGTACGTGCGCGTGCTGACCGCCACCCATGAGTACCTGATCCGCACGCCGCTGAAGCAGTTGCTGCCGCAAATCGACGCCAGCGTCTTCTGGCAGGTGCACCGGGCCGTGGTCGTGCGCAGCAGCGCCATCGAGGCGGTCCACCGCGACGAAGCCGGCAAGCAGCACCTGAGCCTGCGCGGCCGCGCCGACAGGATCCCGGTCAGCCGGCTCTACGCTCACCTGTTCCGCGCCATGTAAGAGCGCCTGGGCGGGCACAAAAAGAAAAACCGGCCCGTTCGACGGGGCCGGCTTTTCGATGTGACAGCAGGCAAACGGGTGGTGTCTGTCGCTCAGCGGTAGTAGCGGTCGTGGCCGTGGCCGTGATGGCGGTAGTAGCCAGGGGCCGGCCGGTAGTAGGCCGGCGGCGGCGCGTAGTACACGGGCGCCGGACGGTAGTACACCGGAGGCGCCGGGCGGTAGTAGACCGGCGGCGGCGGCGCGTAGTAGGCCTGCGGCGGCGGGTAGTAGACCGGCGCCGGGGCGTAGTAAGGCTGCGGCGTTGCCACGCCGATCGCCACCCCGGGCACGTTGACGCCGACCGACCAGCCGACAGCCGCACTGGCCGAAGCGGTCGCGAACAGCGCGCCCGCGGCAATGACGCCGGCTGCGGCCCATTTGAAGAAAGTGGTGCGGGTGACGCTCATCATGAAACTCCTGTTGAGGCGGGTGTTGGCCGCCCATGTATGTATTGAACGCGTGAGGTGTGAACCTCGTGCACGCCGCTCTGTGAAGAAGGTTGCCAAAGGTAACGAGCCCTCGAGGGCCCACCTAGAATGAGCGGATGACTTCCCCTGCAGACAACGACAGCACCAAGCCGAGCAATTTCCTGCGCCACGTGATCGAAAGCGACCTCGAACAGGGCAATTATTCCACTCGCAAATGGGGCGGCTCCCCGGGGGACGCCGCCCATCACGCCCAGGGCATGCAGGATCCGGCCAAGGTCCGCATGCGCTTCCCGCCCGAACCCAACGGCTACCTGCACATCGGCCACGCCAAGAGCATCTGGCTCAACTTCGAGCTGGCCAAGGAATACGGGGGCGTCTGCCACCTGCGCTTCGACGACACCAACCCCGAGAAGGAAGAGCAGGAGTATGTCGACGCGATCCGCGACGCCGTGCAATGGCTGGGTTACGACACCGTGCTGGCCGACAACCCTGACAAACCGGGCGAGACCGACGAGCATGTGTACTTTGCGAGTAACTACTTCGACTTCATGTACCGGGCGGCCGAGTACCTGATCGGTGCCGGCCTGGCCTACGTCGACGAGCAGAGCGCCGAGCAGATCCGTGCCACCCGCGGCGACTTCAACACGCCCGGCACCGACAGCCCCTTCCGCGGCCGCACGCCGGAAGAGAACCTCGCACGCTTCCGCGCCATGCGCGACGGCGCGCTCGAGGACGGCGCCGCGGTGCTGCGCGCCCGCATCGACATGGCGAGCCCCAACATCAACATGCGCGACCCGGCGCTCTACCGCATCCGCCGGGCGACCCACCACAACACCGGCGACAAGTGGTGCATCTATCCGATGTACACCTTCGCGCATCCGATCGAGGACGCGCTGGAGCAGATTACGCACAGCTTCTGCACGCTCGAGTTCGAGGACCAGCGGCCTTTCTACGACTGGCTGCTCGACCGCCTGGCCGAAGGCGGCCTGATCGCCACGCCGCATCCGCGCCAGTACGAGTTCGCCCGCCTCAACGTCACGCACGTGATCACCAGCAAGCGCAAGTTGCGCCAGCTGGTCGAGGAAGGCCACGTCGACGGCTGGGACGACCCCCGCATGCCGACGCTCGCGGGCCTGCGCCGCCGCGGCTACACGCCCGATGCGCTGAAGCTGTTCTGCGAACGCTCGGGCGTGACCAAGTCCGGCGGCTGGATCGACTACGCCAGCCTCGAGGCGGCGCTGCGCGACACGCTCGACCCGATCGCGCCGCGCGCGATGGCGGTGCTCGACCCGGTGAAGCTCGTCATCACGAACTGGGACGAACTGATGGGCGCCGGCTTCCTCGACGACTGCTCGGCGCCGGTGCATCCGCACCATCCGGAACGGGGCCAGCGCACATTCAAGATCGGCCGCGAGGTCTGGATCGAACGCACCGACTACGAGGACGTGCAGCCCAAGGGCTTCTTCCGCCTGTTCCCCGGCAACAAGGTGCGCCTGAAGTACGGCCACACGATCGAGTGCACCGGCGGCACGCGCGATGCCGGCGGCACGCTCCTGGAAGTCCAGGCCAGGCTGGTGCCCGACACCAAGAGCGGCACGCCGGGGGCCGATGCGATCAAGGTCAAGGGCAACATCACCTGGGTGGCGGCGGCCGATGCGCTGCCGGTCGAGGTGCGCCTGTACGAGCGGCTGTTCGCGGCCGCGCAGCCGGGCAGCGGCGAGCTGCTGGACGAACTGAATCGCGACAGCCTCCTGCGATGCCAGGCCTTCGTGGAGCCTTCGCTGGCCGCTGCGGCGCCAGGCGGCGCGGGCTTCCAGTTCGAACGCCATGGGTACTTCGTGGTGGACGCGAACGCTGCGGCCTCCGGCCAGCGCGTGTTCAATCGCGCCGCGGGGATGCGCGACAGCTGGGGCAAGTGACGGCGCCATGCATCGCCGCTCCCTTCTTCTCGCAACGACGAGTCTGCTGGCGCTCCCGGCCGCACGGGCCGGGGCCGCATCGACGTCGGCTTCCAAGGCGCCCGATGTCTGGCCGCACGACGCCCGGGTGCCGGGCGGCGTGGCCCGCCTCTCGCTCGGCCCTTCCGCCGCGCGACCGGCGGCGCGCACCGAGGGCGATGTGCCCTTGCTCGTGCTCGGCGACGCCATCGAGTGGACGGCGCTGGTCGGCATTCCGCTGGCTGCGGCGCCCGGCACCTCGCGCATCACGGTGCGTGCGGAAGACGGCGCCGAGCGGCAGATCGCCTACACGGTCGCGCCCAAGCGATACAGCGAGCAGCGCCTGAAGGTGGCGCCGGGCACGGTCGACCTGTCGCCCGCGGACCAGGCCCGCTATGAACGCGAGCGTGCTCACCAGGCCACGGTGATGGCCACCTTCACCGATCCTCGCCTGCAGGATCTGCAGATGCGCGTGCCGGTGCCGGGCCGCCGCTCCAGTTCCTTCGGCCTGCGCCGCGTCTTCAACGGCCAGTCGCGCAATCCGCACAGCGGCATGGACATCGCGGCGGCCACCGGCACGCCCGTGCTGGCGCCGCTGCCGGGACGCGTCATCGACACCGGCGACTACTTCTTCAACGGCGGCACGGTCTGGCTCGACCATGGCGGCGGCCTGCTCACGATGTACTGCCACCTGAGCCGCGTCGACGTGAAGGTCGGCGACGCGCTGAAGACCGGCGAGCGCCTGGCCGCCGTAGGCGCGACCGGCCGCGTGACGGGGCCGCACCTTCACTGGGGGGTGATGCTGAACCGCACGATGGTGGACCCGGCGCTGTTCATCGCCGGCTGACCCTACAGCGGTCGCGTCAGGTACACCGCCTCGCGCCCGACGATGGTCCGCTGCGCCGGCATGAAGACCGTGCAGTCGTCGCAGGGCGCCCGGATCTCGTCCGGGCCCTGGGTGGCGATCAACTCGCCCTTGGCGAAGGTCTCGAAGCCGATCAGCGGCCGGACGAATCGAAAATCCTCGAACTGGATCATGTGCGTCTGCAGCAGCTCGAAGCGGCGCTGCGGCTCGACCTCGGACGAGCCCCCTTCCCTGTCGATCAACCCGAAGTGCGCCAGGAAACGCAGCGTCACCTCGGTCGCGAGATCGGCCGCGGCCTGCCTGAAGTGCTGGCCGCACTCGACCACCATCGCTGCGCCCGGCGCATCCGCGCCCGCATGCAGCCCGTGCTGGATCAGCGGCGTGCCCGAGCCCAGGCCGCTCGGCATGACCAGGTGCACCGGCGGCAGGCCGATCGCCATCGCCACCGTGGCGTTGCGATCGAAATCGGGATAGACCCAGAACGGCACCACGTCCTGGCTGGTCGAATGGATGTCGAGGATGTGATCCGCCGCAGCCACCACCGGCCGCAGTTCGCGCGCGCGGCGCAGTTCGGGGCTGTCCTCGGGGCCGTCCAGCCATTCGTCGGACCAGACGCGGTTGAGGTTGTGGACGATCTGCCGGTTGTCGAAGGGCTTCTCCGCATCGAAGGCGTTGTAGGCCTCGACGTGGGCGAAGCTCACGGTCAGCGTGCCGACCTTGGGCCGCACGCCGCTGTCCAGCAGATGCGTGGCAGCCACCATGCCGCAGATCTCGTTGCCGTGGGTCAGCGCGTTGATCAGCACATGCGGGCCCGGCTTGCCGGACTCGAAGCGGTGAACGTAGTCGATGCCGGTGTTGCCCTCGCGGTAGGCGGAAATGTCGCGCGGGAGGACTTCGAGGTTGGCTTGGGAAGCGGTCATGGATGTTTTTGTCTCGCTGCGGGAACGGTGGCAGCAGTGTGCCCCATCCGCACACGGCCTGCGGGTGGCGCCGCACGGCCCCAGGACCGCTGGCACCCTTCAGTCCGGCTTCTTCGCCGCCTCCACCAGCGCCCGGATCGCCCAGCGCCTGACCTTCGATGCTTCCGCGTCGTCGAGTTGCAGCACATCCTTGAAGACCACCATCGACTCGGTGCCGATGACCAGGGCCAGCGCCCTGCCCAGGTTCTTGAAGGCCGCGGGCCTGAACTGGCTGCGGGCGGGCGCCAGCGCGGCATCGATCAGCGGGCCGCGGCGATTCTGGCGCGCCGGCAGTCCGTCGCCGTGCTCGCCCCGGACCACGCGCTCCATCGAATGCGCCAGCATCATCCGCAGCGGCGCCTCGTTGGCGAGGATCATGTCGTTCAGCACGGCGTCGACCCGCTCCAGGCGCATGACGGGATCCGCTGTCCGGGCGTCGCGCAGTACGTCGCCGGGTTCGGGGAGCGCGATGTCCAGCGAGGCCTCGTGGTGCAGCGCGTCGACGCTCGGGAAGTAGCGGTACGCGGTGGCGCGCGACACGGCAGCCTCCTCGGCGATCTCCTCCAGGCTGGGCTTGCACCCCTGCTTCAAGAGCCGCGCGGCGGCCTGCAGCAGATCCTTGCGCGTCCGCCTGCGCTGGCTGGAGCGACCGGTCTTCTCGCGGTCGATCATGTCATCCGGTCCCGGGGCCTGCTCCCGCGGCCTCAGTCCTGCGGCAGTTGCTGGACGATGGCCGCGAGGTCCAGCCAGACGTTCTCGCGCCGGATGTCGCCGCTGGCGGCGAACTCGACGACATGGAGCAGCCTGAATTCGAGCGGCCGGCCCCGGCCCTCGAGACCGAAGGGCCGGCCCGGCGCCTTGCCGCGCCAGACAGATTCGTCGACCACGAAATCCTCGCCGTAGAGCCGCCGCAGACTCTCGACCCGGCTCTCGGACAGGTCGCTGAACAGCGCCTCGTAGAACGGTCGCGCGCCGTCGCGTCCCCGCGTCGGCCCCGACGGCGAGCCGACGATGTCGTGCTCCACGTCGGGGGACAGCGTCGCCAGGACACCTTCGACGTCGTCCTTCGCCTCGAAGCTGAAGTGCTCGTCGATCTTCCGGTCCATCTCGGTTCGGGTCAGCGTCATGCTCAGGTCCTCCAGTGGGATTGCGGGAGAATGCCTGCGAACTTTAGTGAGACGAAAATCTCATTTCAAGAAACAAATCTCGATTCAATACGACGTTTTCATTGCGAGAGCCTATGGTCGAGCCGCTCAATGCCCGCTGCCCAGGTACGCCGCCTTCACCCCCGGATCGTTGCGCAGCTTCTCGGCCGGCCCGTGCAGCGAGATGCGGCCGTTCTCCAGCACGTAGCCGTAGTCGGCCACGCCGAGCGCGGCGGCGGCGAACTGCTCGACCAGCAGCATGGTCGCGCCCTGCTGCTTGAGCCGCTCGATGATGCGGAACACTTCGGCGACCAGGATCGGCGCCAGCCCCATCGACGGCTCGTCGAGCAGCACCACCTCGGGGTTCAGCATGACGGCGCGGGCCATCGCGAGCATCTGCTGCTCGCCGCCCGACAGGGTGCCGGCCAGCTGGGTGCGGCGCTCCTTCAGGCGCGGGAACAGCTCCAGCGCCCGCTCGAGGTCGCCCGCGACATCGCCGCGCGGCCGGCTCCCCGTGAGGCGCGGGAAGGCGCCGAGCGTCAGGTTGTCGGTCACGGTCATGGTCGCGAACACGCGCCGGCCCTCGGGCGAATGCGCGAGCCCGAGCTTGGCGATGTGATAGGACTCGAGTCCGTCGATGCGCTTGCCGTTGAGCGTGATCTCGCCGGCCGTGGGCTGGATCATTCCCGACACCGCGCGCATCGTCGTGGTCTTGCCGGCGCCGTTGGAGCCGATCAGGGTCACGATCTTGCCCTTGGGCACGTCGATCGAGACGCCGTGCAGCACCTGCACCTTGCCGTAGCCGGCCGATAGATTCTGGATGGTGAGCATGATGGATTTCCTCAGGCGGGCTGCGGGCTGGCTTCCTGGCCGCCGAGATAGGCCTCGATCACCTTCTCGTCCGACTGCACCGCGGCCGGCTCGCCCTCGGCGATCTTCTGGCCGAAGTCGAGCACCGACACCGTGTCGCACATGCTCATGACAACATCCATGTGGTGCTCGATCAGGATCACGGTCACGCCGTGCTCGCGGATCTTGCGGATGATCGCGATCAGCTCCTTGATGTCCGGCGCCGTGAGGCCGGCCGCGGGCTCGTCGAGCAGCAGCAATTGCGGGTCGAGCGCCAGCGCGCGCGCGATCTCGAGCAGGCGCTGCTTGCCGTACGGCAGGTTGCGTGCCTCCTCGCCCGCGAACTCCTCCAGTCCGACGAACTTCAGCAGGCCCAGCGCCCGGCTGGCCGCGGCCGCGCTCTCGCGCTTGTAGCGCGGCGTGTGCAGCGCGACGTCGAGCAGGTTGCTGCGGAAGGTGTGGTGCAGGCCGACCTGGACGTTCTGCTGCGCCGTCATCTCGCCGAACAGCTGCACGTTCTGGAAGGTGCGCGCGATGCCCGACAGCGCGATGTCCGCCGAGGTCCGCCCGACCAGCGAACGGCCACCGAAGCTGATGGCGCCGGCGGTCGGCACGTAGATGCCGGTCAGCACGTTCATCATGGTGCTCTTGCCCGATCCGTTCGGGCCGATCAGTCCGTGGATGGTGCCGCGCTTGACCGTGAGATCGACGTTGTTGAGCGCCTTGAGGCCGCCGAACTGCATCAGCACGCCCGCGGCCTGCAGCACCTCGGGCTGGCCGCCGGCCATGGCGGCGGTCGATACCGCATCGGCCGGCGCGATGCCGGCCCCGACCGCCTCCACCTGCGGCTTCGGCCGCCGCAGGTTCAGCGCATTGCGCACGAAGCCGACGATGCCGTCCTGCAGGTAGTAGACGACGAACAGCATGATCACGCCGAAGATCGAGAGTCGCCAGTCGGTCATGGTCTGGAGCCAGAACGCGAGGCCCGCGAGCGCGATGCTGCCGACCACGGGAATGGCCATCTGCTTGGGCGTGACGCGCTTTCTCTGCACGCCCACCACGGCCACGATCATCACCAGCACCGCCAGCGCCACCGACACGTAGCGGAACAGCTCCACGTCGTCGAGCAGCTTGGGCAGCAGCACGATGATGGTGGCGCCGAGCATCGCGCCGATGCGGCTCTTGCGCCCGCCCATGATCACCGCCAGCAGGAACAGCACCGTGAGCTCGAAGTTGTAGGTGTTGGGCGAGATGTACTGCTCCGAGTACGCATACAGGCTGCCCGCCAGGCCGGCGAAGCCGGCGCTGATCACGAAGGCGTAGACCTTGTAGCGGTAGACCGACACGCCCATGCAGTCCGAAGCCACCGGGCTGCCTCGCAGTGCCTCGAAGGCGCGTCCCAGGTGCGAGCGCAGGATGCGGTGCACCACCACCAGCGACAGCACCAGCATCACCACCACCAGCCAGTAGAACTCGCGCTCGTCGAGCTTGTGGCCGAACAGCGGCGGCTTCGTGAGCTTGATGCCCATCGGCCCCTCGGTCAGGAAGCTCATCTCGTTGATGAGGATCTGGATGATGGTGCCGAAGGCCAGCGTGACCATCGCGAGATAGGGCCCGGTGACGCGCAGTGCCGGCAGCGCCAGCAGCGCGCCGAACAGCGCCGTGACGCCGATCGACGCGATCAGCGCCACCATCAGCGGCGCGCCGAGCTTGTAGACCAGCACGCCCGCGGTGTAGGCGCCGAGGCCGAACAGGCCGGCATGGCCCAGCGAGACCTGGCCCGTGTAGCCCACCACGATGTCCAGCCCGAACAGCAGGATCGCGTAGATCATGATGGTCTCGAGCAGGTGGATGTAGTACGGGTTGTCAATGCCGATCGGGAACAGCAAGAGCGCTGCAAGGCCGACGATGGCGAGGAGGAAGCGTCCGATTCTTGTGTTCATTGGTGCGTCAGACCTTCTTGATCGCGGTCTTGCCGAACAGGCCGGCCGGACGCACCGCCAGCACGATCAGCAGCAGCACCAGGCCGGGCACGTCCTTGTAGCCGGTGCTCAGGTAGAAGCCGGTGGTGGTCTCGGCGATGCCGAGGATGATGCCGCCGAGGATGATGCCCATGCCGCTGGTCAGCCCGCCGATGATCGCCACCGCGAAGGCCTTCAGGCCCAGCACCGCGCCCATGGTGGCGCCGGTGAGCGTGAGCGGCGCGATCAGCACGCCCGCGAAGGCCGCGGTCAGCGAGGACAGCGCGTACGAGAAGGTGATGACGAGGCCGGTGTTGATGCCCATCAGCTTGGCGGCGTCGCGGTCGTTGAAGGTCGCGACCACGGCCTTGCCGTAGATCGAGCGGCGGTTGAACAGCTCGACCGCCAGCATCATCAGGATGGCGCCGACCACCACCAGAATTTCCATCGGCAGCACGTTGGCGTTGAGGAACTTGATCGGCGCCTCGGGCAGCGGCGACGGGAACTTGAGGTCGTCGCGGCCCCAGACGTTCTCGGCCACGTTCTTGAAGATGATGCCGAGCGCGATGGTCGACATGATCCAGCCGAACTCCGACTTGATCTTGATCGCCGGGCGCACGCCGATGCGCTCGACCACGGCGCCCTGCACGGCACCGAAGAGACACACCAGCGGGATCATGAGCCAGTAGTTCACGCCCAGCGTGACCAGCGTGAGGCCGACGAGCGCGCCGAGCATCAGCGCATCCCCCTGGCCGAAATTGAGAGTGTCGGAAGTGGCGAAGGTGAGCTGATAGCCGAACGCGATGACGGCGTAGATCATGCCCAGCGCGATGCCGCTGAAGATGAGTTGGGTGAGGATTTGCATGAACGGCTTTCGCGAAGCGTTGGCATGAAAAGGCGCCGCCGCGGGAATCACCCGGGGCGGCGCCGGCGCACCGATGCGGCTACTGCTTCAGCAGGGCGTCGTTGGCTGCCAAGTCCTTGATGCGAACCTGCGCCGCGCTCTTCAGGTCGTCGGGGTTGGCGTAGACCACCCGGCCGCCCTTGACTTCGCCGAACACCGGAATGTTGGCGGTGATGGCGTCATGGTCGGCCTTCGAGAAGGGCTTGGTGTAGGTCGTCACGACGCCTTCGACCGGCGTCGCCAGGTCCTCGAGCGCGGCCTTGATCTTCGGGCCCTCGGTGCTGTTGGCCTGCTTCATGGCCGCGGCCAGCAGGTAGATCGAGTCGTAGCCCTGGGCGGCCGACACCGGCGAATCGATGCGGTCGTTCTTGGGCTTGAAGGTCTTGAGGTAGCTCGCGATGAAGGTCTTGCGCTTCGGCGTGGTCGGCTCCTGGATGAAGGTCTGCGGCATGCGTGCACCATCGCCGCCGGGTCCGGCGTTGTCGATGAAGTTGGCCATCGACAGGGTCCAGCTGCCGACGATCGGCACCTTCCAGCCCAGCTTGGTCATGCCATTGGCGATCTGCGCCAGTTCGGGGCCGATGCCGTAGGTCAGCACCGCCTCGGCGCCGGCTTCCTTGGCCTTCAGCAACTGGGCCGTCATGTCGACGTCCTTGATGTTGAATTTTTCGACCGCCACCGGCGTGATGCCCTTGGCCTTGAGCGCCTTCTCGAGGTCTTCGCGGCCCAGCTGGCCGTAATTGGTCGAGTCGGCCAGGATCGCGACCTTCTTGTAGCCGCGGCGCGTGACGGCCTCCTGCACGATCATCGGGGCCTGGATGCTGTCGTGCGCGGAATTGCGGAACACGTAGTTGTCCGGCTCCTTGTCGAACTGGCGCGTGATGACCGAGCCGGTCGCGACGTTGTTCATGACCGGGATCTTGGCTTCCTGGAAGAAGCGCTGCGAAGCGAGGGCCACGCCGGTGTTGATGTAGCCGACCACGGCCACGACCTTTTCCTTGTTGATGAACTCCTGGGCGATCTGCACGCCGCGCTCGTTCTTGGCTTCGTCGTCGCGTTCGACCAGCTGGATCTGGCGGCCGAGCACGCCGCCGCTCTTGTTGATCTCCTCGGTGGCCAGGCGCACGCCATCGCGCATGCTGACGCCCATCGAGGACGATCCGCCCGTGAACGGGCCATCGACGCCGATCTTGATCGGATCGGCCGCGAATGCGCCGGCAGAAAACGAGACGGCGCAGGCCACCGCGAGAAGCTTGAATCGCGAATGCATCGGTGAGGTTCTCCAAATGTTGTGTTGCAAGGATCCTCACTGAACATAGCGATGGGAACCGGTTTCGGAGAGAGTGACAACCCTAGACCCGCTACAAGGATTGCGGAAGTCCGCGACTTCCGCCCGCGCCTCAGCGCCCGGAGCCGGCCATCTGCTTGCGCCGGTTCTCGCCTTGCCGCACGAGCATCCAGCCCGGGTACTCGGGCGGCAGCCGGCTGGCCTCGTCGAGCCGCGCGAGCTCGGCCGCGCTGAGCGTCACCTGCGTCGCCGCCAGGTTGTCGGCCAGCTGCTCGGCCCGCCGGGCACCGACGATCACGCTCGTGACCTGCGGCTGGTGCAGCAGCCAGGCCAGTGCGACCTGGGCCACGGAGACACCATGCGCCTCGGCGATCGGGCGCATGGCGTCGACGCAGTCCCAGGCCCGGTCCTTGTCCACCGGCGGAAAGTCGAAGCTGGTGCGCCGGCTGCCTTGCTCGCCCTGCTGCTCCCGGCCGTACTTGCCGCTCAGCAGGCCGCCCGCGAGCGGACTCCAGACCATCAGCCCGACCCCTTCGCTCTGCAGCATCGGGATCAGTTCGCGCTCGAGGTCGCGGCCGGCCACGGTGTAGTAGGCCTGCAGCGATTCGAAGCGCGCCAGCCCCCAGCGCTCGGCGATGCCCAGCGCCTTGACGATCTGCCAGGCGGCCCAGTTGGAGACGCCGACGTAGCGCACGTGGCCGTGGCGCACCAGTTGGTCGAGGGCGCGCACGGTTTCCTCGATCGGCGTGGCCGGGTCGAAACCGTGGATCTGGTAGAGGTCGATGTGCTCGAGCTGCAGCCGCTTCAGGCTGGCCTTGACGCCATCCTGGATGTGGCTGCGCGAGGCGCCGCGCGCGTTCGGGCCGGGCCCGGTATCGCCGAAGACCTTGGTCGCGACCACCACCTGGTCGCGCGGCACCTTGAGGTTCTTCAGCGCCTGGCCGGTGATCTGCTCCGACAGCCCGCCCGAATAGACATCGGCGGTGTCGATGAAGTTGATGCCGGCATCCAGGGCCTGGCCGACCAGCCGCTCGGCGTCGGCCTGCTGCAGGTCGCCGATCTGACTCCAGATGCCGTCGCTGCCGCCGAAGGTCATGGTGCCGAGGCAGAGTTCGGACACGAACAGGCCGGTGCGGCCGAGGGGATGGTGGCGCATGCAGGGAACTCCTTGGTTTCGAGCGTCCGGCACGGCGCGCCGGGCAGCCCGAGAGCATAGGCGTCCTTGCGAATTCCTGCAGGAGCTACGCTTCCTCCGGCGCCGGCGAATCGTCCTCGCGCCGTCCCGACCCCTTCTTGCGGGCGCGCGCCTCCTTCTTCGCCTTGCGCTGCGCGTCCACCAATTGGCCGGCCGCGAGCCACTGCGCGAATTCCTCGGGCGTCTCCAGCGTGATGCGCCCCATGTTCCCGCTGCGGAACTCGTTCATCACGATCTCGGCCGCCTTCTGCAGATTGACGCGGCCCTTGCCCAGCAGCGCGCCGCGCTTGCGTCCGATCGCCTCCAGCACCTCTTCGTCGCGCAGTTCGCCGATCGGATCAATCTTGAAGCGCGCTTCGACCAGGCCCGCGTAGTGCCCCTTCAGGTAGTCGAGCAACTCCAGCGCCACCTCCTCCTCGTCGAAGGCATTGCGCCCGATGGCCCCGCTGGCTGCCAGGTTGTAGCCGCTCTTGGCGACGATGATGCGCGGCCACAGCATGCCCGGCGTGTCCCAGAGGTAGAAGTCGTCGGCCAGCGTGATGCGCTGTTCCAGCTTGGTGATGCCGGCCTCGTCGCCGGTCTTGGCCTTGCGGCTGCCGGTGAGCGTGTTGATGAGGGTCGACTTTCCAACGTTGGGGATCCCGCAAATGAGCACGCGCATCGGCTTGGCCATGCCGCCGCGCGAGGGCGAGAGCTGGTGGCAGGCGTCGATCAGTTGCCGCGCCGGCGTGGTCTGACTGGCGTCCAGACCGATCGCCCGCGTGTCGGGCAGCGCGTTGTAGTGGGCCAGCCAGAGCGCGGTGCCGGCCGGGTCGGCGAGGTCCTGCTTGTTGAGCACCTTGAGACCCGGCTTGTGGCCGGTGAGATCGGCCAGCATGGGATTGGCGCTGGAGCCGGGCAGGCGCGCGTCGAGCAGTTCGATGACGACATCGATGTCCTTGATCCGCTCGGCGATGGCCTTCTGGGTCAGGTGCATGTGACCGGGGAACCACTGGATGGCCATCGGAGTTCTTTCTTTCTATGCGGGGGGTGGCTCGGATTGTCGCTGGCCCGCGCGGGACGTCGTTCCGACCACGGACGCATTGCCCAAATGCTTACGTACGGCCGCCCGCGAAGGGTGCACAGTCAGGGATTGCAGAAAGGGACATGCCATGCAGATCCAAGTCAACACCAGCAACGGCATCGAGAACAAGGACGCCCTGGAGCGCTGGGCCGACAGCGAGATGCGCCAGGCCCTCGCCCGCTTCGTCGACGATGTGACGCGCGTCGAGATCCACTTGAGCGACGAAAACCATGACGCCAGTGGTGGCGGCGACAAGCGCTGCGTGATGGAGGCCCGCCTGGCCCGCCACCAGCCGCTGGCGGTGAGCCACCATGCACCCAGCCTCGACGACGCCTTCCGTGGCGCCTCCGACAAGCTCAAGCGCTCGCTCGACAGCACGCTGGGCCGGCTTTACGGCCGCCGCGACCGCGACTCGATTCGCAAGGACGCCGATACAGTCGAGGAGTGAAAGGCTTGAGCCCTCAGCGCTTTCCCGCGTTCGCCATCGCCTTGCCGACCTCGTTGCTGCCTTGCGCCGCGCCGCTCTGCGGCACGATCTCGCCGGCGCGGTCGGTCACTTCGGCCAGCCGCTGCGCGAGCTGCTCGGCTGCGTCGGCGCCCAGGCCGATCCAGGCGCCCTGGGTCAGCGTGACATGCGCGGCCTCGAACGTGCCGGCACCGGCGCACAGGATGGTGCGGTTGGGTGCGTCCTGCGCTGCCAACACCAGCATCGCGGGCACCACGGCTTCAGGCTTCAGCGCCTCCAGCACGGCCTCGGGCATCAGGTCCTCGGTCATGCGGGTGGCGGCGGTCGGCGCCAGGCAGTTGACCCGGATGTCGTTCTTCGCACCCTCGATCGAGAGCGTCTGCATCAGGCCCACGAGCGCCATCTTGGCGGCGCCGTAGTTGCTCTGGCCGAAATTGCCGTAGAGGCCGGAGGACGAGGTCGTCATCACGATGCGGCCGTATTTCTGCTCGTTCATGAGCGGCCACACCGCCTTGGTGCAATGGACCGCACCCATCAGGTGGACGTCCATCACCAGCCGGAAATCGGCCAGCTCCATCTTGGCGAAGCTCTTGTCGCGCAGGATGCCGGCGTTGTTGACCAGGATGTCGACCCGGCCCCAGGTGTCGACGGCCTGCGCCACCATGGCCTGCACCGCCTCGAAGTCGGTCACCGAGGCGCCGTTGGCGATCGCCTCGCCGCCGGCCGCCTTGATCTCGTCGACCACCGCCTGGGCGGCGCTGACCGAGCCGCCGGAGCCGTCGCGGGCACCGCCCAGGTCGTTGACCACGACCTTGGCGCCGCGCGCTGCCAATGCCAGCGCGTGCTGGCGGCCCAGGCCGCCGCCGGCCCCAGTGACGATGGCCACGCGGCCCTTGAAGTCGATGCTCATGTTTTCGGCGCTTTCATAAAAATGTGACTCGCCCCACTTTATCGGGGTGGGTGTTTTCGGCCGCGCGCAGCGCGCCCGTTCGGGAGCCGCGGCGGAACCGGCTTTGCCGGGCCGCAACGCGGCGCCCCTTGGAAGGGGGGTGGGCGGCTACACGCAGTGAGCCAACCTGGGGGTGGGCTCACAACTCGGCGCGCTGGCTGACGGGGGGTGCCGGCGTCTCGGCCCAGTGGTTCTTGAACCCGAGACGCGCCGGGGAGACGTACTGCTCGCGGTAGATCTCGAACGGCATGCTGTCGCTGGCCTCGATGCGCTTCTGCGCCTCGATCGAGGTCTGCGTCATGCGCTCGAAGTGCGCGCGCTGGTCGTCCGGGAACGGCAGCGCGAGCAGCGTTTCGCGCGTTTGCTCGGACCGGGCGCGCACGAAACCGACGAAGGAATCGTCGTGCGCCTTCATCGCCTCGAGCACCCGTGCCGACGGCAGCACCGCCGGGTCGCGCAATGCGGCCTCGGCAGCGCGCACCGCCTCGGCGTGCTGGTTGCCGCCGTGCGCCGCATCGAGCGCGGCCGCGATCGGCGCGAACTGCTCCAGCAGTTCGGCGCCCCAATCGGTCAGCGTGGCCTCGCGCCCGCCGCGCCGCAATTGCAGGCCGGGCTCGCGCCCGCGCGCGGCCGTCAGGTGCTGGTTGTGCGCCAGGTCGGCGATCTCCTCGCGGGTGTCGGGCGGGCTGTCTGTCAGCAGGCAGTGCAGCAGGAAGACGTCAAGGAACCGCATGGTCTGGGCATTGATGCCGACCGGTTCGAAGGGGTCGAGGTCCATCAGTCGCACTTCGACGTATTCGACGCCGCGCTCGCGCAGCGCGTGCAGCGGGCGCTCGCCGGGGTAGATCACGCGCTTCGGGCGGATGGTGCCGTAGAACTCGTTCTCGATCTGAAGCAGGCTGGTGGCCAACTGGTTGTAGTCGCCGCCCAGGTTGCGGATACCGATGGCCTCATAGGCCGGCCAGGGCCGGGTCAGTGCGTCCTGCAGCGAGGCGCCGTAGCCGTCGAGGCTGTTGTAGCTCACGGCCAGCGAGGCTTGCGCCTCGCTCTGGTAGCCCAGCCGGCCCATCCGCAGCGAGGTGCCATGCGGCATGTGCATGCTGCCCTCGCCCAGCGGTTGCAGCTCGTGCGGCCGGCCGTCGACGAAGCTCGAACACAGCGCCGGCGAAGCGCCGAACAGGTAGAGCAGAAGAAAGGCGTGGCGGCGGAAATTGCGGATCAGCGCGAAGTACTGCTCGCTCGACACGTCCGGCAGCGACCAGTTGTAGTGAATGCCCGAGATGGTCTGCATGCGCCGCCCGTAGCGGTGGCTCAGGCCCATGCGGTAGACGCTCTTGGCGCGTCCGACATTGGACGAGCCGTAGCGCCCGATCGGAATGGTCTCGTCGGGGGGCAGGCCGCAGGGCATGCTCGAGACCCAGAGCCGTTCGTCACCCGCCTCGCCGAGCACGCGGTAGGTGAACTGGTGCACCCGCACCAGTTCCTCGAGGGCCGCTTCGACGCCCGCATGGGCCCCGGTGATGAGCTCGAGCTGCGACTCGCTGAAATCGGTCGTGATGTGCGGATGCGTGAGCGCCGAGCCCAGCGCAGCGGGATGCGGCGTCAGGGCCAGCTTGCCATCCGGTTGCGCCCGCAGGCTTTCCTTCTCGATCCCGCGCCGCGCCCCCCGGAGCCGCGCCGGCGAGAGCGCGTCCAGGCGCTCCTTGAAGTTACTCATTTAGTTATCACCCATCGTTCTTTGGTGGGGACGGAAGGTAGCACGCCGAAAGAAATGTTGCTCGCCAGCAGGTGTTGCTCGCCCGCAGGTGTTGCTCGCCCCCAGGTTGGGCTCACTGCGTGTAGCCCGCCCACCCCCTGCCGGGGGCAACACCTGCGGCCCGGCAAAGCCGGCTCCGCGGTGTTTCACCAGCTGGCCTGGCTGCGCCGGCCGGGCTCAGTTCAGGACGCGCAGGAGGAAAGTGTTGAGGTCGGCGATTTCCTCCATGCAGACCGAGTGTTCCATGGGGTACTCGTGCCATTCGACGTCGTAGCCCAGCTGCTTGAGCGCATCCCGGCTTTGGGTGGCGCGAGCGATCTGGACGACGCCGTCGCGCAGGCCATGGGCCTGGAAGATGGGCGTCTTCTGGTTCGCAGGATGGCGCTCGGCGGCGGTCGCGGCGGCCAGCGGCAGGTAGCCCGACAGGCCGACGATGCCGGCCAGCCGCTCCGGATGGCGCAGGCCGGTCATGAACGACATCGCGCAGCCCTGGGAGAAACCGGCGATCACGATACGTGCGACCGGGATGCCCCGCGCCTTCTCGTTGGCGATCAGCGCCTCGATCGTCGCCTGCGACCGGCGCAGGCCCGCCTCGTCCTCGCGCTTGGCCAGGTCCGGGCCCATGATGTCGTACCAGGCCGGCATCCGGTAGCCGCCGTTGATGGTGACCGGGATCACCGGTGCGTTCGGAAATACGAAGCGCACCGGGCCGACGGCGGCCAGGTCGAGTTCGTTGGCGATGGGCACGAAGTCATTGCCGTCGGCACCCAGGCCGTGCATGACGAGGACGGTGGCCGTCGGATTCGGGGCGGTTTCGATTTCGATGGGTGGATTTGACATGCCTCCGAAGTTACCGCAGAAATCGGCCGATTCCGGCAGGACGGCAGAATGGCGCCCTACCAACGACTGGAGACACTCATGCTGACATTGATCGGTTTCGCCGCCAGCAACTACTACAACAAGGTCAAGCTCGCACTGCTTGAAAAGAACGTGCCCTTCGACGAGGAACTGGCCTGGATCGGCGAGACCGACCTGGCGGCCTCGCCGCTGGGCAAGGTACCGTACCTGCGCACCGACCAGGGCATGTTGTGCGAATCGGCCGCGATCAACGAGTACATCGAGGCGGCCTACCCTGAAACCCCGCTGCTGCCGGCCGACCCCTATGCCGCAGCCAAGGTGCGCGAGCTGACGCTCTACCTCGAACTGCACCTCGAGCTGGTGGCGCGCAATCTCTACCCCGAAGCCTTCTTCGGCGGCAAGGTCAGCGACGGCCTGAAGCAGAAGATCGGCAAGGATCTCGAGAAGAACATCGCCGCCTTCGGCAAGCTCGCGCATTTCGACACGCCCTTCATCGCCGGCGAGCAGTTCACACTGGCCGACTGCGCCGCGATCACCCATCTGCCGACCGTCGCCGGTGCCACCAAGATGATCTACGGACGCGACCTGCTGGCCGAGCAACTGCCGGCCGCGCGCGACTACCTCAAGCGCATGAGCCAGCGGCCGCACGTGGTCGCGGTCAATGCCGATCGCAAGATCAATACCGAGGCCATGTTCAAGCGCTACGCCTGAGCGCGCGTCGCCGCGGACTGCACGCATTCGACGAAGTGCTGCGCGGCAGGCGTGAGCCGACGGCCGCGCAGCTTGATCACGCAGACGTGCAGCGCCGGCAGCGGCTCCCTGACCGCGACGCGGCACAGGCCGTGGTGCTTGAACGTGAGTTCGACCAGCGGCTCGACGAACAGGCCGACCAGGTCCATGTGGCCCACCAGCCCGAGCGCCACCGTGACCGACTCGCCGAGGATCACGCGCGCCGGCGCCGTCAGGCCGATCGGCGAGAACAGCGGCGCCACCGCCTCGCGGCCCAGTTCGCCGTCGCCGGGCAGCACCCACTCGGCCGAATGCAGTTCACGCAGCGACTGCGCATGGCGCAACGGGTGCCCGGCGCGCACCCCCACCGCCAGTTGCACCGGGAACAGGTCGATGGCTTCGAACCCGGCGTCGAGCGTGCCCGGGATGACATGCGCCACGGCGAGGTCGAGCTGCCCGTCGCGCAGCCGCGCGAGCATCCAGGGCAGCACCGCTTCGCTGAAATGCACGTCCACCGCGGGCAGGCGCGCGTGGTACGCCTTGAAGGCGGCGGGCAGCACCGTGAGCGCAACCGACGTGCTGACCGCCACCGCCACCTGGCCGGTGGCGCCGTCGCGGATCTGGGCGATCTCGTCGCGGGCCCGCCGCATGTCGGCCAGCAGCAAGCGCGCGCGGGGCGCGAAGGCCTCGCCGCAGGTGGTGAGGCGCACGCCCTTGACGCTGCGCTCGACCAGCGGCGCGCCGACCTCGCGCTCGAGTTCGCGCACGATCTTGGTCACTGCGGGCTGCGAGATGCCGAGCGTGCGCGCCGCGCCGCGGATGCTCATCTGCTCGACCACGGCGACGAAGGCGAGCAGCTGATTGGGCTTCATGAAAACCAAAAGTTATCGACGGGGCACAATTATTGTCTTTTCTTCGGCAGCGTGATTCCCTAGCATCCCGCCGCGACCCCTTCACGACCTACCCATCCGATGACCATTTCCGCCAGCCGCGTGCCCATGACCCGGCGCAAGACCATCGTCGCCACCACCATCGGCAATGCGCTCGAGTTCTTCGACTTCACCGTCTACGGCTTCATGGCGCTGCTGATCGGCAAGCTGTTCTTCCCGACCTTCACCTCCTACGGCCAGCTGCTGCTGACGGTCGCGACCTTCGGCGTCGGCTTCATCATGCGGCCGCTCGGCGGCATCGTGATCGGCGCCTATGCCGACCGCGCCGGCCGCAAGAAGGCCATGACCCTCACGATCTTCATGATGGCGCTGGGCTGCGCGATGATCGCCCTGGCACCCACCTACGCGCAGATCGGCATCGCGGCGCCGATCCTGATCGTGCTGGCGCGGCTGATCCAGGGCTTCTCGGCCGGCGGCGAGGTCGGCGCCTCCACCACGCTGCTGGTCGAACACGCGACGCCGGCCAACCGCGGCTACATGGCGAGCTGGCAGTTCGCGAGCCAGGGCCTGGGCATCCTGATCGGCGCGGTGGTGGTCGGCGGGCTCACGGCCACGCTCTCGCCCCAAGCCCTCGAGAGCTGGGGCTGGCGCGTGCCCTTCTTCCTCGGCATGCTGATCGCCCCGGTCGGCATGTACATCCGCCGCCACCTCGAGGAATCGCTGGAGGTCAGGCCGCCGTCGGCACAGGCGCCGGTGCGCCGCAGCAGCCTCGCCGAAGTCTGCGGCGAACACGGCAGGACCGTGCTCGCGGCCATTCTCAGCATCGTCGGCGGCACCGCGGCGGCCTACGTCGTGACCTTCTACATGCCGACCTACGCGATCCGCGAACTCGGCCTGCCGCCGCCGGTGGCGCTGTTCGGCGCCGCGCTCACGGGGCTGCTGTCGTTCGGCCTCGCCCCCTTCATCGGCCGCTGGTCGGACCGCGTCGGCCGCAAGCCGCTGATCCTCTGGAGCCGGATCGCGCTGGTGCTGCTGATCTATCCGGGCTTCCTGTGGCTCAACCTGTCGCCGACGCCGGCGGTGCTGTTCATCGTCGTCGGCGCGCTGAGCATCACGCTGGTGATCCAGACGGTGCCGGGCATCACGATGCTGCCCGAGATGTTCCCCAAACACGTGCGCGCGAGCGGCATGTCGCTGGTCTACAGCGTCGGCGTGGCGCTGTTCGGCGGCTTCTCGCCCTTCATCAGCACCTGGCTGCTGAACGCCACCGGCAACAAGCTGGCGCCGGCCTGGTACCTTCTCGCGATGACACTGGTGTCGCTCCTGGGCCTGGTGTGGCTCAAGGACTTCACGGGCGAGGACATCGACGCGGCCGGAGCCCACCAACCCGCCTGAACGGCAACTGTTTTCTCAAGGACCGACGATGCACAGCTCCGCAGCCACCCGCCACTTCTCGGGCACCTACGCCGAGGCCCGGCGCAAGTTCCTCGACGCCGCCGCCGAACGCGGCGCGGCGGTCGAATCCTTCGTGCTCGACGCGCATCGCGGCGCGCTCGGCGAGACGCTGGCCACCGATGTGGCGCTGGTCGGCGCGCCGGGCGCCGCCAAGCTGCTGATCGTCAGTTCCGGCACCCACGGCCCCGAAGGCTTCTGCGGCTCGGGATGCCAGGTCGCGACGCTCCACGATGCCGACCTGCTCTCGCGGCTGGCGCAGGGCGGCATCGCGCTGCTGCTGGTGCACGCGGTGAACCCGCACGGCTTCTCGCACCTGCACCGCACCAACGAGGACAACATCGACCTGAACCGCAACCACATCCCTTTCGATGCGCCGCTGCCGGTCAATGCCGCCTATGCGGAGGTCGAGCCCTTCGTGCTGCCGGCCAGTTGGCCGCCGACCGCCGCCGACGAGGCCGCGATGGCCGCCTACGTCGCTGAGCACGGCATGCGGGCCTACCGCACCGCATTGACGGCCGGGCAGTACACCTCGCCCGACGGCGTGTTCTACGGCGGCCTGGCACCCTCATGGAGCAACCGCACCATGCGCGCGATCCTGCGCAAGTACGCGGCGGCCGCCACCGACATCGCCTGGATCGACATCCACACCGGCCTCGGACCCTACGGCCACGGCGAGAAGATCTACCCGGGCCGCAACGCGGTGGCCGACCTGGCGCGCGCGCGGGCCTGGTGGGGCGCCGACGTGTTCGCGCCCTTCGAAGGCAATTCCGCCTCGGCCGACGTGTCGGGGCCGGTGGTATCCACGGTCTATGACGAATGCCCACGGGCTGCCGCATCCCTGATGGGGCTGGAGTTCGGCACCCTGCCCGACCAGGAAGTGATGAACCGGCTGCGCGCCGACACCTGGCTGCGCCGGCACCCCGAAGCGCCGGCCGCGCAGCAGCATGCGATTCGCCAGGGGCTGCGTGACGCCTTCTACTGCGACAACGACGAATGGAAGGGCATGGTTCTGGGCCAGACCCGCGTGGTGCTGCTGCAGACGCTGCAGGGGCTCAAGAGCGCCTGACGCCGGTCACGAAGCTCAGGGGAACCTGGGCGCCCGGCGCTCGCGCAGCGACGCGATGCCTTCGCGCACGTCGGGCCCGGCAAAGCCCATGAACTCGAGCGCCAGCGAGGCGTCGAAGGTCGGCCCGGCCTGGCGCAGCCAGTTGTTGAGCGCGTACTTGGTGAAGCGGATCGCGCTCTGGCTGCCCGCCGCCAGCCGGTCGGCCAGCGCGTAGGCACGCGGCAGCAGGTCGGCCTCGTCCACCGCCAGCGAGACCAGGCCGATGCGCTCGGCCTCCTCGCCGCTCAGGGGTTCGCACAGCAGCAAGTGGTACTTGGCTTTCGCCATGCCGCACAAGAGCGGCCAGACGATCGCCGCATGGTCGCCGGCCGCGACGCCCAGGCGCGTATGGCCGTCGACGATCTTGGCGCTCTTGCTGGCGATCGAGATGTCGGCCAGCAAGCCCGCCACCAGCCCGGCGCCGACCGCCGGCCCGTGCATCGCGCTGACGATCGGCTTGTCGCAGTTGACGATGTTGTAGACCAGGTCGCGCGCCTCTTTCCAGACCCGCGTGCGGACGGCGTCGTCGGTGGTCATCTGCTCGACCATCGCCAGATCGCCACCACCCGAGAAGCCCATGCCCTCGCCGCGCAGCACGGCGCAGCGCACGCTGTCGTCGGCCGCCACGTCGCGCCAGATCTCGGCCAGTTCGCGATGGCCGTCGTGCCCCGCCGTGGGCAGCTTGCCGTTGCCGGCCCGCATCTGGATGTCGAGCACGGCATCGGCTTCGCCGCGGCGCGTGATCGCAAGGGTGCTGTAGCGCGTGTAGTCCATGGCGATGCCCTTCGTGGCGTCAGAGCTTGGCCGCGAGATCGCGGCATTGCTGCAGGTTGCGGTTGAATTTCGCTTCCATGCCCGGCTCGCAGGCCGAACTGGTGGTCATGATGCGGCACAGGCCGACCACCAGGAAGTCCGACACCGCATCGGTGCACATCGGGAAGCGCGCCAGCGCGGGGTTGTCGCGCGTCTTGAAGCCCCAGCTGTCGGAGAAGCCCAGCATGCGGCCCATCGCGTCCTCGAAGTAGTCCCGGTCGCGCGCCGCGATGGCCGCCTCCATGGCCGGCAACTCGCCGCCGAGGAAGCTGACCGCCGCGGCGGGAAAACGATTGGCCTCCTGCTGCGCGGCCGCGCCCGAAGCGGCGGCGGCGAGCAGCAGCGGCGCGACGGCGCGCCCGAGGAAGGCAGGAATGCGGGAGCGAAGGAGGTCCATGGGTTCCGGTCTGGCAATGGCTTCGAAGGCCGCCCGATGCAGGCGACCGCTGGAAGCGTATTTGAACCGAAACCCGGACCGCGGGACTACCAGCTCAGGCGCATGCCGATCGAGCCCTGCAGGGAAGATTTCACCTTGGCATCGCCGCCGGTGTTGTAGAGCTGCCCGACTTCGCCGTAGAGCGTGGCGGTGGGGGTCAGCGCCAGCGTCATGCCGGCGGCCAGCTCGGTGGAGGTGTAGCCGGTGGCACTGGCGATGCGGGTGCTGGCCGCCGGACCGATGAAGGTCGCGACATCGGTGCCCGAACCGGCCTGATAGACGTTGACGCGGCCGTAGGGCTGGAGCCGGCCGGCCGCAGTCGCGACATCGCCCTTGATGCGCACGCCCAGCCGGCCGATCCAGCCGCCGTCGGCATCCTGGCTCACCCGCGCACCGCCGATCAGCACGTCGTCGAAGCGGTTGCGCTGGTAGATCAGTTGCGCCTGCGGCTCGATCGTCCAGCCCTCGGCCAGCACGAAGCTCTTGCCGGCCTCGATCGAAGCCGTGAGGCTGTTCGACTTGCCCTCGGCGTTCAGGTTGCCCTGGGGCTGCACCGTGTAGCTGTGGCGACCGCCCTGCAGCACGGCATCGGCATAGAGGCCGTCGGCCCCCATCCAGGTCGCATAGCCGCCGAGGTAGCGCGACTGAAGGTCGTTGCTGCCGACCGCCGCGACCAGACCGCGGGCGTTGCCGACGACGTCGGCATTGCCGTCCAGCGTGCCAACATAGATGCCGGCGCGCCAGCCGCCGGTGGCCAGCAGGTCCGTGCCGGCCTGGACGCCGCTCACATGGCCCTGGCTGTGTGCCGCGGCCACGCCCTCCTGCCGGATGTCGAGGTCGCTGTAGACGGCGCGGGCCCAGGCCTGGCGCCCACCAGCGGGGTCTCCCGCCGAGGCTGCGGCCGCCGGCGCCAGTTCGTCGCCGACGCGCCGGTGCAGATTGCCCAGCATCGTCAGGTCGGCCTGGCGCAACTGGGCCGGCAGGGCCGCGAAAAGCGGCACTTCGGCACGGTAGGTCGGCACGACGACCGGCTGCTGGGCCTGGCCCGAGCCGGTGTTCTCGAGAACCGGCGGCACCGGCAGCACTTTCGGTGCCGTCGTCGTCGAACGCAGGTACCAGTTCTCGCCGGCACCCGTGGCGTCGGCCGCATACAGGCGGTACTCGAAGGCACCCGCATCGACGTGGCCGCCGGCGAGCGCGAAGGCGTCCCGCGTGGTCTGGGCGGTGGTGGTGGCGCCGTTTTGCGCGCTCACCAGTTCGATGCCGTTGCCCACCGTCAGGCCGCCGAGGCCGCCGAGATTGGTGACACGCACCGTGGTGCTGCCGCTCGCGCTGGCGGAGGCGCCGTTCAGCACCAGCCGGTCGCTCGCGCTGCCGCTCGCGCCCAGCACCGTGCCGAGGCTCAGCACGCCGCCGTTGCCGACGTAGGCACCGTTCACCGTCAGCGTGCTGCCGGCCTTGGCGCTCAGCAGGCTGACCGTACCGGCGTTGCGCAGCGACGCCACCGACTGGTCGAAGCCGCCCGTGTCGAGCGTGGCCCCTGCCGCCACGGTGTGCGCCGAGGCGGCGCTGAACACGTTCGCCGCCGCGGCGCGCAGGGTGCCCGCCGCGATCGTGGTCGTGCCGGTGATCGCCTGGGCGCGCGTGAGGGTCAGCGTGCCGGCCCCGGTCTTCTCGATGCCGCCCGAGCCGGCCAACAAGCCGTTGTAGCTGGCATCGGTCGGCTGTGCGAAGCGCACGAGGCCGTTGTCGGTGATCGCCAGCGGCGCGAAGCCGGCGCTGGTCTGCAGCGTGCCGGCCGCATCGACCGTCATGCTGCCGGTGTAGCTGCTGGCGTCCGCGCCAAGGATCAGCGTGCCGCCCGCCACCCGGGTGCTGGTGATGCCCGAGGTCGGCAGCGCGTTGTTGAGGGTCCAGGTGCCGCTGTCGTTCTTGACCAGCGTCTGGAAGTTCGAGAACGGCTGGTCGAAGGTCCCGGCCCCGGTGCCGTTGAGGGTCAGCGTGTTGCTGCCGCCGCCGCCGTTGATCGCGCCGGTGATCGAGGAACCGTCGTAGACGTTCAGCGTGTCGTTGCCATCCGCGAAGTTCAGCGAGCCCAGCACCTGGCCCCGATTGGTGAAGGTGATCGCCATCGTGCCGGTCACGCCCATGATGTTGCGCGAGCCGCCCGTGTATTCGATCACGCCGGTGGCGCCGTTGACGATGGTGTTCTCGCCCGACGCCGCCTGGAACCAGATCGCCGCGCCGCCGGCGCTCGATCGGATTTCGCCGTTGTTGACGATCAGGTTGCCGGTTCCGAACGGATTGATCGCCTCCGCGGTCCACGAGTCGCCCTTCGAGAGCACCTTGGCGCCCTGGCCGATGGTCAGCGTGTTGTTCGAGTGCATCTCGATGGTGTTGGCACCCGTGCCCACGCCATAGAAGCCGTCGGCGCCGACCGGGGCGACGTTCTCGACCGTGGCGCCGTTGCGGATCTCGATGCTGGATTGGCTGCCGATGCTGATCGCGGCCTGGGCACCGGTGCTGATCAGGGCCCCGGACTCGACGATGACGGAGGTGTCCGATGCGGTGGCCGGGCCGCTGCCCACCGTGACCCCCTGGGGACTGCCGGCGGCGCAGGTGATCACCGCGCCGCTGGTCGAGCATGCGGCTGCCGCGGCGCCGCCGAAGCCGAGCAAGGCAGCGGCCATGGCGACTTGCAGGGTCGCGATGCGCTGGAACGGCCTGGCGTTCGGGGACGAGGGCAGCCTGACGCTGCGGGTGGCGGACTTGCCGGCGCCGGAGGCCAGCTCGGAGGCCACGGCCCAGATCTGGAGCGAGGAGTTCCAGACGACACTGAAAACGCGATTCATGCAGATGCTCTTCCGAAAATGAAACGCCCAAGGGCGAAATGAGTACTTACGAATGTAATCCTTAGGTACTCTTTTTCAGCGGAACAAATTCACGAATTGCACGAAATTGGTGCGTGCAATTTAAAGAACGCTACAGTTCAGATAGCAACAAAGTCACAGCCCGAGGGGTTCTGTTAGTGCGGCATAGCCAGGCGCGTTGCGTCCGGAGGCTGATCAAACATCGTCCCAAAATCGTTACACGTGCCGCAGCGGACCTGCGGGCGAAACACCATGTCCCGGGCCGTAAACTCGGCCGATGGCATCCAGACGACCCTCCCGGAACCCGCGCACTCTCGAGCGCGGAATCATGTGCATCCTCATCGGCGCGGCGGTGCTGATCGCGCCGACCTTCCTCTCGTCGCCGGGTTGGCGCGAGACGGTCGGCGGGGCCTACGTGGTGGGCTGGTTCGCGCTGGTGCTGGGCATCGCGCTGGTGGGCTTGGACCTGGTTCAGCGCGCCAGATCCAAGGGTCGCTGAGCCCCCGCGCGCTCGCTTCGCGCGTGCTCAAAGGCCCGCGCGCATCCTCTTCACGAGTTCGACCCCGGCCAGCACGATGCTGCCGGCGACGATGCCGACCGCGGCGTTGGCGCCCATCGAGGCCAGGGCGCGCAGCAGGCCGCCGGCGTCGGCGGCCCAGGCGTCGACCGCATGGGCCAGCGCCGGCACGCCATGCACCAGAATGCCGCCGCCGACCAGGAACATCGCCGCAGTGCCGGCGATCGAGAGTCCCTTCATGAGCCAGGGTGCCGCCGCGAGGATGCCGCGCCCCAGGGCGCGCGCGCCCGCGCCTTCGCGCCGGCTCAGGTAAAGCCCCGCGTCGTCGAGCTTCACGATGCCCGCGACCAGGCCGTAGACGCCGACGGTCATGATCAGCGCGATGCCCACCAGCACCGACAGTTGCGTCAGGAAGGGCTGACCCTGCACCGTCCCCAGCGTGATCGCGATGATCTCGGCGGAGAGGATGAAGTCGGTGCGCACCGCGCCCTTGATCTTCTGCTTCTCGACCGTCACCAGGTCGACGTCTTCGCCGGCCACCGCCTGCTCGTGCCGCGCGGTGTCGGCGGCATGCTCCTTCTTGTGCAGGAACTTGTGCGCGAGCTTCTCGCAGCCCTCGAAGCACAGGAAGGCGCCGCCGATCATCAGCAGCGGCGTCACCAGCCAGGGCAGCCAGGTACCGATCGCCAGCGCGGCCGGCACCAGGATCGCCTTGTTGACGAAAGAGCCCTTGCAGACCGCCCAGACCACCGGCAACTCGCGGTTGGCCCGGACGCCCGCCACCTGCTGCGCATTCAGCGCCAGGTCGTCGCCGAGGACGCCGGCGGTCTTCTTGGCGGCGACCTTGGTCAACACCGAGACATCGTCGAGCACCGTCGCGATGTCGTCGAGCAGCAGCAGCAGGCTGGAGGCCATGGAGCGCTCGTGCTCAGACGTTGCGCTTGAGGCGGATCTCCTCGATCTTCACGCTCCCGATGGCCGTGGTCTTCGCGGTCTTCATCTCGCGCTTGAAGCCGGCCAGCTCGTGGAAGCGCATCGCGCGATCGTTGCGCAGCGGCACCCAGATCGTGACCACGGTGCAGCCCTCCTCCTCGAGGCCGTCGCGGGCTGCGTCCCACAGGGCGACGCCGACGCCCTTGTCCCAGTGCTCGGGCTTCACGTAGATGGCCCAGATCTCGCCGGTGGTCGATGGCGTCTTGGCGTCGCGCGAGCGGTCGAAGCCGACGAAGCCGACGACCTCGCCGTCAAGCACCGCGACCTGGACCTGCGGTTCGCTGAACTCGATGGCCTCGCGCCACTTGGCTTCGCGGGTGGCGGGCGCCAGCGCGCGCAGTTCGTCTTCGGGCAGGATGCCCTCGTAGGCGGCACGGGCGGCAGCGGCGTGGACTTCGGCGATGGCTTTGGCATCGCGCAGGGTGGCGGGGCGAACTTCGTAGTCGGACATGAATGCGGGGGGAGCGAAACGGTAAAGGCCATATTGTCGCCGCGCCGAACGTGCGGGCTAAACTTGCCGCTGCATTTGCATTCGCACTATCCCGGAGAACCCCATGGCAAAGAGTCAGCAGCGCAGCAACAAGGAAGCCAAGAAACCCAAGAAGGACACTGCGCCCCCCAAGCCTCCAGGCGCCGCCATCGAACCGGTGCGCACGATCACCACCGCGGTGATCCCGCGCGGCAAGCTCAAGAACAAGTGAGCGACGCGCCCAGCCCGAGCGCGAGCCCGCAGCCGCAGCCGCGCAACCCCCTGCACGGCCTCACGCTGGAAGCCATCGTGACCGCGCTGGCGGACTGCTACGGCTGGGAAGGCCTGGGCGAGCGCATCCCGCTGCGCTGCTTCACCAGCGACCCGAGCGTGGCGTCCAGCCTGAAATTCCTGCGCAAGACGCCGTGGGCGCGCGAGAAGGTCGAGAGCCTCTATCTCTTCATGCTGCGCGACCAGCGGCGGCAGCAGTCGTCGTCGCCGCGCCCCTGATGAAGGCCCGCATCGAACCGGGCGGATTCAGTTTCGAAACCGACGCCGATCTCACGCTGCTGCAGGCGGCCGACGCCGCCGGCATCGAGTTGCCGAGTTCGTGCCGCAACGGCACCTGCCGCACCTGCATCTGCAGGCTCGTCGAGGGCGATATCCGCTATCGCATCGAGTGGCCCGGCGTCAGCGCGGACGAGAAGGCCGAGGGCTGGATCCTGCCCTGCGTGGCCGAGCCGCTCGGCGACGTCGCGCTGGACGTGCCGCACGCCTTCTCCCAGTTCTAGGGCCTGTTGACGAGCCGGTCGCGCTGCGCCAGCGACGGAAAGAGCCGGAACCAGGCCAGGGCCACCAGCACGGTGCCGACGCCGCCCGCCACCACCGAACCGACCGGCCCCAGCAACGCCGCCGTGGCACCCGACTCGAACTCGCCCAGCTGATTGCTGGCGCCGATGAAGATCGAGTTGACCGCGCTCACACGGCCGCGCATGGCATCGGGCGTCTCCAGTTGCACCAGCGTCTGGCGGATCACGACGTTGACCATGTCGGCGCCACCGGAGACCGCGAGCGCGATCAGCGAGACGACGAAGCTGCGCGACAAGCCGAACACCACCATGCAGACGCCGAACAGCGCCACCGCGCTCAGCAGCGCGCGGCCCACATGACGCTCGACCGGACGCCGCGTCAGCAGGATCGACGTCACGAGCGCGCCCACCGCCGGCGCGCCGCGCAGCAGCCCCAGGCCCCAGGGCCCGGTGTGGAGGATGTCCTTGGCATAGATCGGCAGCAGCGCCACCGCGCCGCCCAGCAGCACCGCGAACAGATCGAGCGAGACCGCCCCGAGCACCGGCTTGCGTTTCCAGATGAAGTCGACGCCGGCCAGCACGGTGGCGAGGGTGACCGGCTCGCGCGCCGGCGGTGCGTGGGCATAGCGCAGCCGCAGCACCAGCGCGGCGGCCAGCGCGAAGAAGACCAGCGCCGCGGCGTACACCACGCCCATGCCGGCCACGAACAGCAGCCCGCCCAGCGCCGGCCCGCCGATGATGGCGCCCTGCATGCCGGCCGAGCTGAAGGCCATCGCGCGCGGCAGCATCATCGGCGGCACGAGCAAGGGCGTCAGCGCCTGCTGCGCCGGCATCTGGAAGGCGCGCACGGCCCCCAGCACCAGCGACAGGCCGAGCAGCAAGCCGCGCGAATCGTGCGCCACCTGCACGGCAAGCAGCAGCATCAGCGCCACCGCGCCCTGCACCGAGAAGCAGGCGGCGACGATGCGGCCCCGATGCCGGCGGTCGACCACGTGGCCCGCGAGCAGCGCCAGCAGCAGCGCCGGCACGAACTGGTAGAGGCCGACCAGCCCCAGGTCCCAGGCGCTGCCAGTGAGCTCGTACATGTGCCAGCCGATCGCGACCAGCAGCATCTGGCTGGCGGCGGTGCCGAACAGGCGCGCCACCCACAGCTGCATGAAGGGCCGCTCGCGCGTGAGATCTGAAAAACGGGTGGGATGGACGGCAGGCGGCGCAGCGGGCATTGGCTGCGAGGATAGCCGAGCCTTCTAGACTCGCCCTTCCGATGACCGAACTGCAGCCGATCCACGAAGACCCTCACCTGCTGGTGCTCGACAAGCCCGCCGGCCTGCTGTGCGTGCCCGGCCGGGGCGAAGACAAGCAGGACTGCCTGAGCGCCCGAGCGCTGCGGCAATGGCCCGATGCCCTGGTGGTGCACCGGCTCGACATGGCGACCAGCGGCCTGGTGCTGATGGCGCGCAGCCCGCAGATGCAGCGCGCGCTCGGCGACGCGTTCGCGACGCGCCAGGTGCACAAGGGCTACGAAGCGATCGTCGACGGCCTGCTGCCGGCCACGGAGGACTGGTCGCTGATCGATGCGCCCCTGGCCGCCGACTGGCCGCGCAGGCCGCTACAGAAGATCGACCCCGCGGGCAAGCCCAGCCAGACCCGCTGGCGCGTGAAGCGGCAACTGCCCGAACGCCAGGCCAGCCACCTCTGGCTGGAACCGCTGACCGGACGCAGCCACCAGCTGCGCGTGCACCTGTTGTCGATCGGGCACCCGATCCTCGGCGATGCGCTCTACGGCGACGACGCGGTGCGCGAACGTGCGCCGCGGCTGCTGCTGCATGCGACAACGCTCGAATTCATCCACCCCGTCGATGGCCGGCTGTGCCGCTTCGAGAGTCCGCCGCCGTTCGATTGATGGCCTTCAGCTGAGATCGCCGCGGACCACCAGGACAGGGCATTTCGCGTCCTGCAGCACGCGTTGCGTGACGCTGCCCAGCAGCAGCTTCTCGATGCCGCTGCGGCCATGCGAGCCCATGACGATCAGGTCGGCGCCGATCGCGATCGCGGTGTCGACGATGCCTTCGTGCACCACGTGGCCGTCGATCACGCGCTGGTCGCTGTGCAATCCCTCGGCGGCCAGGGCCGCAACGCCGCGCGCCAGCGCCGCATTGGCGCTGCTGGTGGCGGCCGCGAGGTATTCGTTCTGGCCCAGCGCGTAGTCCGCGCCGACGCCGATGAAGGGGTAGTTGTCCACCACATGGATGAGCGTGATGCGACTGCCGAACGCCAGCGCCAGCCCGCTGGCCTTGCTGACCGCGAGCATCGAGGTGTCGGACCCATCGATCGGGACCAGGATGTGATTGAACATGGCAGACCTCTTTGGTTCTCTACAGGGTTCGACGGCTCGAACCGGGCCCCGAATTTACATCCAAGGCCAGGTCGCTGTTGTAGGACGACTGCGGGGCGCCGGGAATTCCGATCAGTCCCCCTGGAAGCCGCCGGATCGGCAGGTGACGACCAGCGTGTCGCGCCAGCCCGGCTCGCCGTCGATGAGGGGCTGGATCGGCGTCGACTCGTGGATCACGCGGGCATCGTCGAGCACCAGCAGCGTCCACGGTTCGGTCATCGTGAAGCGCTCGCCGCGCCGGCCCGATGCCTCGAACACCCGCGTCTCGCCGCCCTTGATGTTGTGGCGCCCGGCCAGCGCGACCGCCACCAGGTCGACCCCGTCGCGATGCGCGCCCTCGGGCGTCGGCCGCCCGATGCCATCGGCCGTGTCGATCCGGAACTGGTGCGCCTCGACATACCAGCGCTGCGCGCCGCGCAAGCCGCTCGCCACCTCGCCGAGACCGCGCATCAGTTGCTGCCAGACCGGTTGCGCGACGGTCGCCGCCTCCATCGGCGCGAACCAGCGCTGCATGCCCCCATGCAGCGCGTTGTACTCGACCGGCTGCCAATGGGCGCGGTGGGGCGCCTGTTCGATGGCCGCGCCCTCGATCGTGAAACAGGCATGGCGCCGCGTGCGATAGCGTCCGCCGTCCTTCAGATACTCGTCGGGCGGCAGATGGGCCCAGTCGGCATGCAGTGCGTCGAGCGCGGCCAGCGGCATCCCGAGCCAGTCGGCCACGCCCTGCGGACTCAGGACGGCGTAGCCATCCTGGCGCAAGGTGGGAACGAGTCGATCGGGCGGAGTGAAAGGCGGATTGAATCCGGTGCTCACTCCGTCACCTTCACGTCCTTCCAGAAGGCCACGCGGTTCTTGACCATCTCCGCCTCGGGCTTCGGGTCGGCGTAGTACCAGGCCGCATCCGCGTGGAGTTCGCCGTTGACCAGCAGCGAGAAGTAGTTCGCCGTGCCCTTCCAGGCGCACGTGGTCTTGTGGTTGCTGAAAGTCACATGGTCGCGGTTGAGCGAATCCATGGGGAAATAGTGGTTGCCTTCGACCAGCACCGTGTCGTCGCTCTCGGCCACGGTGACGCCGTTCCAAACTGCTTTCATCAAGATTCTCCGGTGCCCGCCAAAAAAGTTGGGGCAGCACGCTATTGTGCCGCCGGCGCCTGCAGCCAGTGGACGCTGAACAGGCGGTCGGGATCGGTCCACACCGCGGCCGGCCTGAAGCCCGCCTCCACGGCCAGCGCGCGCAAGCCCTCGACCGTGAACTTGTGCGAGTTCTCGGTGTGCAGGGTCTCGCCTTCCTCGAAGCTGAACCGTTGGCCGTCGAGCGTCACTTCCTGCGGCCGGCGGCTCACCAGATGCATCTCGACCCGCCGCAGCGGCGAGTTGTAGAAAGCCGCATGCGTGAAGCCATCGAGGTCGAAATCGGTCCCGAGCTCGGCATTGGCGCGGCGCAGCAGGTTGAGATTGAAGGCGGCGGTCACGCCCTGCGCATCGTTGTAGGCGGCGTGCAGCAAGGCCGGATCCTTGACCAGATCGACGCCCAGCAGCAGGCCACCGCCGCGCAGCAGGCGATGCGCGAGTTGGAGGAAGGCCAAGGCCTCGTCCGGCGTGAAGTTGCCCAGGGTCGAGCCCGGGAAGAAGCCCACGCGCTGGCCGATGCCCTTGCCGCGCGCAGGCGGCAGCACCAGCGGCATCGTGTAGTCGGCCACCACCGGCTGCACGGCAAGTCGTGGATAGTCGGCGCGCAGCCGCGCGGCCGCCGCCTCCAGGTGCGCGCCCGAGATGTCGATCGGCACGTAGCGCCTGGGAGACTCGAGCGCGTCGAGCAGCAGCCGCACCTTGGTCAGCGATCCGGCGCCGAACTCGATGATCTCGGCATCGGGTCCGATCTGCGCCGCGATCTCGCAGGCGCACTCGGTCAGGATGCGCAGCTCGGTGCGCGTCGGGTAGTACTCCGGCAGTTCGCAGATGCGATCGAACAGCGCCGAGCCCGGGGCGTCGTAGAAGAACTTGGGCGAAATGCTGCGCGCGTCGAGGCTCAGGGCCGCGAACAGCTCGCGGGCGAAGTCGGACAGCGGCGCGGCGCGCTGCGCCGCGCGGAAAGCGTGGCGGTTGAATGCAGGAGTGCCCATCAGAGGTCCTTCGCGAGCCGCAGCCCCGAGAACTGCCAGCGCGCGGCCGGCGGGAAGAAGTTCCGATAGCTGGCCCGCGTGTGACCGTCCGGTGTCGCGACACTGCCGCCCCGGAGCACCAGCTGGCCGACCATGAACTTGCCGTTGTATTCCGCCGCGATGCCCGCGAGCGGCCGGAAGCCCGGGTACGGGTCGTACGAGGAGCGGGTCCATTGCCACACGTGGCCGCTCATCTGGGTGATGCCGGGCGCATCGTGCGCGGCCTCCCATTCGAACTCGGTCGGCAGCCGCGCACCGGCCCATTCGGCGTAGGCCGCGGCTTCGAAGAAGCTCAGCTGCGCCACCGGCGCCTCGGGCTCCAGCGGCCGCACGCCATGCAGGCCGAAGACCTGCCAGCCGCCCGGCACGCCCTCGTGCGCCAGGCGCGGATCGTCGGGCGCCAGCCAGTAGGCCGGGGCACGCCAGCCCTGCGCCTGCACCGCGGCCCAGCCCTCGGACAGCCAGAGTTCCGGCCGCTGGTAGCCGCCGTCGGCGATGAATTGCGCGTAGTCGCCGCAGCTCACGAGCCGGTTGGCGATCGCATGGGGCCGCAGCAGCACCTGGTGCCGCGGCGTCTCGTTGTCGAAGGCGAAGCCCGGCTCGCCATGGCCCACCTCGGCCACGCCGCCCGGCCGCGGCAGCCATGTCATTGCCGGCGCCGTCGAAGCCAGCCGCAGCACCGGGCCGGCCGGCGCACGATAAGCCGGCAGCAAGGGGTTGCACCACAGCGCATGCAGGATGTCGGTGACGATCAGTTCCTGGTGTTGCTGCTCGTGCTGCAGCCCCAGCGTGACGATCGGCTCGATGGCGGCCCAGTCGGCCCCGCCCACCTTTCCGAGCAGCGCCAGCACCGCGCGGTCGACGTGGCGGCGGAAGGCATGCACCTCGTCCAGCGAGGGCCGCGTCAGCAGGCCGCGTTGCGGCCGGGGGTGGCGCGGGCCCAGCGCCTCGTAGTAGGAATTGAAGAGATAGTGGAAGCGCGGGTCGAACACCTTGTAGCCGCTCGCGTGCGGCTGCAGCAGCACCGTCTCGAAGAACCAGGTGGTGTGCGCGAGATGCCATTTGGTCGGACTGGCGTCGGGCATCGACTGGATGCACTGGTCCTCGGCCGACAGGGGCGCGGTCAGCTCGAGGCTGTGCGCGCGCACCGCCACGAAACGATCGCGCAATGCCTCCGCCGCCGGCAGTTCCGGACGGATCAGGTTCATGGGGTCTCCAATTTGGAAGCGAACGCGTCTTTTAGCCCACGCGGGCGGGGAAACGCCGTAGGACAAGGGCGCGCCAGGGCGCTGGACCGGGGTGCCGGCGCGGCGGGAGGTGCCACTTTGGCACAAGTCGCGGGCGCCTGCCAGGGGCCTGCGTATCATCCGGCGGATGAGCAGCCCCCCGACCTCGCCGCCGCCTTCCGGTCGCCCCCATGTCCTGATCATCGGCTGCGGCTTCGGCGGCCTGGAAGCCGCGCGCAAGCTGCAGCGGGCCGACGTCGACGTCACGATCGTCGACAAGACCAACCATCACCTGTTCCAGCCCCTGCTCTACCAGGTGGCGACCGCCGGCCTGGCGGCGCCTTCGATCGCGGCGCCGATACGCCTGCTGTTCCGGCGCCAGCCCAACATCACGACCCTGCTCGGCGAAGCGACGCAGATCGATCCGGTGGCGCGCACGGTGCGGCTGGCCGACGGCAGCCAGCTTTCCTGGGACCACCTGATCGTCGCCGCCGGGTCCACCCACAGCTACTTCGGCAACGACGCCTGGGAGCCGATGGCGCCGGGCCTCAAGACGCTGGCCGACGCCTTCGAGATCCGCCGCCGCGTGCTGGTGAGCTTCGAGGCCGCCGAGATCGAGACCGATCCGGTGCGGCGGCGCGCGCTGCTGACCTTCGCGGTCATCGGCGCCGGACCCACCGGCGTCGAGATGGCCGGCACGCTGGCCGAGATCGCGCGCCACACGCTGGAAGGCGAGTTCCGCAACATCGACCCGAGCAGCGCCGAGGTGCTGCTGATCGAGGGCGGTGCCCGCGTTCTCCAGGCCATGCCCGAGGCGCTGAGCCAGCGCGCGCTGGAACAGTTGCAGAAGCTCGGCGTGCAGGTCCGGCTCAACGCCCGCGTCACCGCCATCGACGCCACCGGGCTGCAGATCGCCTCGCCCTTCAGCGATGGCGGCGCCGGCCTCGGCAGCCACCGCATCGACTGCGGCTGCGTGATCTGGGCCGCCGGCGTCGCCGCCTCGCCGCTCGGCCGGATGCTGGCCGCGGCCACCGGCGCCGAGACCGACCGCGCCGGCCGCGTCAAGGTGCTGCCCGACCTCAGCCTTCCCGGCCGCCCGGACATCAGCGTGGTCGGCGACCTCGCCGCGGCGATGAGCCATCTGCCCGGCAAGGAGCCGACCCCCGTGCCCGGAGTCTCGCCCGGCGCCAAGCAGATGGGACGCGCCGCGGCCTCGAACATCCTGCGGCGGATCGCGGGCCAGCCGACCGAGCCCTTCCGCTACCGCGACTACGGCAACCTCGCCACCATCGGGCGCAATTCGGCCGTGGTCGACCTCGGCACCCCCTTCGGGGCGCTGCGTTTCGCGGGCAAGGCGGCCTGGCTGTTCTGGCTGTTCGCGCACATCTACTTCCTGATCGGTTTCCGCAACCGCTTCGTGGTGCTGATGGACTGGGCCAGCGCCTACTGGAGCTTTCAGCGACATGCCCGGGTGGTGGCGGACGTCCGCGCCAAGGAGAAGATCCAATGACACGCATCGAACAGAAACTGCAGGCCCTGGGACTGGTGCTGCCGCCGTCCGCCAAGCTGCCGCCCGGCGTGGTGCTGCCCTTCCCCTGGGTGCGGCTGGTCGGCCGCCGCGCCCTGGTCTCGGGCCACGGACCGATCGCGAGCGACGGCGGCTTCGCCTTGCCCCTGGGCAAGGTCGGGCGCGAACTCAGCGTCGAGCAGGGCTACGAGGCGGCGCGCCTGACCGCGCTGGGCATTCTCGCGAGCCTGCAGCGCACCCTCGGCAACCTCGATCGTGTGACGGCCTGGACGCGGGTGTTCGGCATGGTCAACGCGGCGCCGGGCTTCAACCGGATGCCGGCGGTGATCAACGGCTTTTCCGACCTGATCCTCGAGCTCTACGGGCCCGAGGCCGGCGCCCACGCGCGCAGCGCCGTCGGCCTGGCCGAGCTGCCTTTCGACATCCCGGTCGAGATCGAGGCCGAGGTCGAGTTCGACTAGGCCCTAGCCGCCGCTCTCGGCCTCCTGCAGCAGCCGCCACATCACCTTGCCGCTGCCGCTCTTGGGCAGCACGTCGACGAACTGCACCACGCGCGGAACCTTGTAGACCGCCATGTTCTCGCGGCACCAGTCGATGATCTGCTGCTCGGTCGTGTCCTTGTGGGTGGCGCGCAGCACCACCACCGCCTTGACCGACTCGCCGCGGTAGGCGTCCTTGATGCCGATCACGCAGGCTTCCTGGATCGCCGGGTGGCGGAACATCAGCAGCTCGACCTCGGCCGGCCAGACCTTGAAGCCGCTCGCGTTGATCATGCGCTTGAGGCGGTCGGTCATGAAGAAGTAGCCGTCCTCGTCCATGCGGCCCATGTCGCCGGAGCGGAAGAAGCGCTTGCCCTCGAATTCGACGAAGGCGGCGGCGGTGGCGTCGGGGCGCTTCCAGTAGCCCTGGAACACCTCGGGGCCGTGGATGATGATCTCGCCCGATTCGCCGACCGGCACCTCGACCAGCGTGTCGGGGTCGACCACGCGCGCGTCGGTGCTCATGTAGGGGATGCCCAGGCACTGCTGCTTGGGGTTCTCGAAGGGGTTGGCGTGCGAGGGCGCGGCAGTCTCGGTGAGGCCGTAGCCTTCCTGGTACTTGAGGCCGAACTGCTCGAACAGGCGCTGCGCCACGGCCTGCGGCATCGCGGCCCCGCCGCCGCCGATGTAGCTCAGGCTGCTCAGGTCGTAGCTAGCGAAATTGGGGCTGGCCATCAGGTCGATGACCATGGTCGGGATGTTGGTCCAGCTCGTGACCTTGCGGCGCGAGATCAGGCGCCCGGCGACGTCGCGGTCCCAGCGCGGCATGATGACCAGCGTGCCGCCGACCAGCACCGTCGTGTGCATCATGCTGACCACGCCGGTGATGTGGAACATCGGCACCACGGCCAGGACCACCACCTCGGCCGAGCCCAGGCCCCACAGCTGGCTGGCGCAGGCGTTGTGCATCAGGCTCGAATGGTGGTGGACGCAGCCCTTGGGCAGGCCGGTGGTGCCGCTGGTGTAGGGCAGGAGCGCCATGTCGTCGGCGCCCACCACGTGCTCGGGCGGCGCATGGCCGGCGGCCAGCGCATCGGTCCAGGTCATCACCGCACCGCCTTCCAGCGTCGGCATGGGGTGCCGGGTCAGGAGCCAGTCGCGCCAGGCCGGCGCCGGCGCCTCGTCGCCCGTCACCTCGGGGTCGAAGGTGTCGGTGAACTGGGTGACGATCATGTGCGCCAGCCGGTCCTTGGGATCGAGCGCGTTGCTGGCCTTGGCCAGCTCGGGCGCCAGGTCGGCTGTGGTGATCGCGAATTTCGCGTCGGGGTCGGTGATGTAGTGCTTGAGCTCCTCGGCCCGGTTCATCGGGTTGACCGGCACCACGACGGCGTTGGCGCGCAGGATCGCGAAATGCGCGATCACCAGCTGCGGGCAGTTCTGCATGTCGAGGATCACCCGGTCGCCGCGCTGCACGCCCAGTGCATGCAGCGTGCCCGCCAGCCGTTCGGCCTGCGCGGCGAACTCGCCGTAGCCGATCTCGCTGCCGAAGAAGACCAGCGCGGGCTTGGCCGGATAGCGCGCGGCGTTGACCGCCAGGTTGTGCCACAGCGAGGTCGCCGGCACGGTGATCGAACGGGGCAGGCGCTGGGGCCAGAACTTGAAATGCGGGCGATCCATACAGTCTCCTAAGTGCGTGCGAGCCTACGATGCCCCGTGGCCTTGCCGCATCGGGGAAGCCCCGACGCGCGTCACCTGAGCGACTTCGGCCACCGGGCCGGCGCGACTACCGCCATCGGCCGACAGACGCCGCGCGCGATCTGCCGTAAAAGAGCAGGCTCTCAACCCATTCGACGAGGAGCTTCCATGCCCGCAGACAAGCACGCAAGCGTTCATTGGGAAGGCGCCGGCAAGACCGGCAAGGGCCAGATCAGCACCGAGACCGGTGCGCTGAAGGACTACCCCTACGGCTTCGCGAGCCGCTTCGAGGACGACAAGCGCGGCACCAACCCCGAGGAGATCCTCGGGGCGGCGCACGCCGGCTGCCTGACGATGGCCTTCGCCTTCGCGCTCGAAGGCGCCGGCCTCACGGCCACCTCGATCGACACCAAGGCAGCCGTGCGCCTGGCCAAGGACGGCCCGGGCTTCAAGATCGACCGCATCCAGCTCGAACTCGAGGCCGTGGTGCCGGGCGTCGACGAGGCGAAGTTCCAGCAGCTCGCGGCCGGCGCCAAGGAAGGCTGCCCGCTGTCGAAGGCGTTGGCCAGCGTGCCGGAGATCACCTTCAAGGCCACGCTCAAGTCCTGAAGCCCCGGCCGCCGCAGCGGCGCTGTTTATGATCCCCTCGCAACGAGGAGACACCCATGAACATCGCCCGAAAAGGCATCGCCGCGCTGCTGTGGCTGACGGCTTCGGCCGCCGCCCTGGCCGCCTTTCCCGACAAGCCCATCAAGGTCGTCATCGGCTTTCCGGCCGGCGGCCCGCTCGACCAGCACGCGCGCCTGCTCACCGACCGGCTGCAGGCGGTGCTGGGCCAGCCCGTGATCGTCGACTACAAGCCGGGCGCTGGCGGCTCGGTCGGCGCCGAGGCGGTGGCCAAGAGCGCTCCCGACGGCTACACGCTGATGCTGGCCAACACCGGCGTGGCGGTGATCAACGGCGCGCTCTACGCGAAGCTGCCCTACAACACGCTGCGGGACTTCACGCCGATCGCACGCACCGCGATGCAACCGCTCGCGCTGCTGGTGACGCCCAAGCTGCCGGTGAACGACCTGCGCCAGTTCGTCGACTACGCCCGCGCCCGCCCGGGCCAGATCAACTACGGCTCGGCCGGCAACGGCGGCATCAGCCACCTGGTGCCCGAGATGTTCAAGAGCGCCACCGGCCTCTTCATGGTCCACATCCCCTACCGCGGCAGCGCGCCGGCCTTCACCGACCTGATGGGCGGCCAGGTGCAGTTCATGGCCGAGTCGATCCCGCAGGCGGCCAACTACCACAAGCAGGGCAAGGTGCGCGCCCTGGCCGTCACCAGCGCGGCGCGCAACCCGGCGCTGCCCGACGTGCCGACCGTGATCGAGGCCGGCATCAAGGGCTTCGAGGTGGTCGGCTTCTATGGCTTCCTGGCGCCCGCGGGCACCCCGAAGGACGTGGTCGCCAAGCTCAGCGATGCCTTCAGGCAGGTACTGACCAGTCCCGAGGTGCGCGAACGCATGGTGAGCCAGGGTGCGGACCCGGCCTTCCTCGGCAGCGAGGATTTCGCCAGGTTCCTGGCTGCGGAAACGCCGCGCTGGGACAAGGCCGTGAAGGCTTCGGGCGCCAAGATGGACTGAAGCGCGCGCCGCGCGGCGGCCTCCTCCGGATTGGGGATGTCAGGCGTCCCGCGCTTCGGTCTCTCGCTTCCAGAAACACGAGCCGGCCACTAAGCTGAGGGCTTCCATCCGAGGGATCGCATGCAACTCCAGACCGCCGTCACGCGCTTGCTCGACATCGAGCACCCCGTCCTGCTGGCCCCCATGGACCTGGTGGCCGATGCCCCGCTGGCGGCGGCCGTCATCCGGGCCGGCGGCTACGGTTTTCTGGGAGGAGGCTATGGTGAGGAAGGATGGCTGCTGCGCGAACTCGCAGCCCTCGTGCCCGCGGCCAGAAAGACCCATTGCCCGTTCGGCGTCGGCTTCATCACCTGGAGCCTGGCGCGCCAGCCCCGCCTGCTGGAGATCGCGCTCGAACAGGGCCCGAGCGCCGTCTGGCTGTCGTTCGGCGACCCGGCGCCGTTCGCGCCGCGCATCAAGGCCGCGGGCGCGAAGCTGGTTTGCCAGGTGCAGACCGAGGCCATGGCCCGCCAGGCGCTGGACGCCGGCGCCGACATCCTGGTGGCTCAAGGCGCCGAGGCCGGCGGCCATGGCGTCAGCCGCGGCAGCCTGGCGCTGGTGCCGGCGCTGGTGGACCTCGCGGGACCGGATGTGCCGGTCGTGGCGGCTGGCGGTATTGCCGATGGGCGCGGCCTGGCGGCCGCCCTGATGCTCGGCGCCAGCGGCGTGGCCCTCGGCACGCGCTTCTACGCCACGGTGGAGGCTGCAGGCTTCGACGCCGCCAAGCGCCGCATCGTCGAGGCGAGCGGCGACGACAGCCTGCGCAGCGTCGTCTTCGACATCTCGCGCCGCAACGTCTGGCCCGCGCCGTTCACGGGCCGATGCCTGTACAACGAGCACCTGCGGCGCTGGGCGGGACGGGAACTCGATCTGATGCGTGCGCTGGGCACGGAAGGCGAGCGATACGCCGCAGCACGAGTCTCGGGCGATTTCGACACGGCCGCCGTGATCGCGGGCGAGGCATCCGGCCTGATTCACGACGTCCCGCGTGCCGGTGAGCTGATCCGTCGCCTGGTCGAAGAGGCCGCCGGTTTGCTGAGCGCGGCGCCCGGCTTCCTGGCGGAGAACAGCAGGCAGTCCCTGGCGTCGATGGAAGCGAAGTAGCACCTGCGCAACGACGCGGCATGGCCATGGCTCGCGACCTGCAAGCGTTTTCAGCAGTCCTCGATGCCGAGGGGCCGTCGCAGGCCCTGGCCTACCTCAATGCCGGCGTCCCCCATCGGTACACCGCGGTCTATCGCTTTGCCGGTCCGGTGCTGAGGAATGTCCTGCTGCACGACAAGGCGGGCAAGATGAGGCCGGATTTCCTCGCCGCGGTGCCCTTCGACAAGAGCTTTTGCCAGTTCGTTCTGCGCGACGGCGCCTTCCGCACCGACGACTCGTCCGTCGACGCGAGGTTGGAAGGCCATGCCTACCGGGGCGTGGTCGTCTCCTATCACAGCGTCCCCCTGGTCTCCCTGGCCGGCGACTTGTGGGGCACGCTGAGCCATTTCGACGCCGCGCCGCTGCCTCTGTCCGACGAGGAGTTCGCGCTTCTCGAAGGGGCGGCGAAGCTGCTGGCCCCCGTGCTGGCCGACATCTGATCAACGCCCTATGCCTTTCGCGCGCTTCCATCGCGCGCGAAATGTAGTAAAAATGGGTTACATGGAGTCCTTGCACTTTTCCCGGCGGCCCGATCCCGCGCCCGACGGCCTTTTTGGACGCCGGCGGCCCCGTTTGCTGCCCGAAGCCTCTGCGCGCAGGCAGGGACTGCCCTCCGCCGAGGACCGCCCTCCGCGGCCGCTGAGCCCCACGGAACTGGTTCAGGTCGCCAGGGCCTGGAGGCGGCGGGCCGACGGCGCTTCGATCCGGGTGGCCGAAGCGCTGGAGTCGCTGGCTGCCCGCCGGGCCCCGCCACCGCTTCCGACGCTCCGACCGAGGCCGGTCTCGAAATCCGTGGTGCGCAGGATCTCCGAGCTCATGGGCTTGTAGCAGGGCCAGGTAACAGTCGGGGACTGTCGAAAATTTCACACCCGAACGGGCCGGACAGCGCGAAAATCGAGTTGCTAGTCATTGCTGCAAGTGCAATCAAGGTTCGGCCCGCCTCGTGCGGGCCTTTTTTTTGGGTCACCCGTCGGCGCTGGCGGACCGGCAGGCAAGCAGCGTCGAAACGCTGCGGGCGCAGCGCAAGGCACAGCTCTTGCATACCGGCTCCTCCAAAGGGGATGCAAGGCGGCCGCGGCCGTTCCTTCACCCGACCATCCATCGACCGACCCAGGAGCCCTGTCATGAAGCATTCCAAGCGCAGCCTCGCGCTCGCCCTCGCCCTCGCCGCGACCGCACTGCTCGCCACCGGCGTCTCGCACGCCCAGAGCGCGCTCGACCAGGTGATGAAGGCGAAGCTCATCAAGATCGCGGTGCCGACCGACTACCCGCCCTACGGCTCGGTCGACAGGACCATGACGCCGCAGGGCCTGGATGTCGAGATGGCGCAATTGATTGCGGGCAAGCTCGGCGTCAAGGTGGAGCTGGTGCCGGTGACCAGCGCCAACCGCATCCCCTACCTCCAGACCCGCAAGGCCGACCTGGTGATCTCCACGCTCGGCAAGAACGCGGAGCGAGAGAAAGTGATCGACTTCTCGGCCGCCTATGCGCCCTTCTTCCAGGCGGTCTACGCGGCCAAGAGCCTCAACGTCAAGAGCTTCGCCGACATGGGCGGCAAGACGGTCGCCGTGACGCGCGGCGCGATGGAGGACCAGGAGCTCGCCAAGGTCGCGCCGGCCAGCCTCGAATACAAGCGCTTCGAGGACAACAACGCCACCATCGCCGCCTTCGTGGCCGGCCAGACGCAGACCCTGGCCACCAGCGCCGCGGTCGCCGGCGACATGATGCAGAAGAATCCGCAGCTCGGCGCAGAGTACAAGCTGCTGCTCAAGGACAGTCCCTGCTTCATCGGCATCGCGAAGGGCGAGGAGCCCCTGAAGGCCAAGGTCAACGAGATCATCGCCAACGCCAAGAAGGACGGCACGCTCGACGCCATGGCCAAGAAATGGCTGGGCCGCCCGGCCGGCGACCTGCCGGTCTGACCGCGACGGCTTCCCATGGGCATCGAATTCGACTTCGGCGCCGTCCTCGGCCAATGGGCCCTGCTCGTCAGGGGCGTGCTGTGGACGCTGGGGCTCACGGCGATCGCGACCGTGATCGGCATGGGGGTGGGCGTGGGATGCGCCTGGGCCCGCGCCAGCGGCCCGACCTGGCTGCGCTGGGTGGTGGGCAGCTATGTGGAGCTGATCCGCAACACGCCCTTCATCGTGCAGCTGTTCTTCATCTTCTTCGGACTGCCGGCGGCCGGCTTCAAGCTGTCGCCCGAAGTGGCGTCGGTGATCGCGATGGTGCTGAACCTCGGCGCCTATGCCACGGAGATCGTCCGCGCCGGCATCGAGGCCACGCCGCGCGGCCAGATCGAAGCCGCCGTGAGCCTGGCGCTCGACAAGGTGCAGGTGTTCATGCGCGTGGTGCTGCCGCCGGCGATGAAGAAGGTCTGGCCCGCGATGGTGAGCCAGATCATCATCGTGATGCTGGGTTCGGCGGTCTGCAGCCAGATCTCGACCGAGGAACTGAGCTACGCCGCCAACCTGATCCAGAGCCGCAACTTCCGCGCCTTCGAGGCCTTCATCGTCGCCACGGTGATCTACCTGGCCTTGTCCGTGGGCGCGCGCCGCCTGCTCAACTGGGCCGGGCCAAAGTACTTCTTCGGACGGTGAGGCGCCCATGACCGACTTCTCGCTCTGGGACATCCTGCGCAACCTGCTGCTGGCGCTGCGCTGGACGGTGGCGCTGTCGCTGATCGCCTTCGTCGGCGGCGGCGTGGTCGGCGGCCTGCTGCTGTTCGCGCGGCTGTCGGGCGGGCCCGTCGTCGATCGGCTGATCGGCCTCTACGTGCAGGTGTTCCAGGGCACGCCGCTGCTGATGCAGCTGTTCCTGGCGTACTTCGGCATCGCGCTGTTCGGCATCGACGTCTCGGCCTGGACCGCGGCCTCGGTGGCGCTCACGCTCTACACCAGCGCCTTTCTCGCCGAGATCTGGCGTGGCTGCGTGGCCTCGATCCCGAAGGGCCAGTGGGAGGCCTCGGGCAGCCTGGCGCTGAGTTTCGGCGAGCAGATGCGCCACGTGATCCTGCCGCAGGCCAGCCGCATCGCGGTGGCGCCGACGGTCGGCTTCCTGGTCCAGGTGATCAAGGGCACGGCGCTGGCCTCGGTGATCGGCTTCATCGAGCTCACCAAGGCCGGCAGCATGATCTCCAACGCGACCTTCAAGCCCTTCGTGGTGTTCAGCTGCGTCGCCCTGCTCTATTTCGTGCTGTGCTTTCCCGTGAGCCTGTACGCCCGGAACCTCGAGAGGAGAATCAATGTCGCTCGTCGCTGAAGCCTCCGCAGCCGAAGCCGCACCCGCCGCCAGGGTGTCGGCCGCGCCCATCGTTCGCGTCACCGCGCTGCGCAAGTCCTACGGCAGCAACGAGGTGCTCAAGGGCATCGACCTCGAGGTCCGGCGCGGCGAGGTGATCGCCATCATCGGCAAGAGCGGCTCGGGCAAGAGCACGCTCCTGCGCTGCATCAACGGCCTCGAGGTGTTCCAGGAAGGTTCGCTCACGGTCGACGGCAAGCCGCTGCTGCACGAGAGCGCGATGGCCATGCGCGAGCTGCGCCAGCACGTCGGCATGATCTTCCAGAGCTTCAACCTGTTCCCGCACCTGACGGTCGGGCGCAACGTGATGCTGGCGCCGACGCTGGTCAAGAAGCGCAGCCGCATCGAGGCCGCCTCGCAGGCGCGCAAGCTGCTCGCCCGCGTCGGCCTGGCCGAGAAGTTCGACGCCATGCCGGACCAGCTCTCGGGCGGCCAGCAGCAGCGCGTGGCGATCGCCCGCGCGCTGGCGATGGAGCCCGCGGTGCTGCTGTGCGACGAGATCACTTCGGCGCTCGACCCCGAACTCGTGGGCGAGGTGCTTCGGGTGGTGGAATCGCTCGCGGTCGAAGGCATGACGCTCCTGATGGTCACGCACGAGATGGGTTTCGCCCGCAAGGTGAGCGACCGCGTGATCTTCATGCACCAGGGCCGGGTGCACGAGATGGGACCGCCGGCGGAGTTGTTCGGAAATCCGCGCACGCCCGAGCTGCAACAGTTTCTTTCATCGTTGCACGATTGAGGTTTCGCGGCCGGGAACCCGCGGCCTGTGGCAAGCTCCGAGCGGTATGCCACTTCGCTCGCACTTTTCCCGTCGACGGCTGCTGCGCGCCCTGCTGGGCGCCGCGGCCCTGCCCGCCCCGCTCGCCGCGCTGGCCGGCTTCAACTTCTTCACCAGCGAATACACCGCCAGCCGCGACGAACTGCAGGCGCAGGTCGCCAAGCGCTTCCCGGTGCAGCAGCGCTATGCCGAGATCTTCACGGTGGCGCTGCGCGATCCGCAGCTGTCGCTCGACGCCCGCAACAACCGGGCGGCGATCACCGCGGTGCTCTCGATCGCCAGCCCGCTGCTGCTTCCGCCCTCGGTGGAAGGCCTGGTCTCGGTGAGCAGCGCGCTCAAGTACGACGCCACCGCGCGCGCCGTGCGGCTCGACCGGCCGCAGGCCGACCGGATCGAGCTGCAGGGCCTGGGCGGCCGCGATGCCGAGCGGCTGCAGCAGATCGGCGCGATGGTCGCTCAGGAGCTGTTGCGCGACCAGCCGCTGCGCACCTTCAAGCCCGAAGAACTCACCGTCGGGCGCAAGACCTACGAGATCGGCGCCATCACGGTGCAGGACGACGGCATCACGGTGGAACTGAAATGACGCGCCGGGCCATGCGCGGTTGCGGCCGCTTCGCACCCTGGCTCGTTTCAGCGGCGCTGATGGCCGGCTGCGTCGCGCCCGCGCCCGCGCCCGCGCCCGTCAACCCACGGCAGATCGACCTGCAGGCGCACCGCGGCGGCCGCGCGCTGGCGCCCGAGAACACGCTGAGCGCGTTCTCCCACGCGATCGAGATCGGCGTCACCACGCTCGAACTCGACATCGGCCTGAGTGCCGACAACGTGGTGGTCATTTCGCACGACACCGTGCTGAACCCCGACCATACGCGCGACGCCCGCGGCGCCTTTCTCAAGGCCAAGGGACCGTCGATCCGCTCGATGACGCTGGCGCAGCTGCAGACCTACGACGTCGGCCGGATCGATCCCGCGAGCAGCTACGGCAAGCCCTTCCCCAAGCAGCTCTGGGCCGACGGCGAACGCATTCCGACGCTGGCCGCGCTGTTCGCGCGCGTCAACGAACTCGGCGCGACCGCGGTCCGCTTCAATATCGAGACCAAGCTGGACCCGGACCGCCCGGAAGAGACCGCATCCCCCGAACAGATGGTCCGCGCCCTGCTGGCCGAAATCGACAAGGCCGGCATGGCGCAGCGCGTGACGGTCCAGAGCTTCGACTGGCGCTCGCTGGCCCTCGTCGGCCGCGACGCGCCCGGGCTGCCGCGCGCCTATCTGACGAGCGCGCGGACGCTCAAGGACAGCCGCTGGACCGCGGGATTGAAGTTCGAGGATTTCGGTTCGGTGCCGAAGCTCGTGAAGGCCGCGGCCGGCGACGGCGGCGGCCCGGTGATCTGGTCGCCGGCGTACGGCGAGCTCACGCCGGCGCTGGTGCAGGAAGCCCATGCGCTCGGCCTGGCGGTGCTGCCCTGGACCGTGAACCAGCGCGTCGACATGACGAGGCTGCTGGACTGGGGTGTGGACGGAATCATCACGGACGACCCGGCGATCCTGCGCGACCTGCTCGGCGAGCGCGGCTTCCCGCTGCCGGCCAAACGACGCTGAGCTGCTGCGCCGACGGCGCGGTTTCAGACATGGCGCGCGGCGCGTGCACGCTGCGCGGGTGCCGCGGGCTGGCGATCGGCGCGCGCATGCAGCGTCTCGATGATGTGGCACTTGGCATCGGTGCCGTCGCAGCAGTCGCGCAGGGCGATCAGGTCCTTCTCGAGCGAGCGCAGTTCGCGCAGCCGTTCGCGCACATGGCCCAGGTGGGCATCGAGCGCGACGCAGGCCGCGTCGCAATCGGCCTTGCTGCGCAGGTCGAGCGCCAGCAGGGTGCGCACCTCGTCGAGCGACATGTCCATTGCGCGGCAGAGGCGAATGAAGCGCAGGCGGTGCACGTCGCCGTCGCTGTAGAAACGGTAGCTGTTGTCGCCCCGGCCGGGCGGGGCGATCAGCCCCTCCTTTTCGTAATAGCGGATGTTGGCCGCGGTCACGCCGCTGCGCGCCGCCGCATCGCCGATACGATAGGCGGGCGTTCCGGGGAAATTCGCAGTCGTCATCGGATGACCTTCAAGTGACTTCAGGGTTTGAATCATCGCAGCGGCGACCGGGATCGGCAAGCCGCGCAGCGCGCCCGATAATCGCAGCCGATGTCTGATCAATCCTCACCCGCGGCGCCAGGCGCCATCACCGACGTCGCCGGCATCGAAGTCGGCCACTACTCCGATCCTCGCCGGCCCACCGGCTGCACCGTCATCCTCGCGCGCGAAGGCGCGGTCGCGGGTGTGGACGTGCGTGGCGCGGCGCCCGGCACCCGCGAGACCGACCTGCTCGCGCCGGGCAACCTGGTCCAGCAGGTCCACGGCGTCATGCTCGCGGGCGGCAGCGGCTGGGGGCTGGCCGCGGCCGACGGCGCCATGCGCTGGCTGGAGGAGCGCGGCATCGGCCTCGACGTGCGCTTCGGCACCCTGCCGATCATTCCGGCCGCCGTGCTGTTCGACCTGCCGGTCGGCGATGCGCGCATCCGGCCCGATGCCGACGCCGGCTACGCCGCCTGCGAGGCGGCATCGCGGGCGGCGCCGGCCGAAGGCAATGTGGGCGCCGGCAGCGGCGCGCTGGTCGGCAAGCTGTTCGGCATCGACCGGGCCATGAAAGGCGGCATCGGCACCGCGTCGATCACCGTCAAGGGCGTCACGGTCGGTGCGCTGATCGCCTGCAATGCGCTCGGCGACGTGATCGATCCGGACACCGCGCAGGTCGTTGCGGGCGCGCGCACCGAGGACGGCAGCGCCCTGCTCGACACCCGCCGCGCGCTGCTGCGCGGCGTGCTGCCCAAGCCGCTGCTGGCCGGCACCAACACCACGCTGGGCGTGGTCGCGACCGACGCGGTGCTGACCAAGGTGCAGGCCAACCGGCTCGCCACCGTCGCCCACGACGGCCTGGCGCGCGCGATCAATCCGGTCCACACGATGAGCGACGGCGATACGCTGTTCGCGCTGGCCACCGGCCGCGTGCCGCTCGAGGGCGACGACGCGCCGGGCATGACGGTGCTCAGCACGATGGCAGCCGAAGTGGTGGCACTGGCGACCGTGCGCGCGGTGCGGGCCGCGCGCTCGCTGCGCATCGGCGAGAGCTACTTTCCCGCAGCCGTGGACTTGCCCTGAGCGCACTCGGCGGGAGACATAGTCCAAAGGGCCGCGGCCTGCACCGACACGACGCCGATCAGCAGCAGCGCGCCCAGCCCCGAATACAGCAGCAGCTTCACCGGCGAGATGAGCGTGAACAGGTCGCGCCCGGCGATCAGCAGCAGCACGGCGATCGCGAGCAAGGCCACGAGCAGCTTGCCCGCGAACAGCAGTCGGGTCTTGAGGTTCTTCATGGTCCGGCGAAACGAGGTCTTCAGTCCATGCATTGGGCGCGTGTGCAGCCCGGGCAACAATAACCTGGCGGATGGATTGACGCATCGCCAAAGCCTTGCTAGGCCCGTGGCCCTCGCATGTGCATGTGCATGTGCATGTGTCGCACGCGCTTTGTAACCAGCCCGGACCGGAAAGCACAGAAAATGCGCTGCCGCGCCCGCGGCGTTCACGAGCCCCGTTCCTACCTGCCGCCGCATGCCCCAAGCCATCCGCCTGTTCCTGCTCTCGATCCGCGACCTGATCGCCTCCGCCGGGCCCGTCATCTTCCTCGTCATCGCCCTGCTGGTCGCCGCCTACTGGTGGCTGCAGCCGCAGCCGCCCCAACGCGTGGTGCTCGCCACCGGGCCTGCGGGCAGCGCCTATGCCGGATTCGGCAAACGCTATGCGGAGGCGCTCAAGGCCAACGGCATCGAGGTCGAACTCAAGCCCACCGACGGCTCGCTCGACAACCTGGAACTGCTGCGCAGCGACGGGGCCGACGTCGCCTTCGTGCGCGGCGGCAGCGCCGACCCGGTGAAGGACGAGCAGGGTGGCCTGACCTCGCTCGGCAGTCTGTTCTTCGAGCCGCTGTGGTTCTTCTACCGCACCGATGCGGCGAAACGCATCGACCGCAAGACCGGCACGCTGACGTCGTTGACGCAGTTCAAGGACCTGCGCATCAACGTCGACAAGGCCGGCAGCGGCGTGCCCGACATCATGGACCGGATGTTCCGCGCCAACCACATGGACCCGGCCGCGCTGAACCTGTCGAATCTCGAGCAGACCCCCGCCACCGAGGCGCTGCAGGCCGGCCTGCTCGATGTCGTCGTGCTGGCCTCGGCACCGCAGTCGCCGCTGGTCCAGAAGCTCTTGCGCGCGCCCGACATCCAGCTGATGGACTTCGCCCAGAGCGACGCCTACTCGCGGCGCTTCGCCTTCCTGCAGCCCGTGACGCTGCCGCGCGGCGTGGTCGACCTGGCCGCCGACCTGCCCTCGCACGACGTCTCGCTGCTTGCCGCCACCACCTCGCTGCTGTCGCGCGAGGAGACCCATCCCGCGCTGCGCCAGCTGTTCGCGCAGACCGCCCAGACCCTGCACGGCGGTGCGGGCTGGTTCAACCGGGCGCGCGACTTCCCCAACACGCGCACCAGCGAACTGCCGGTGAGCCCGGAGGGCGACCGTGCGATCAACGGCACGCCGGCGTTCTGGCAGCGCTACCTGCCCTTCTGGGCCAGCAACCTGGTGGAGCGCATGTGGCTGGTGCTGGGCGGTTTGCTGGTGCTGATGCTGCCGCTGTCGCGCGTGGTGCCGCCGCTCTACCAGTTCCGGGTGCGGCGCCGCGTGTTCCGCTGGTACGCACGGCTGCGCGAGGTCGAGCACAAGCTCGACGCCCGCACCGGCGACGCCGACGCGTTGCTGAAGGAACTGGCCGAACTCGACCGCGTGGTCAACAAGGTCGCGGTGCCGCTCTCGTATGCCGACGAGCTCTATGCGCTGCGCAACAACATCCACACGGTCCGCAAGCGGGTGCTGGCGAGCGCGCCGGGCGACGCCCAACGCGGACGGCCCTTGGCCTCGGAAGCCGCCTGACCCTCGGGCGATGTCCCGAGGGCCGGCGACTCACCCACTCACCACTTGTCGTCGACGGCGGGCGCTTTCGCCGCGGCAGGCGCAGTCGCGGCCCGCGGCGCGGCCTGCTTCGGCTTGACCGTCGGCGCATCGGTCTGGGCCGAGCTGCCCGTCGCCGCGGCAACGCGTGCCGGCACCACCCCGCGCAACTGAAGCGCGCCGGGCTGCAGGCCTTCGAGATTCATCTGCACGCGCTCGAGACGGCCCTGCGCCATGCTGGGCGTCACGCGGTCGATCACGACTTCGCAGCAGTCGGACTCGACGCGACCGAGCGACTGGCTGGTCTGCGGGTCGAACATTTCCTTGCCCATGTGGACCAGCCGGTAGCGCGCACCTTCGCGCACGGCCTGGCCGCCCTGGCTGAGCACAACGGCATCGCCCTCGCGCGAGATCACGGTCACCGGGAAGGTGCGCGAGACGATGCCCGACACGATGCGGCTGGCGATGTCGTTCTGCATGCCCTCGCTCACCTGGGCCCCGTCGACGCCGGTGCCCAGCGTCGTGGCGGCCACGCTCGGCGCCTCGCCGCGCAGCGACTCGGACAGCATCACCTGGCGCGTCGCCACGTTCACCAGCTTCTGCGAGACGGCCCAGCCGCCCGAATAGCTCACCAGTTCGCGGTCGCTGGTCTGCAGCTTGCGCGCGTGGCGGTTGTAGGCGAAGGAACTGATCTTGCCGACCCACACCACGTCGGCGCTCATCGCCTGGCCCAGCTTGCCGAACTCGGCGCGCGGCGCCTGGCCCGACGAGATCAGGTCGAGCTCCTGTGCCACCTCGCCGCCCAGGTCGCGGTCGAGCACCGTGAATCGGCCGGTGTTGGTCAGTGCCGCGAGAATCTGCTGGCGCAGGTCCTCGGCCACCTTGTCGGCCGGCACGCTGCGTCCGCCGACCGCGAAAGAGTCGGTGTCGAAGCGCAGCGGCGCGATCACGATCTTCAGCTTCTTGCTGTCGGCCGCCGCCGGCGTGAACTTGGCCACCTCGGCGTCGATGTCGGCCTTGTAGAAGCCGCGGCTGTCCGGCCCGTCGAGCTGGTTGACCTTGAACCCCGTGATGGCGCCACCGGCGCTCTGCACGATGTGCTCGGCGAAGGCGTTGGCGCGCAGCGCTTCGGCATTCTTGCCGTGCGCCAGCGACAGCGTGACCTTGAGCTGCTCGGAGCTCAGGTCCACGGTCTGGCCGTTGGCCTGCTTGAGCGCCATGCGGATGGCTTCGTCGACGGCTTCGGCCGCGGACGCGCCGGCGCCCTTCGCGTTGACCGTGACGGTGCCGACCTTGCCCACATCGGGCATCGGCGCCACCGGCGCGGCCGGCGTTGCCGGCGGCGTGGCGGCCACGGGGGCTTCGGGCGGCTTGGCCTTGTCGCAGGCCGCCACCGAAAGAGCCACCAGCGCGGCCAGTGCGATCCGGGAGAGCTTCATGGGATCAGAACGCGCCCAGCGCCTTGGTGGCGTCGGCCGGCACCGGGATGTCGTGGCTCTTCGCATAGGCGGTCGAGACGCTCAGCGTGTCGTACACGTTCTTGACGTTGCCCGGGAAGCTCGTCACCACGTAGGCGCCCGCGTTCAGCTTGGTCATGGCCAGCATGGGCGATGCCTTGAGCGTGTTGCCGAATGCCGTGACGTGCGGACGCAGGCCGATGTACTTGATCACGCCGGTGCCGAGCGATGCGATGCCCGAGCTGTAGAGCGCCTGCGACTCGGCATCCATCTTGAGGTTGCCGTCCTTCAGGCGCTCGCTGATTTCCTTCGACGAGTCGCTCTGGATCTTGTCGGCATCCGACAGATTGCCCTTGGTGGCGCCGTCGCCGAGCGCGTCCGCGGTCGACTTGAGCTTGGCGGCCGATTCCTTCAGGCCGACGGCTTCGGCCATCTTCGACTGGGCCACCAGCACCTCCTTGTTGGCGGCGACATAGGCGCGCACCAGCTGGTCCTGCTGGGCGCCTTCGTTGCCCGCGGCCGCCGACGACGAACCGCCGCCGGTCAGGCCGCCGATCGAAGGCAGGGACAACTGGGCGAAGGCCGAGGACGAGACGAGGACGCAAGCAAGAGCGATGGCGTTGAATTTCATGACGTTCGAGAGAGAAAGAGAAAGAAAGGAGAAAGACCGGCGCATCAGCGCAGGCCGATGTTGGTGACCTGGCTCACGAGTTCGCGCGCGGCGCTGTCGGCCGCCTTCTTGAGGGCATTGCCGCGTGCTTCGGCTTCGGTCGGGCCGACGCCGGCGTACTGCACCGGGCCGACCGTCGACAGGTTTTCGGGGATGCCGCTGCTCAGGTCGAGAATCTTCCCGGTGACGGTCACGGCCACGCGCTTCAGGCCGGTGGCGGGATCGGTGTCGGCGAGGCCGACGTCGAGCGTGCCGAAGGCAAGGTACGGCACCTGGGCCGCCTGCAGGCCGCGCACGACGTCGCGCAGCGTGGCCGGGTCGAGGTCGTTGCCGCTCTTGTAGTCGTTCTCGACGTTCTTGATCTTCAGCAGGCCGTTGGTGTACGGTTCGACGAAGGCGGCTTCGAGCACCTTGAAGCCCGCCGAGGCGAAGACGCCCGTGAACACCGAGTTGAGGTTCGCGCTCGGGAAGATGCGCCAGGTCGATTCGCTGGACTTGCGCGTCGTGCTGCCGCCGGTCTCGATCGTGTCGGTGCGCTTGGCTTCGATCGAGGTCGAGCGCTTGACCGATGCATTGGTGCCGATCCGGCCATTGCCGATCGACTCGCCCTCGACCCCGCTGCGATCGTCGGAGCCCTTCGCGTCGATCTTCACGCCGCGATCGACGCGCTGGTAGACGCGGTCGTCGAAGCTCTTCTCCGAGTCGACCTGGCGCGAGACGAACAGGAAGGTCAGCTTCGACTTGTCGCCCTTCGCCACGGCCTGAGTGGCCGAGCCGGCCTTGACCGCATTGCGCAGCTGCGCCACGTTGATCGAGGTGCGCACGGTGACGGTGTAGACGTGCTTGTCGGTCTGGTCCTGTTCGTCCAGCACCGTCGTCTCGAGAATGAACTTGTCGAGATTGGCGGCCACGCGATCGCGGATCGCATCGAAGTTGGCCGACTCCGCCTGCCCCGCCTCGGCGTAGTAGAACTCGACCGCCTTGACCTGCGCCTCGCGCAAGGCCTTCTGCTTGTCGTCGGCCGAAGCCTTGCTGCCGAACACCGAACCCTGGTAGGTCACGGAGGCCTTGCCGCGCGCGTTGGCGACCTGCGCCTGCGCCGTGAAGGCGGCCGCGGCCATGAGCAGCATCAGGAAGACGTTGCGGATTACTTGCATAGATTGAGTACCTCTTTGGTGGCCGTGATTTGCTTGTCGATGTCCTTGTTCGCCGCGGCATCCCTGAGCCAGGGTTCGCCGCTGCCGGCCAGGACGTTCGAGAGTTTGGTGAACAGGCCGCGCAGGCTGTCGCTGTAGGCGGGGAAATCGTCCACGCTCTGCTGCGAGGCCGGAACCGTCTTGACCTCGCCGTTCTTGAATTCGGAATCGAGGTACACGCGGCCGGAGAGCGGCTGATGGATCTTCAGCTGCACCTTCGAGGCGTAGATGTAGCTCGTGCCCGCGGCGACCTTGGCATGCTCGAAGCGACCGAAGCGCGACACGTCGACCGCGATGGCGTAGTCGGGCTCCGGCAGCTTGAGTTCGTACACGGAACCGTCCGCGATGCGCATCGACATCACCTGGCCGATCGCATGGCCCTTCGCATAGGGAAGGATCGGCACGCCGGTGCGGCTCGAGATCGCTTCGCTCAGCATGTCCGCGACCCAGGTCTCCGCCACGCCCGGCTGGGCGGCGAGTGCGGCAGGCAGCGCCTTGCGCGCCTCGTCGCTCACCGTGGCCTGGGAGACCTGCAGGAAGCGCGGCACCTGGGTCGGCAGCGTGGCGCGGCCCAGCGCATCGGCGAAACGCGTGACGATCCCGGGCGTCGTGCCCGCACCGAGATAGAGCGTGCGGACGCGGCTGGCGAGCTCGTCCTCCGTGGGCGCATGGTCCAGCAGGTCCACATAGGCCACGCTGAACGGATAGGCACGCAGCACGGTCATCGTCTTGAAGTCGAAGAACATCGCCTGCGCGCGCAGCTGGACGAAGAGCTTGGAGTAGCCGCCGAACTGCTCGGTGGAGACCGTCTCGCCGCTCATCACCAGCGCCACCGTGATCGACTGGTCCCGCCCCTTGAGCTCGGCCAGGTTGACGGTGTCCAGCTCGAAGGCCCTGGGCGGCTGCGTCGCCACCGCCTGACGAATCAGGTCATTGACACCCGTCGCCCCGAGCGAGGCCGCGAAGCGCTGCGAATACGGAAAGCGGCTCGGGATGCTTTGCGCGTCGCCCGAGTACGCGAACCCTGCCAGGGACACAGTGACTGCGAATGCCGGACCGCCAACCCCCAAGATTCCCAGAAAAGCCAACACCAGGCTGCGGCAACGCCGCGCCATTCCCATCCCTGTCCCCATACCGACATCCGCCCGCACTAAAAAAGTGCGTCGATTTTACGTCATCAACTGTTACACCGAAAAACAACAACTTTCCATTTGGGTTGTGTTCACTGGCGCTCCAGCCGCAGCAGCTTGCCGCTGCTGCTGTCGGTCAGCAGGTAGAGCCAGCCATCGGGCCCCTGCCGCACGTCGCGGATGCGTTCGCCGCGGTCGGCCAGCAGCCGCTCGCGGGCGATCACGGCATTGCCGTCCAGCGTCAGCCGCCACAGCGCGGTACCCGCCAGCGCGCCGATGAAGAGATTGCCCTTCCAGTCCGGCAGCGCATCGGCGGTGTAGAAGGCCATGCCGCTCGGTGCAATCGACGACTTCGGCGTGCCCGGCGTCCAGGCCGAGCCGTCGATCTTTTCCCAGTAGGTGAGCGGCTGTTCGAGCCCGGCCTGGGCCGTGCCGACGCCGACCTGCGTGAGGGTGCCGTACTCCTGCCCATAGCTGATCACGGGCCAGCCGTAGTTTCGGCCGGCCAGGGTCAGGTTGAGCTCGTCGCCGCCTTGGGGGCCGTGCTCGCTGGTCCAGAGTTCGCCGGTCACGGGATGCAGCGCCGCCCCTTGCGGATTGCGGTGGCCATAGCTCCAGATGTGGGGCTGAGCACCGGCGGTGGCGGTGAAAGGGTTGCCCGGCGCGGCCGCGCCGTCGGTGGTGATGCGCACCACCTTGCCGTTGCCCCGCGAGAGGTCTTGCGCGAAGCCGCGCTGGGTGTCGAGCAGGCGCTCGCCCATCGTGACGAACAGATAGCCGTTGCGGTCGAACACCAGCCGGGAACCGAAATGCGCCGTGCTGTCGACCTTGGGCGACTGCCGGTAGATGACGGTCAGGTTGGCGAGTACGCGGTTGGCCGCATCGAGTTCGGCGCGGGCGACCGCGGTGCCGTTGAGGCTGGGGCTCGTGCCGTCGCGCTCGGAGAAACTGAAATAGACGCGGCGATTGCTCGCGAAGGCAGGGTCCACCGCAATGTCGAGCAGGCCGCCCTGCCCCACCGCGGCAACCGGCGGTACGCCGGCGACCTGGTCGGCACCGCCGTTGACCGGCGAACCGTCGGCATTGCGCAACCGCAGCTGGCCGCCGCGCTGGGTGATCAGCATCCGGCCATCGGGCAGGAAGGCGAGGCCCCATGGGGTGTCGAGACCGGTCGCCACCTCGGTGACCTTGACCGACATCGTCGACGCCACGGGCGGTGCAGGTACGGCAGGCGGCGTGGCGACGCTGCCGGCCGGCGGGGCCGGGGTCGGCGTCGCGATGGCGCTGACGCCGAAGGCGGCAACCGAGACGCTGGCGCCCCCACCGCCGCCCCCGCAACCGGCGGCGGCCAGGGCGGCCAGGGCGGCCAGGGCCATCGCAAGAAAGTACCGAGTCGCTGCTGCCATTGCATGCTCCTTCGGACGGGCGCCGCGACGCGCCCGGGTCTAACGCTTGCCTACTTCAGGGCCTTGAAGCGCATCCGGTGCGGCTTGGCACCTTCTTCGCCCAGGCGCTTCTTCTTGTCGGCTTCGTACTCCTGGTAGTTGCCGTTGAAGAAGGTCCACTGGCTGTCGCCTTCGGCCGCCAGGATGTGGGTCGCGATCCGGTCGAGGAACCAGCGGTCGTGGCTGATCACCAGCACCGAGCCGGCGAACTCGAGCAGCGCGTCTTCCAGCGCGCGCAGGGTTTCGACGTCGAGGTCGTTCGACGGTTCGTCGAGCATCAGCACGTTGCCGCCCGCGATCAGGGTCTTGGCCAGGTGCAGCCGCCCGCGCTCGCCGCCCGACAGCGTGCCGACCTTCTTCTGCTGGTCGGCGCCGTTGAAGTTGAAGCGCCCGGCGTAGGCCCGGCTGGCCATCTGGAACTTGCCGACGTTGATGATGTCGAGGCCGTTCGAGATGTCTTCCCAGACCGTCTTCTCGTTGCCGAGGGCGTCACGGTTCTGGTCGACGAAGGCCATCTTGACGGTCGAGCCGACCACCACCTCGCCGCTGTCGGGCTGCTCCTTGCCGGCGATCAGCTTGAACAGCGTCGACTTGCCGGCGCCGTTCGGGCCGATGATGCCGACGATCGCGCCCGCGGGCACCTCGAAGCTCAGGTTGTCGATCAGCAGGCGGTCGCCGAAGGACTTGCTGACGTTCTTGAACTCGAACACCTGGTTGCCCAGGCGCTCCGCGACCGGGATGAAGATTTCCTGCGTCTCGTTGCGGCGCTGGTATTCGAAGTCGCTCAGTTCCTCGAAGCGGGCCAGGCGAGACTTGCTCTTGGCCTGGCGCGCCTTGGGGTTCTGGCGCGACCATTCGAGTTCCTTCTTCAGGGCCTTGGCGTGGGCTTCCTCGCTCTTCTGTTCCTGCGCCAGGCGCTCGCCCTTCTGCTCGAGCCAGGTGCTGTAGTTGCCCTTCCAGGGAATGCCGCGGCCGCGGTCCAGTTCCAGGATCCACTCGGCGGCGTTGTCGAGGAAGTAGCGATCGTGGGTGATCGCCACCACGGTGCCCGGGAAGCGCTGCAGGAAGACTTCGAGCCACTCGACCGATTCGGCGTCCAGGTGGTTGGTCGGTTCGTCGAGCAGCAGCATGTCGGGCTTGCTCAGCAGCAGGCGGCACAGCGCGACGCGGCGCTTCTCGCCGCCCGACAGCACGCCGATGTTGGCGTCCCACGGCGGCAGGCGCAGCGCGTCGGCCGCGATCTCGAGCTGGTGCTCGGAGTCGGTGCCGGCGGTCGCGATGATGGCTTCGAGTTCGGCCTGCTCGGCCGCCAGGGCGTCGAAGTCGGCGTCTTCGGCGCCATAGGCCACGTAGACCTCTTCGAGGCGTGCCTTGGCCTTGTAGACCGCGCCCATCGCTTCCTCGACCGACTCGCGCACCGTGTGGTCGGGGTTCAGCTTGGGTTCCTGCTCGAGGTAGCCGATCGTGAGACCGGGCATCGGCAGCGCCTCGCCCTCGATCTCCTTGTCGATGCCGGCCATGATCTTGAGCAGCGACGACTTGCCCGAGCCGTTCAGGCCCAGCACGCCGATCTTGGCGCCGGGGAAGAACGACAGCGAAATGTCCTTCAAGATCTGCCGTTTGGGCGGCACGGTCTTGCTGACCTTGTTCATGGTGTAGACGTACTGGGCCATGTCTATTTCTACTCGGTGATGGGCTGCTGGAAAAGGGGAAACCGGCCTCGACCCGGCGCGCAAGTCCGGTTCGGAAATCGGGTGAGTCACCTCACCCGTGCGCTGGATCGAAGGGAGTTTCGGCGTGACAGGCGCTCGCTGCTGCTGCGCGCTGGCGCGATATGCCTGCCGAGTTTAACTCAGGGCCTCATTTGGGGCTGGTAACGGCGGCTTCAACAACGCCGCCAGTCATTTTCATCGGCTCGGCAGCCGACGCTTCTCGCGCGGCACCAGAAACATCGGCTGCCGCCTTGAAACTCTTCCTGCAGACACGGGATGCGGGGCTCCCTAGAGTGGGGCTCTCCAGCCGCCTGGGCAGCCGGCATCTCGCGGGGATCGTCCAAGCGCTGGGGCGCGATCGGAGCATCGTGTCAACGATGCACGGCGATCAGATGTCCGCCAGGCCCCTGTCGCTGGTCGTGCAGCAGATCTCGGAGGCCGGTTGCTGAATGCACCCGCCGCCGTTCGCACCGCATCACAGCCAGGCAGCGCCAACCAGCGTCGACCCAGCCAGCTCTTCCACTTCACTCAGGTCGGACTCATGAAGACTTCTTCCTCACTCATTCTTGCTTGCGCCTTGGCCGCCGGTTGCGTGGCCTACGCGCCGCCCACACCCGCACAGATGGCCGCGACGCTGGCGCGACAGGGCCATGTGCTGATCGAGCAGGCCAAGCCGGACGAAGGCAGCAAGCTCCTCGAGAAGGCCCTTGCGCTCGACCCGGACAACGCGAGCGCGCATTTCGACCGCGGACAGCTGATGCTCAACGCCGGAGAGACGACTGCCGCCCTGGCTGCCTTCGACAAGGGCGTGGCGCTGGCACCCGATCACCCGCGCTATCTGGGCGCGCGATGCGTAGGCCGCGTCATCGCCGGCCAGGTCAATGCCGGACTCGCGGACTGCAGCAAGGCGCTGGCGCAAGGCGATCAGCGCGGCCATGGCCTGATCGCACGGGGCCAGGCCAGGCTGGCGCTCGGCCTCGACGCCGAAGCCTTGGCCGACTTCGACGCCGTGCTGCTGCAGCAGCCGAATCACATGCGTGCCCTCTATGGCCGCGGCGTCGCCAGGCTACGGCTGGGCGACAGCGCCGGGGAGATGGACAAGACGGAAGCCTTGAAGCGGCTTCCGGGCGCGGGACGGGACTACCAGCTTGCGCAACTCTCCTGACCACGAACCCGACACGCCTCTGCCCTGGCCACTGCCGACGGAAGAGCGACGCCCGAGGTGGTGGCGGCGGCTCGCGCCTGAGATCGAGCTGGGTTTCTGGTACTCGTTCTGGTTTCTGCTGACGCTGGCGGGCCAAGGGCTGTCGGCCTACGTGGTCCTCGGCATGCAGTTTTCATTCGACGTTGCAGGCATGTATCTCGCGCAGCGCTGGCCGAAACTGTGGCTGCTCTTCTACCCTGCGGCTCTCCTGGTCGCGACGACCGACACCGCCCGCCGGCGCCGTGCGCGCCGCCGATCACCCCGTTGAGCCGCGCACGCAGCGCCGTGCCCACATCGCGATCCGAATAGAGTAGACCGACACCTCCTTCTGGCAATACCGACAAGGCAAGGGTTTAAGGCATCGTGGCGCGCGGCTTGGCTTTTTTTCGACCCACGTCCTGTGGGCGACTGCCCATCGTCGCGCTCGAGACTTTCAGAAATTTCCCAGCAACATTCTCCGAGCTTCTTTCGACGCGCCAGATCGATCCTGCAGGCGCAGCACGCGAACCTCTCTAGAGTGAGTTCCGCTACTCAAACCTCCCAAACCATGGCAGGGAACATGAGGTCAAGACATTCTTCGCTGCTGAGCGCCAGCCAACCGCTGACGCGGCTTCCGATTTTGGCGGTGGGCCAATGAGCCTGTTCCGTACCGAAGCGCTGAAGTCAGAGACCGGGGCTCTGCACGGCCCCATCATGCTCGCGCGGCCATGGCCAAGCTGGGCGTTCGCTCTGGCGGGCGCGCTGATCGCACTGTTCATTTGCGGCTATCTCGTGAGCGGCAGCTATACCAAGCGAGCCACTGCTGCGGGGCTCCTAGTGCCCACGCAAGGTGCTATACGCATCCTTGCCACGGCGCCCGGCGTGGTGGCCCGAAGACACGTCGAAGAGGGCCAGCACGTGCGCCGGGGTGAAGTGCTGTTCGTACTCGCCGACGAGCGACGAGCCGCCGACCGGCCAGGGCACGCACGGCTTTCAGATGTACAAGCCGAATCGCTGGCGCAGCGCCACGCCAGCTTGCTCCGCGCCGTGGAGTCGGCAAAGCTCCTGCGCGAGCAGACGAAACAAGGCCTGCGCGGCAGACTGGAAGCATTGCTGGAGCAACGCCGACGCAGCCAGCAGGAGATCGACTTGCATGCGCGTCGCGTCGTGGTGGCGGAAAGGATGCTCGATCGCCATCGGGTTCTCGAGCGCGAGCGCTTCATCTCGGAAGTCGCGCTGCAGGACAAAGAGGACCAGCTCGAAATGCTGCGGGCGCAACTGATCTCGGCGCAGCGTCTACAGGCTGAATTGACGAACAGCATCGTCTCGGCGCAAAGCGAGTTGAGCCAGACCTCCACACGCACCGACAACCAGATCGGCGAACTGGAACGCGGCCTCGCCGCGCTGGATCAGGAAGCTGCCGAAGCACACACCCGTGATCGGCTCGCCGTCACCGCGCCCCTCGACGGCATCGTCACCGCCATTACGGCGCAGGTCGGCCAACCCGCGGGCGGCCAAGCACTCGCCACGCTGCTGCCCGAAGGCGCCGAACTGGTTGCCCAAATCTTCGCCCCTTCGCGTGCGGTGGGGTTCGTCGAGCCGGGCCAGCCGGTGCGCATTCGCTACCAAGCCTATCCCTATCAAAAGTTCGGCCAATACACCGGGACGGTCACCGAGGTCTCGCGCAGCCCGCTGCAACCCAGCGACTTCACCGCCATGCCACCGGTCGCATTGCCCCATCAGGAGGGCGTGTATCGAGTGACGGTGCGACTGGATTCGCAAAGCGTCGTCGCATATGGCAGGTCGGTACCGCTGATGCCGGGCATGGCGCTCGAAGCGGATATCGAGCAGGAACGCCGGCGCCTGATCGAGTGGGTGCTGGAGCCGTTGATCGGATTGCGGAAGTACGTCTTCTAGATGGAATGGCAATGCAGAAACACCTCATCGCGCTCTTTTTCGTGCTCACCGGTTCTGCGTTCGGAAATGATTCATCTGCGCCTGCCGCCTCAGAAGACATCCGAATTCTCGAACGATCCGAGCATTACCTCAGAGGCTTGATCGGTTTTGCCGGCCACGTGTCCGCCGGCGAGCTTGCTTTCGAACGGCTGCTGCAGGCGCCGGACGCGGAAGCGATCTTCCTTCAAATCGTGAAGTCAACGCCCGCGACGGGCGCAGCCAAGGTTTATGCCGCCTGCGTATTGAGCCAACTCGGCGGCGGCCGGCTTCCCGAAGTCGTCCAACTTCTGCAACGCGAGGACCGCTACGTCTCGACGATGAACGGCGACGTGCTCACCAAAAGGCGGATGTCGGAATTCATTGAGCAGATTTCCAGAGTCGTTTGCTGAGAGACGACAGGCCGATCTCACTTCAACCAGGGAGCTTCAAGGAATGATCGATCTTGGCATATCGAGCGAGCAGTTTCTCAAGGATTACTACGAGACACAATTCCTGTTACGCAAGGGTGCATTGGCCTGCCCGTCCGTAACATGGAAAGACATCAACACCGCCCTGTTCGCCTGGGATCCCCACGACGGATTGCTTCAGCTCTTCAAGGACGGGATCATCCCCGCTGAGCGCTACACAGAGACATTCATAGATCTCACGAGGCAACGCTCGAAGATCGTCAAGGACATCTTCTACGAGTTGCTGCGCGATGGCGCGACCCTAGTACTGAACCGCTTGGAAGCGAAGTCAGAAGCGGTTCACGATCTCACCATGGAAATCGCCCGATTCGTCGGCGAAAGAGCAGTCGCCAACGGCTATGCCGCATTCGGCGGCGTGGGCATCTTCGCCAAACACTGGGATACCCATGACGTTTTCGCCGTGCAGCTTATCGGCCGCAAGCACTGGCGTGTCTTCGCTMCCACATTTCCTCTTCCATTGCCTCATCAGAAGAGCAAGGAGCACCTCCACGAATGTCCTCGGGAGCCTCTGTTCGATGGATATCTGGAAGCCGGCGACGTTCTCTACATTCCCCGCGGCTGGTGGCACCAGGCGATTCCGCTGGAGGGCGAAGAGACATTCCACATTGCCGTCGGCGTGCACCCGATGCGGTTCACGGACTACATCGCGTGGTCCTGCTTCAAGACGCTGCCCTCCGTCATTGATCTGCGCAGATCACTTAAGGCCGAGACCAACGACGTTGCCAGCCTTGAGCGGGCCGCAAAGGCGGTGCAGGAACTCTTGCACACGGAGTCGTTCCTCGATGCCTTCAAACAGGAAGTCATTGCCGGCGAGCGGGTGGTTTCAAGGTTTTGCATCGAAACGTTTGGCCGACCGGGAGCAACCAGATCACGTAGCCAGTTCAGATTGAACTCGGCCTACAGGACCACACGGCTGTCCACAAAAATCAGCGTCAACGGCCACGCAATCTCGGTGGACGAAGCGAGCCGTAAACACATGACCGCCCTTTTTTCGCAGGCAAGTACATCCACCGCTGAATCGTCGCCGTGCCCGACACATTGCGGCAAGGCACAAACACTAATGGAGGAACTCGTGGCACGAGACGTCGCCTCTCTTATTCCCAGTTTTTTGCCTCCGACTGATTCGAAATGACCCGAAGACGAAAAGATCCGAATTCCAATAACCCATACATCCACAGCCCCATCTCGCAAGTCATCCATCCAAACAAAAAGGGAGGCACTAGAGAATACACCAACTCACCCAAAATCAACCATTCAATTCATCTAAATATTCAAGGGGAAATGAAATGAGAGAATTAACAATTTCGGATATGGAATTGGTCGGCGGAGCAGCAAACTGGGGTCAAGTCGGGGCGGGCATTACCAGTGTAGGTTTGGCAGTGGCGATCGCCGCGACCCCTGTTGGGTGGGTTGGCGCCGCAGGGGCCGGGTTGGCTGCGTACATAGGTGGCCTCATGATTGGCGATGGGTTTGCAAACAACGGTATTTTCGAAAGCGATCAAGGCTAATCAAATCAACATCTCAATTATGAGCGAAATTTCAAAAATGCTGATCGCAATTGGCATATTCATCGTTTCGGTCGTCATCATACTCAACAAATTGAAGATAGCAACCTCGGAAAATCAAATAGGAAAAATCAGTCCAATATTCACAATCGCCATAATTTTTAGCATCGCATCCGGAATAATTAGCTACTTAATAAGCTAATCATCACAAGCAAGACGCAGTCTTGCTTGTTTCCTTATATTGAGGCATGGATCCAGTATCTCGCATCATTTGATCGATATTTGAAAACGCAATCGCCCTGCGCCCCTCCCTCCACCAGCTCGCATGCCCACATACCTTCAAACAACCTCGACGGAATGCGGGCTGGCCTGTCTAGGTTATGTCGCCGCCCACCACGGCCGGGCTTTCGAAATGAGCGAGTTGCGAGCCCGGTTCGCCATTTCCATGCGCGGTTCGAGCCTCGCGGATCTCATTGCGTTGTCGAGAGCGATCGGCCTGCAAGCGCGGCCACTGCGCCTGGACTTGAATGAACTGTCCCAGCTTGCCCTCCCCTGCGTCCTTCACTGGGACATGAGCCATTTCGTCGTTCTGACTCGATGCGCGCGCGGCAAGTTGACAATTCACGACCCCTCCTCAGGCGAGCGTCGCATGACGCTCGCCGAGGCCAGTCCTCATTTCACCGGCGTGGCCCTCGAACTCACGCCCGCGCCCGAGTTCGAGCGCATCGCACCCAAGGCCCCCATCGGATGGCGGCAACTGGTGGGCCCGCTTCATGGCCTCCGCCGCAGCCTGGGCCAGCTCTTCATCCTGGCCGCCAGCCTCCAGGTCGTGTTGCTCGTTGCGCCGTTGTTCACGCAGTGGATCGTCGACGGCGCCGTCGTCTCGGGCGATGTCGAATTGCTGTGGCTGCTGGTCATCGGCTTCGGGCTCACCACCCTGATCAAGGTGGCGCTGGAAGCGGCCCGCGGCTGGCTCGGCATCGTCGCCTCGGTGCAGTTCGGCGTGCAATGGGCAGCGCGGATCATGGGTCATCTGCTGCGCCTGCCCGCGCAATGGTTCGAAGTGAGGCATGCCGGCGACGTGGTGTCGCGCTTCCAGTCGATGCAGAGCATCCAGCAGGCCGTCACTGGCAAGCTGGTCGAAATCCTGCTCGACGGCCTTTTCGCGCTGGTGACACTGCTGGTCATGCTTCTGTATAGCGTGAAGCTGGCTTCCGTGGTGGTCGCCGCGGTGCTGCTTTACGCGGCGATCCGTGTCCTGCCGCACGGCGCCTTCCATCGCGCGAATGACGAAGTGCTGACGCATGACGCCAAGGCACAAACGCAGTTTCTCGAGAGCCTGCGCGCCATCCAGACGATCAAGATCGCGGGCCTCGAAGAACAGCGCGTCGCGCGCTGGCTGAACCTGGTCGTGCAGGCCACCAACCGCCGAACCAGCACGCAAAGAATGACCCTGGCCTTCGGCGCAGGCTACAGCCTGGTCTTCGGGATGGAGAGCATCGCGGTGCTGGGCATCGGCGCGGCCATGGCCATCGGCGGAACGCTCACGGTGGGCATGCTGATGGCGTTCATTTCGTACAAGGACGAGTTCTCCTCGCGAATGCAGCGCTTCATCGACAACCTGATGGCCGTCAGGATGCTGCGGCTGCACGTCGAGCGTCTTTCGGACATCGTGCTCGCCGAGCCGGAGCGTTTGGAGGGCTCCATCGCCCGGTTGGAGACGGTGGAAGGCGCGCGGATCGTTCTCCACGACGTCAGCTTCCGCTACGGGAGCGGAACGCCCTGGGTGCTGCGGCACGTCAACATCGAGATCCGCCCAGGCGAGCATGTCGCCATCGTCGGCGCGACCGGTTGCGGCAAGACCACGCTTGTGAAGATCGTCCTCGGGCTGCTGGAACCGACTGAAGGAGCAGTCCGTGTCAACGGCGTGCCGCTCGGTCAGCTTGGCGTGGGCAATTGGCGACGGCAGGTCGGCGCAGTGATGCAGGACGACCAGCTCTTCTCGGCCAGTCTCCAGGACAACATCGCCAGTTTCGATGAATCGATCGACCTGAAGCGCATAGAGGCCGCCGCCAGGCTTGCCGCGATCCATGCGGAGGTGCTGGCCATGCCAATGGGTTATCACACGCTGATCGGAGACATGGGCAGCAGCCTGTCCGGCGGCCAGAAGCAGCGCATCCTGCTGGCGCGGGCGTTGTACCGACAGCCCCGCGTCCTGTTGCTCGACGAGGCGACGAGCCATCTCGATGTGCACAAGGAAAAGGAGGTCATCGAGGCAATTGGCAAGCTTCAAATCACGCGCATCGCGATCGCGCACCGCCCCGAAACGATCGCGATGGCCGGACGCGTGATCGAGCTTGCTCCCGCCGCGATCGCCCCGCACAACGGCCCCGAATGAGGCCCAACCCCAACTCATGAGACAATAACGCCTGTTGCCGGGTCCAGTTGCCCGCAACGCCGGCTCTCCGCCGGGGACGAAGACGGCCTTTGCAGGCTGTCAGGCTCCCACTCCTGACCCATCTGCCCTTACTGGCTCGTCGTCCAATGTGACGCCCGAGCGGGTGGATACCACTGCGCCGTGTAGGGCGCTTATTGAACTCAATGAACTTTGATGAACTGAAGCTGGCCCCGGCCATCTTGAAGGCCGTGCATGAGCAGGGCTATGACACCCCCACGCCGATCCAGGCTCAGGCCATTCCGGCCGTGCTCGACGGCCATGACCTGCTGGGCGGCGCCCAGACCGGCACCGGCAAGACCGCTGCCTTCACCCTCCCGATGCTGCACAAGCTCACGATGAGCCGCAGCGCCACCAACAAGTTCGGCGGCACCGGCATCCGTGCCCTGGTGCTGACCCCTACGCGCGAACTCGCGGCCCAGGTCGAAGAATCCGTTCGTACCTACGGCAAGTACCTTCAGCTGACTTCCACCGTGATCTTCGGCGGCGTCGGCATGAACCCGCAGATCAGCAAGCTCAAGAGCGGCGTCGACATCCTGGTCGCCACCCCCGGCCGCCTGCTCGACCTGCAGCAGCAAGGCATGCTCGACCTGTCGCAGGTGCAAATGCTGGTGCTCGACGAAGCCGACCGCATGCTCGACATGGGCTTCATCCACGACGTCAAGAAGATCCTCGCGCTGGTGCCCAAGGAAAAGCAGAGCCTGCTGTTCTCGGCCACCTTCAGCGACGAAATCCGCGACCTGGCCGCCACGCTGCTCAAGAACCCGCAGAGCATCCAGGTCACGCCGCGCAACACCACCGTGCAGCGCATCACCCAGGTGATCCACCCGGTCGGCCGCGGCAAGAAGAAGGCGCTGCTCGCGCACATCATCAACGAGCACAAGTGGAGCCAGGTGCTGGTGTTCACCCGCACCAAGTTCGGCGCCAACAACGTGGCCGAGTTCCTGACCAAGAACGGCATCGAGGCGATGGCGCTGCACGGCAACAAGAGCCAGAGCGCACGGACCCAGGCGCTGGCCGGCTTCAAGAGCGGCGACATCCGCGCGCTGGTCGCCACCGACATCGCGGCCCGCGGCATCGACATCGACGAGCTGCCGCACGTCGTCAACTACGAGATCCCGAACGTCAGCGAAGACTACGTGCACCGCATCGGCCGCACCGGCCGCGCCGGTTCGAGCGGCGAGGCCGTGAGCTTCGTCTGCCTCGACGAGGAAGGCTTCATGCAGGAAATCGAACGCTTCACCAAGCAGACGATTCCCGTGCAGGTCATCGACGGCTTCGGCCCCGAGGAAGGCGAACGCGCCGAACCGATCGCCATGGGCCGCCAGACCATCTGGGGTGGCGCCGGCCGTCCGCCGAGCCGTGAAGTGATGCAGGCGGCGGCCAAGGCCGCGCGCACGGAAATGATGCAGCGCATCCGCGACAACAAAGCGGGCCAGGGCGAACGCAGCGGTGGCGGTGGCGGTGGCGGCAATGGCGGTGGCCAGCGTCGCGGCGGCGGCAACGGACAGGGCCAGGGCGCCCCGGCCGGCCGCAGCGCCAACGGCGGCGGCCAGGGCCCGCGCGGCCAGGGCGGCCGTGGCCAAGGCCCGGCACGCGGCCCGCAGGGACCCGCGCGCACGCCGCACCATGCACCGGCGCACCATCAGAACCATCTGCCGCACGAAGAGCGCCAGCCGCGCCATCACGGCAACAGCCACAGCCCGACGCAAGCCGACGCGGTGGCCCATCTGCGCGCCGAAGCGGTCGCAGGCGGTGAAGGCCAGCCGGATCCGTTGCGCACGAGCGTCGACAGCCTGGGTGGCGGCCGTGGCCGTCGCGGCGGCGGTGGCGGCTACGGCGGCAACCGTTCCGGCGGTGGCGGTGGCGGCGGCCGTTCGGGCGGCGGTGGCCGTTCGGGTGGCGGCTATGGCGGCGGTGGCGGCTACGGCGGCGGCGGTGGCCGTTCCTTCGGCCGCTGAGTCGCGGCGACCACTCCTCTCCTCCGAAAAAAGGGCGCGCTGCGCCCTTTTTCTTTGGCCTTAAGCTCCGGGCCATGCACGCCTCGAAGCTTCGCCGCGCCCTCCTCGTCCTGCTGGCCGCCGCCGTCGTGATCGGCAGCTGGTGGGTTCCCGCCGACCGCGCCGCCCGCGAACAGGTCGCCGGCGGCCTGACGCGCGCACTGACCGTCTTCGCCGCGGCGCGCGCGCTCGGCGCGGTGATCTCGGTCGCGCAAGGCACCCAGCTCGACGTCAAGCCGGTCGGCGTCGGCGTCAGCTTCGCGCCCGGCCAGGCCTTGCAGCCGCTCAACGAGTTCGTGGACCAGTTCGCCACCGTGATGCTGATCGCCAGCGTGTCCTTCGGCATCCAGCTGCTGCTGCTCGAGATCGGCACGCACTGGGCGGTGTCCGGCCTGCTCTGCGCGGCGGTGCTGGCCGCGGTGTACCTGAACTGGCGCGGCCGGCCGCGCACGGTGCGCTGGCTGCGCCCGGCGCTGGTGCTGCTGCTGGTGATGCGGTTCGCGGTGCCCATGGCCGCCCTGGCCAATGGGGCCGTGCATCGGGCCTTCATGGAAGACGGCTACCGCGCCGAACTGGCCAGCATCGAACGCTCGCCCGCCGCGGTGCTGGACCGGACCGCTGGACGGTCCGCAGCCGCCGACGAGGGGCTGGGAGCGCGCATCCGCCAATGGGTGCCGGACCTGTCCGACCTGCGGGCCGGCTACGAAGCGATCCAGAAGGCCGCGGCCGACTGGAGCCGCACGATCGTCAACCTGATTTCGCTGTTCATCCTGCAGACCGTGCTGCTGCCCGTGGCCTTTCTCTGGCTGGCGTGGCGCCTGGCGCGCGCCATGGCGGCAAGGCTGCTGGCGCCGATCGCGTCGCCTTGAGGCCCGCTCAGGCCAGGCGCAGGCCGGTCTGCCGGTCGAACAGGTGCACGCTGTCGCTGCCGATCGCCAGGCCCACGACCTGATCCGGCTGGGCGTCGACGCGGCCATGCACCGCCAGCGTCACCGTGGCCTCGCCGACCTGGACCACGAGTTCGGTCTCGGCGCCGGTCGGCTCGACCACGATCACCTGGGCCGGCACACCGCTGCCCGGGGCGGACAGCGTGATGTCGCCCGGGCGCACGCCGTAGTGAACCTGCTGCCCATCGACCGCCGACGTGCCCGCGGGCGCCGGCCACGAGGCGCCCTGCGCCTCGACTCGGCACTGGCCGTCGATGCGCCGCACCATGCCCTCGAGCACGTTCATGGCCGGCGAGCCGATGAACTGGGCGACGAACAGGTTGTCGGGCCGGTCGTAGAGCTCGAGCGGCGTGCCGATCTGCTCGACCGCGCCGTCGTGCATGACAACGATGCGGTCGGCCATCGTCATGGCCTCGATCTGGTCGTGCGTGACGTAGACCGTGGTGGTCTTGAGCCGCTGGTGCAGCGCCTTGATCTCGGCGCGCATCGCGACCCGCAGCTTGGCGTCGAGGTTCGAGAGCGGCTCGTCGAACAGGAACACCTTGGGGTCGCGCACGATCGCCCGCCCCATCGCGACCCGCTGCCGCTGCCCGCCGGAGAGCTCGCGCGGATAGCGTCCCAGCAAGGCGTCGAGATTCAGGATCTTGGCGGCGTCGGCCACACGACGCTCGGTCAGCTCCTTCTCGGCCTTGCGCAGGCGCAGGCTGAAGCCCATGTTTTCGCCGACCGTCATGTGCGGATACAGCGCGTAGCTCTGGAACACCATCGCGATGTCGCGGTCCTTCGACTCGAGTTCGTTGACCACCCGGCCGTCGATCATGATCTCGCCGCCGCTGATGTCCTCCAGGCCCGCGAGCATGCGCAGCAGCGTGGACTTGCCGCAGCCCGAGGGGCCGACCAGCACCACGAACTCGCCATCCTCGATCTCGAAGCCCAGGCGCTCGATGATCCGGGTCTTGCCGTAGGACTTCTGGACATCGCGAAAAGTGACTGAGGCCATTTTTGTCGTTCCCTTCTGGGTCAGCTCTTGACCGCTCCGGCCGTAATTCCACCGACCATGTAGCGCTTGAACGTGTAGTAGATCGCCGCGGGCGGCAGCGCATAGATGAGGCCGGTCGCCATCAGCAGCTCCCAGGGCGAATCGTCGGCCGCGAGGAAGTTGCCGAGCGCCACGGCCAGCGTCACGCTGCGGTCGTTGGACAGCAGCAGGAAGGCATAGAGATACTCGTTCCAGGCCAGCAGCAGCGCATAGGTGCCGACCGCCACCAGCGAAGGCACCATCAGCGGCAGATAGACCAGCCTGAAGAGCTGCAGCGGCGAGGCGCCGTCCATGCGCGCCGCCTCGTCGAGCTCGTAGGGCAGCTTGTCGGAAGCCTGCTTGAGCACCCAGATGCAGTACGGCGAGGCAATGGTCACCATCGCGAGGATCAGCGCCCACTGGCTGTTGAGCAGGCCATAGTTGCCCATGGTCTTGTACATCGGCACGGCCAGGAACGCGGCCGGGATGAAGTAGGTGAAGAGCGCCATGTTCATCACGGTACGCCCTCCCCGCACGCGCAGCCGGCTGATCGCGAAGGCCGCGGTGGTCGCCACGAACAGGGTGATCGCACCGACCGCCACCGCGATGAACAGCGAGTTGCCCAGCTGCACCCAGAAGTGATCGAGATAGAAGTGCTTCTGCTGGAACACGGTGCTGAAATTGTCGAGGGTCGGCGACTTCGGCCACAGCCTGCCACTCGTTGCGGTGCCGCGCGGCGAGATGGCGAACAGCACCATGTGGTAGATCGGAATCAGCGTCCAGATCAGCACCGGGATGCCGATCAGCAGCAGCTTGGCTTCGTTGCCTGCCGACTTGAGGGTCCAGCGTTTGCGGCTCATTTCGACAACCTCTTCATCATGAAGTAGACCAGCGGCAGGATCAACGGCATCGCGACCACGATGGAGGCCATCGACAGGTCGACCTGGTCGAGCCGCAGGTAGCGGATGCCGATGGTCGCGAGCACATGCGTCATGTCGGCCGGGCCGCCGCCGGTCAGCAGGTAGACGCTGTTGAAATCGCCCAGCGTCCAGATCATCGACAGGATCAGCGACGTGACGTAGAGCGTGCGCAGCGCCGGCCAGCTGATGAAGCGGAACTTCTGCCACGAGCTGGCGCCGTCGACCGAGGCCGCCTCGTACTGCTCGCCCGGTATCGCCAGGCGCCCCGCCACCAGGATCAGGGTCCAGAACGGCAGCGATTTCCAGATGTGCATCAGCATCGCGAAGCCGAGCGCCAGCGTCGGCTCGTTGAGCCAGTTGGGCCCGTCGAGCCCGGTCAGATGAAAGATGGTGCTGTTGATCACGCCCCACTCGGGGTTGAGCATGAAGCGGACCGACAGGATGGTCGGGATCGACGGCACGGCCCACGGCAGGATGAAGATCCCCGCGAGGACCTTGATCCACCAGCGCGACTGCACGAAGAAGCCCGAGAGCACCAGCGCCACCGCCATCTTGAGGTTGATGGCGACGATCAGGAACACGACCGTGTTGATGACCGAGCGGAAGAAGATCGGGTCCTCGACCAGGTGCACGTAGCTCTGCGGATGGCGCGCCAGCCAGAGCCCGTAGCACACGGGGTAGAGCACGAAGACGGCGAACACCAGCAGGTAGGGGACCACCATCAGCCGGCCCCAGAACTGCCAGCGTCCGAGCTTGGTGGCGGGTGTCGCGGCGCTGCCGGCCGCGGTCACGGCGCTTGCTGTGGAACTCATGGTCGGCTGCCGCGTCAGGTCAACGTGCGACCGTCTTGATGCGCTCGATCATCTCGTCGACCGCCTTGTCCACCGGCACCTTGTCGCTCACCACGCGATTCATCGCCTTGGCCCAGACGTTCTCGTTGTTGAGCACCGTGAACTTGTAGTTCTTGGTGAACTCGAAGGTCACGGTGCCGGCCGCGTACTGGTTGAACACCGACTTGYGATGCGGATCGGCCTGCCAGAACGGGCTCGCCTGCCCCGCCTTGGTGACCGGGAACCAGCGGCCCAGCGACCCTTCGACATAGGGCGTGAGATTCTCTTCCTGCAGCAGGAAGGCGACGAACTCCTTGGCGCGCTGCTTGTTCTTGGCTTCCTTGAATACCACGCCGGTCTTGACGGCGGTGCGGTAGACCATCTTGCTGCCGTCGGGCTTGTTCGGGAAGCCTGCGGTGCGGATACGCTCGGTGTAGTTCTTCTTGGCCTCCTCGCGCTGCTCGGGCGTGAGCGAGGCGTTGTTGGAGTCGTCGAGCCACTTGGCGGCGATCGAGATCGTCGCGTTGTGCGTCATCACGGTCGTCTTGTTGTGGAAGGCGACGTTGTTGTCCGGGTCCTTCCAGCTGGTGGATGACGGCGGCGTGCAGCCCTTGGTGTAGGGCGCGGTGTAGTCGGTCATCGCGCCGATCAGCCCGGCCCGCACGGCCGGGTCGTCGACCAGCAGCTTGCCGCTGTCGTTGACCATCTTCACGTTGTAGGCGTCGGCGAAGGTCAGGAAGGAATAGAACGAATCGCTCGAGTCCACGCCCATCGGCATGCCGATGCCGAAGTTGCGCTTGCCGCTCTTCTGGCGGCTGGCCGGCTGGACCTTCTCGCACCAGAAGGACCAGTAGTCCTTCCAGCCCGTCGGGATGTCCGATTCCTTGAAGCCGGCCTCGGTCAGCATGTCGATCCAGTACTCGATGTGCATCGTCTGCTGCTTGATCGGGAAGGCGTAGTAGGCCTTCGCCTTGGTCTTGTCGTCGTACAGGAAGGTGGTCTCGATGGTGTTCGGCGCGAAGCGCGATGCGATCGGCGCCAGCACGCTGCTGATGTCCTCGAGCTTGTCGTCGTAGGCCCACTTGCCCGTGACCTGGAAGTCGTAGACGTCGGCATAGGCGACATCGGGCGGGCTGCCCGAATCGAGCGCCGAGACGGTCTTCGGGATCATGTCCTGCACCGGATACTGCGAAAGCTCGACCTTCACACCCTTGTGCTTGTCCTCGAACTTCTTGATGGCGGCGAACAAGGCATCGTCCTCGGCCTTGTAGAAGCCCTTGACCCACCAGACGGTGAGCTTCTCCTGCGCCAGGGCCTGGCCGGCGACCGTCAGACCCAGGGCCATCAACGTCGGGACCACGAGTGCTTTGAGTTTCATTTCTCTTGTCTCCTCTTTCTTGCAACGGAAGGGCTCGATGCACGAGCGGGGGGTTGAAAACGGGAATCCGCAGTGCGGCTCAGGCCGCCGTCCGCAGGCGCGGCGGTGGCCGCGACGGCCGGGGCAGCTGGCGGCGCGAGTCCAGCACGTCGTCGATGTCCTCGCGCGCGCTGTCGATCAGCTTGATGATGGCCCGCTCGGCCCGCGCCGGATTGCGTGCGATCACCGCATCGAGCACCGCGCGGTGCATCGGCAGCGACTGCGCCGGACCGTCCTTCTTGCTGGTGGAAATCTCGAAGCTGGTGCGCAGCAACGCATGCAGCGCCTTGCTCATCTGCGCCAGCATGCGGTTGCGCGCACTGCGCAACAGGCCGTTGTGGAAGCGCAGGTCGAAGGTGACGTAGTCGCCACCGAATTCCACCGCATGCTTCATGCCGGCGTAGGCGGCCTCGATCTCTTCGATGTCCTCCGGCGTGGCGCGCTCGGCGGCCAGCCGGACGGCGGCGGGTTCCACCGCACGCCGCAGATCCTGCAGGTCGCGCAGGAACTCGGGCGTGAGGCCGGCCCGCGCCTGCCAGGTGATCACATCGGGGTCGAACCAGTTCCATTGCTCGTCGGGCAGCACGCGGGTGCCGACCTTGGGCCCGGTGATGATCAGGCCCTTGGCCACCAGCGACTTGACGGCTTCTCGCACCACCGTGCGGCTGACGCCGAAGGCTTCGCACAGCAGGGGCTCGGCCGGCATCGGCGCACCGACCGCGTACTGGCGCGAGACGATCGCCTCACCCAGCAGGTCGAGCGTGCGGCCGTGGGTGTTCTTGGCCATGAGCGTCCTTGTCAGGCGTCGACCGGGGTCAACAGCGGCTGGCCGGCGAAATGCGCGCGCAGGTTGTCGAAGGTGAGCTGGCCCATGGCTTCGCGCGTCTGCTTCGTGCCGCTGCCGATGTGCGGCGTCAGCACCACGTTGGGCAGCGCGCGCAGGGCCTCGGGCACGTTCGGCTCGTCGGCGAACACGTCGAGGCCGGCGCCGGCGATGGCGCCGTGACGCAGCGCGTCGATCAGGGCCGCTTCGTCGACCACGCTGCCGCGCGCGACGTTCACGAGGTAGCCGTCGGGACCGAGCGCCTTCAGCACGCGGGCATCGATCAGGCCTCGGGTGGCGGCCCCGCCGGGCGTGATCACGACCAGGAAGTCGACCGCGGCGGCCAGCGAGACCGCATCGGGATGGTAGGTGTAGCCGACGCCGGCGCGCGGCGAGCGCGAGGTGTAGGCCACGCTCATCTTGAAGGCCAGCGCACGCTCGGCGATCGCCTGGCCGATGCGGCCCATGCCGACCAGCCCGAGCCGGCCGCCCGTGACCTTGCGGCTCAGCGCGATCGGGCCGTGCGTCCACTCGTTGGCGCGCACGAATCGGTCGGCCTGCGGAATGCGGCGCGCCGTCGCGATCAGCAGGCCGATGGCGAGATCGGCCACGTCGTCATTGAGCACGGAGGGCGTGTTGGTGACCGGCACGCCGCGTTCGTGCGCGGCCGCCACATCGACGCCGTCGTAGCCGACACCGAAGACCGAGATCACTTCGAGCGCCGGCAGTCGGGCGATCAGCTCGCGCGGCACCTTGGCCTCGCCGTTGGCGACCACGCCGCGGATGCGCGGCGCCACGGCCGCGAAGGCGGCGGGATCGCTGATGTGGATGCGGTCGTGCAGCGTGTAGTGCTGGCGCAATTGCTCCAGCAGGAAGGGCATCAGCGGCGCCACGAGCAGCAGCTCGGGCCGTCCTGCGTTGTCTGGCATCACTCTGTCTCCTGCTGGAACCATCGATGCGCACGAAGCGCCCTGCGGCAGCGCCGTCACCCGATCGCTGTCGATTCAAATCATATGATGATTGAAATCCGGCTTGCGCAGGACAAACCCTGATTGGCGGGAGGAGCGCAGGCCGCCCCAAGGGTTCAGGCCTTGTCCGCCGCGCGCCTGACGAAGCGCCCTGCGCGCGCACCCGTTGCGCGCCCTTCGGCCGTGTAGCTCGACACGCCGTTGACCCAGACGTGCTCGATGCCTTCGCTGAACTCGCGCGGGCGCTCGAAGGTGGCGCCATCCTTGACGCGCAGCGGATCGAAGACCACCACGTCGGCCATGTAGCCGACCTTGAGCAGGCCGCGTTCGCCGATGCGAAAGCGCGCGGCCGACAGGCCCGTCATCTTGTGCACCGCTTCCTCGAGGCGCAGCAGTCCCTTCTCGCGCCAGTAGCTGGCCAGCACGCGCGGGAACGCGCCCCACAGGCGCGGGTGCGGGCGCTCGTCGTGCGGCAGGCCGTCGGAGCCGATCATCGACAGCGGATGCGTCATCACGCGCTGCACGTCGTCCTCGCGCATCTGGAAGTAGCAGGCATTGGCAGGCTTCAGGCGCAGTGCGGCGTCCTGCTGCGACAGGCCCCACTCCGCGGCGATGTCGGCCAGGTAGCGCCCGCCCATCTCGGGGTGCGCCTGGCTACCGGTGATCAGGATGTCGATGATGCCGTCGACCAGGTCTTCGCGCAGCACCGTGGAGCCCGCGGTGTACGGGTAGACGTCCATGCTGATCTCCTGGCCGCGCGCCAGTTCCTCGATCAGCGGCAGGGTCTCGCGCGTGCGGCCCCAGTTGGCCGGACCGGCGCACTTGTGGTGCGAGATCACGAGCGGCAGCCCCGATTGACGCGCCGTGAGGGCCGCCTCCTGCAGCGCCGGCAGGATGCCGGCCAGTTCGTCGCGGACATGGGTGGCATAAACGCCGCCGTTGCGTGCCGCCACGCTGGCGACCGCGACCAGTTCCTCGACGTCGGCGGCATAGGCCTCCTCGTAGAAGACACCGGACGACAGCCCCAGCGCACCCGCGTCCATCGCCTCCTGCATGTCGGCCGCCATCGCGGCGCGCTCGTCCGCATCGGCGGCCCGGTCGAGCGCCGCCATGTGGCGCATGCGCAGCGCGGTGTGGCCGAGCAAGGCCGCGACGTTGACCGCGGGCCGTGCCGCATTCACGGCGTCGGCATAGGCGCGCATCGTGGCGTGGCGGAACTGGTGCCGGCCCAGCAGCGACAGCGGCGCCAGCGGCGAATCGGTCACCACCGGCGCCAGCGAGATGCCGCAGTTGCCGACGATCACGGTCGTCACGCCCTGCGAGATCTTGGGCAGCATGTCGGCCTTCTCGATCGCGGCCGCGTCGTCGTGCGTGTGGACGTCGATGAAGCCGGGCGCGACGATCAGACCGCTGCAATCGATCTCGTGCACCGGGCCTTGCGATCGCAGGCCGGCCAGCAGATCGGGCGGCGTCCGGCCGGGGGCGGCGATCGACGCGATGCGCTCGCCGGCCAGCAGCACGTCGGCCTTCCAGCCCGGACTGTCGCTGCCGTCGACGACCGTGCCGCCCTTGAGCAGCGTGGGGCAACCGAAGTCCTTGTTCATCATGAACGATCGTCGCGTTTTTCCGTGGCGCCCGAGAACTCGGCACTGTCGAAGCCGTGCTTGTGCAGCAGATGCTTGAACTGCTGCAGCCCGCGCGTGGCGACCGGCCCGAGCTTCTGCGCCAGCCGCACCATCAGGATCTCGAGCACGACCAGGTGCGCCAGGTAGGCCTCGGTGCCGACGCGCATCACCGCGTCCTGCGGCACCGACACCGCGAGCACCAGGTCGGCGATCTCGGCCAGCGGCGTGTCGGGCTGCGTCAGCGCCACCACGGTGGCACCCTGCGAACGCGCGAACCGCGCAGCCTCCAGCGTGTAGGGCATGCGGCCCACGTGCGAAATCACGAAGGCGACGCCGTCGGGCCCCAGCGTGCTGGCCGAGACCAGTTGCTGGTGCAAGTCGAAGAAGGCGTTGGCCGTGCAGCCGAGCCGGAACAGCCGGCTCTGCAGTTCGTTCGCCATGAAGGTCGATGCCGCGCCCACCGAGTAGCAGTCGATGCGCTTGGCTTCGGCCAGCCGGCTCGCGACCTGGTCGAGCACGTCGACGTCGATGCGGCGGCCCAGTTCGGTCAGCGAGGAGACGGCCGCGTGGATGATCTTGCTGGCGACGTCGCCCGCGCTGTCCTCGGCCAGCACGCTGCGGTGCAGGTAGGAGCCGGTGACCGCGAGGTCCTGCGCCAGCGCCAGCATGAACTCGCGCACCGACTCGAAGCCGAAGCTGCGGCAGGTGCGTACGATGGTCGGCATCGAGACGCCGGCCTGCTGCGCGAGCTGCTCGACGGTGGCGGCCACGGCCGCGCGCGGGTCTTCGAGCACACACTGCACCACGCTGCGCTGGGCGGCCGGCAGCTCGGGCAGGCGCTCGCGCAGGCGCTGCAACAATTGAGCGGAGGAACCGTTCATTGCGTCCTTCAGAAGCGGGTGCTGACCGCACCGGTGACGGCGCCGTCGTCCTCGACGAGCGCCAGCCAGCGCCACTTGTCGAAGGTGGTGCACGGGTGCGAGATGCCCAGGGCCACGCGGTCGCCGACCCGCGGCGCCGGCCCCGCGGGGTCGAAGCGCAGGTAGGCGTGCTGGTCGTTGAGGGCGCTGATGCTCCAGCCCGACGGTGCGGCGTCCGGGCTGCGCGCGCCGCGCGGGGCATGGCGCACCGGGATCGGCATCTCGAGGTCGTAGGAGATGTCGCGCCGGCCGCAGGTCAGCAAGGCCAGGCCGGGCTCGGGCACCGACTGCACCATGGCCCAGACTTCGAGCGCCGCGCGCAGCGAGGCATCCAGCCCCTCGCGCCGCTCGACCTGCTTCAGGAAGCGCGCGTAGTTGCCGTGGTCGTGCGTGATGTAGCAGCCCGAGCGCAGCACACCCTGCACCGGGCGCGACAGGCCCTGCGCGCGCAGCAGCGGCAGCACCAGGTCGAACACGGCCGAGCCGCCTGCGGTCAGCATCACGGTGGGGTCGCAGAACAACTGCTGCGCATCGCAGGCTTGCGCCACTTCCAGCACGCGGTTCACGAGCGCCGTGACTTCGCGCGCGTCATGCGCGCTGTCGCAGGTCGCGAGCCCGCCCTCGTAGCACTCGATGCCGCCCAGCTGCGCGGCGGTCGAGCGCGCGATGGCGGCGGCCAGCGCCAGGGCCTCTTCGCGCGTGCGGCAGCCGGTGCGCTGGCCCGGAATGCCGATCTCGACCAGCACGTCGAAGCGACGGCCCGACCCGCGCCGCGCCGCCCAGTCTTCGATCAGGGCCAGCTGCGCCAGCGAGTCGACCAGGAACCAGACCCGCAGGCCGTCGTGGCGCGTCAGCAGCAGGTCGAGCGCATCGAGGTCGGCATCGCAGACCACCTGGTTGGCGATGATGACGCGTCGGGCGCCGGCTTCCACGCCGACCGCCAGCTGGAAGATCGTCGCGAAGGTGAGCCCCCAGGCGCCGCCCGCCAGCTGCTGCGCGAACAGCTCGGGCGACATGGTGGTCTTGCCGTGCGGCGCCAGGCTGACGCCCTTGCGCTCGGCGTAGTCCTGCATCCAGGCGATGTTGTGGGCCAGCGCGGAGCGCCGGATCACGGCCAGCGGATAGGCCAGGTCGTCGGCCAGCAGGTTCCACTTGTTCCTGCCGATGTCGGCGGCGCGGCACGGCGCCGCCGTGAGCGGATAGCTCTTGCTGCGGTGATCGAGGATCAGATCTTGGGTCATGGTGTGTGGAGGTTACTCAAAGATCACTGCGCCAGCAGGCGTGCCAGTGGCCGGGCTGCACCTCGCGCAGCTGCATGTCGGCGCTCGCGCAGCGCGCCTCCGCCAGCGGGCAGCGGGTGCGGAACACGCAGCCCGACGGCGGGTTCGCGGGGCTGGGCAGATCGCCCTGCAGCAGCGGCACCACGCGCCGCTGGGCCGGATCGGGAATCGGCGCCGCCGCCAGCAGCGCACGCGTGTACGGGTGTCGCGGACTGGCGTAGAGCGCCTCGGTCGGCGCGATCTCCATCACGCGGCCGAGGTACAGCACGACCACGCGGTCGCAGAGGTACTCCACCACGTCGAGGTCGTGCGAGATGAAGAGCAGCGTGAGGCCGAGCTGATCCTTGAGCTCGCCCAGCAGGTTGACCACCTGGGCCTGGATCGACACGTCGAGCGCCGACAGCGGCTCGTCGGCCACGATGAACTGCGGCTCGACCGCCAAGGCGCGCGCGATGCCGATGCGCTGGCGCTGGCCGCCCGAGAACTCGTGCGGAAAGCGATCGGCATGCTCGGGGCGAAGGCCGACCTGCTGCAGCAACTGCTCGATGCGCGGCTTGCGCGCCGCGCCCCTGGCCAGGCCGTGGGTGTCCAGTGCTTCGGCGAGCACCTCGCGGATGCGCATGCGCGGGTTCAGACTGGCGTAGGGGTCCTGGAAAATGATCTGGACCTTGGAGCGCAGCGGCCTGAATTGCGACTGCGAGAGATGCGCCAGATCCTGCGGCGCCGCGTCCGAGCCCTGCGGCTGATACAGCATCTGGCCGCCGGTCGGATCGACCAGCCGCGTGAGCAGGCGCCCGATGGTGCTCTTGCCCGATCCCGACTCGCCGACGAGGCCCAGTGTCTCGCCCTTGCGGATCGTGAAGCTCACGTCGTCCACCGCGCGCACCGGATGGCTGCCCTTGCCGAAGTACTTCTTGAGATTGCGGATCTCGAGCAGGGGGTCGCTCGCCAATGTCTCGGTTGTCATGCGGCCACCTCCTCTGTGAACCCGATGCAGCGCACCATGCGCTCGCCGCCCGTGGTTTCGAGCAGCGGCATGCGCGCATCGCAGGCCGCGCGGCGGAAGCCGCAGCGCGGTGCGAAGGCGCAGCCCGGCGGCGGCGCGAACGGGCTCGACACCTGGCCCGGGATGGCCACGAGTTGCGGACGCCCGCCGGCATGCACTGGCGATCCGCGCCGCCGCGCCACGCCCGGCAGGCAGGCCAGCAGGCCGCGCGTGTACGGATGCTCGGGCCGCGCAAACAGATCGTGCACCGGCGCCGATTCGACGATGCGCCCGGCATACATCACGGCCACCGCATCGGCGTACTGCGCCACCACGCCGAGGTTGTGCGTGACGAACAGCATGCTCATGCCGGTCTCCTTCTGCAGCCGGCCCATCAGCGCAAGGATCTGGGCCTGGATCGTGACGTCGAGTGCGGTGGTCGGTTCGTCGGCGATCAGCAGCGTCGGGTTGCAGGCCATTGCCAGCGCGATCATCACGCGCTGGCGCATGCCGCCCGAGAGCTGGTGCGGATATTCGTCGACCCGCTGCGCGGCGGCCGGAATCTCGACCAGTTCGAGCATCCGCTGCGCATGGGCATGGGCCGCCTTGCGGTCCAGCTTCAGATGCAGGCGCACCGATTCGGCGATCTGCTCGCCGATGGTCAGCACCGGGTTGAGGCTGGTCATGGGCTCCTGGAAGATCATGCCCAGCTCGTTGCCGCGCAGCGCGCGCTTCTCCGATTCCGGCATGTCGAGCAGGTTCACGCGCCGGCCGTCGCGCCGCACGAACCACGCTTCGCCCTCGACCTGCGCATTCGAGGTCTTGGCATGCAGGCCCATCAGCGTGAGGCTGGTGACGGATTTGCCCGAGCCCGATTCGCCGACCAGCGCCAGCGTCTCGCCGGGGCGGATCGCAAAGGAGACGTCGGCCACGCTCTGGATGCGGCCGGCTTCGGTCGCGAAGGAGGTCGAGAGGCCGCGCACCTCGAGCCGCGGCGATGCCATGGCGTTCGCGTTCATGCGGCCTTCCTCAGTTTGGGATCCAGCAGATCGCGCACGCCGTCGCCCAGCATCTGCAGCGACAGCGCGGTCAGCACGATCGCGAGGCCGGGGCAGAAGATGGTCCAGAAGGCCTTGTCGGCATAGTCGAGGCTGCCCGCGATCATGGTGCCCCAGGTCGGGATGTCGGGCGGCACGCCGACGCCGAGAAACGACAGGCCCGCCTCGGCCAGGATGGCGTAGGCGAAGATGAAGGTCACCTGCACCAGGATCGGCGACATCAGGTTCGGCAGGATGTGCCTGTACAGGATGCGAGGCGTGCGCACACCCAGCGCGCGGGCCGCATCGACGAACAGCAGTTCGCGCAGCACCAGCGTGGTGGCGCGCACCACGCGGGCCACGCGCGGCGTGTAGACGATGACCAGCGCCAGCATCACGTTCCACAGCGAGACACCGAGGATCGACACCAGCGCGATGCCCAGCAGGATGTCGGGGAAGGACATCATGGCGTCGACCACGCGCATCAGCGGCGCATCGAGCCGGCGGAAGAAGCCGGCGAGCATGCCCATCAGCGTGCCGAACAGCACCGCGCCCGCGGCCGTGACGAAGCCGATCAAGAGCGAATAGCGCGCGCCGTGCACGATGCGCAGCATCACGTCGCGTCCCAGTTCGTCGGTGCCGGCCCAGTGCGTCCACGAGGGCGCGTGCAGGCGCTGGCCGATCTCGATGGCGCCGGGGTCGGCGTCGGAGAGCAGCGGATAGAGCACGGCGACGCCCACGACCAGCAGCAGCACCAGCGCGGCGGCCAGCACGATCCTGCGCCCGAAAAGGCGGCGTGCGACCGGCATCGCGCCGGACAGCCAGGACACGACTGCGGCTCTCATTTGCCCTCCAGCCGGATGCGCGGATCGACCAGCGTGTAGACGAAGTCGACGCCGAGATTGATGAAGACGTAGATCGCGGCGATCACCAGCAGCGTGCCCTGGATCACCGGATAGTCGCGCCGGAGCACCGCGCGCACCACCAGGTTGCCGACGCCCGGCAGGTTGAAGACGGTCTCGGTCACCACGGTGCCGCCGATCATCAGCGCCAGCGTGAGGCCCAGCACGGTGACGATCGGCACCAGCGCGTTGCGCAGCACGTGCTTGACCATGATCACGCCCTCGGGCAGGCCCTTGGCGCGTGCCGTGCGCACATAGTCCTCGCCGAGGATGTCGAGCATCGAGGCGCGCGTGAAGCGGATGATCAGCGCCGAGTTCAGCAGGCCCAGTACCAGCGCCGGCAGCATCAGGTGCTGCAGCCGCTCGGCGAAGGAGGCGCTGGGGTCGCCATAGCCCGAGGCCGGGAACCAGCCGAGCTTGACCGCGAAGAACTGGATCAGGATCAGGCCGAGCCAGAAGCTCGGGATGCTGGCGCCCAGCATCGCCACGCCGCTGACCGCCTGGTCGGCCGCGCTGCCGCGCCAGACGGCGGCCGCCATGCCGGCCGGGATGCCGATCAGCGCCGCGATGCCGACCGCGAACAGCGCCAGGAACAGCGTCGGCTCGGCGCGCTCCAGCAGCGCCTGCGCCACCGGGCGCTGCAGGAACAGCGACTGCCCGAGGTTGCCCTGCAGCAGCTCGCCCACCCACAGCACGAACTGGGTCGGCAGCGGCTTGTCCAGACCGTACCGGATGCGGGCCTGGACGATGTCCTCGGTGGTCGCCTGGTCGCCGAGCAGCAGTGCGACCGGGTCGCCGGAGGCCAGCCGGGTCAGGGCGAAGACCAGCACCGCGACGATGGCGAGCACCACCAGGGCCCCGGCCAGGCGGGTGAGCAGGAAGCGCAGCATGGGAATCCGCTCTTCTCTTACTTGCCGAGGCCCGTGTTCCAGAAGAAGGGCCAGATCGCGGGCGTGTAGCCCTCCAGCTTGGCCGAGCGCGCCGACAGGCTGTTGAACTTGCCGACCTCGATGAACGGCACCTCGTCATACACGGTCTGCTGCACCGGGCCCCACAGCGCACCGCGCTTGGCGCTGTCGGTTTCCTGGTTGAAGGCCGTCAGCGTCGATTTCTTGGCCGCCGTTTCCCACCAGCCCGGCGCACCGTCGCCCAGCTGCGGCGGCGAGAGCATCGGCTCGGGGAACAGGCCCGAGTGCGTGAAGTACACATCCCACAGCTTGGCGTCGTTGCGGCGCTGCACCAGCGTGGCCCAGTCGACCACCTGGAGGTCGGTCTTGAAGCCGGCCTTCTTGAGCTGCTCGGCCATCACCAGCGCCATGTTGTAGTGGAACTCGTACTGCCGGCTCGCCATGATCCGGATCGGCTGGCCGTTGTAGCCGGCCTTGGCCGCGAGCTCCTTGGCCGTTTGAGGATTGCGCGTGTTGTAGGCATTGCTGCCGGCGGCCGAATAGTAGGGCGTGCCCTTGGGGAAGAAGTTCGGCTCGACCACGAAGAAGCGGTTGTCGCCGAAGCCCGCGGCCATCAGCTCGCCCTGCCCGACCGCGGTCTGCACCGCGCGGCGCAGCGGCTGCGAGGCCAGCACGCCTTCCTTGGTGTTGAACACGATGTAGGGGAAGCCGAAGTTCTTGGTCACGATCGGCACCACGGCCGGCGCGCCCCTCTCGATCCGGCCCACGGCCTCGACCGGCAGCAGGTCGGCGTACTGGAACTGGCCCGAGAGCGAACCTTCGACCCGGGTGTTGGCATTGGGCACCGGCACGAAGCGCAGTTCGTCGAGCAGGGCTTCGCGGCGGCCCGCATAGCCGCTCGGCGCCTCCTTGCGCGAGGTGTAGCCATCGTGGCGCACCAGCACCGTGAACTGGTCGGGACGGCGCTCCTTGAACTTGTAGGGTCCGGTGCCGATGAACTCCTTCAGCTGCGGCGCGATGCTCTCCTTGGCCATGATCGCCGCCATGCCGCTCGGCAGCGCGAGCTGCGCCAGCAGCGGCGCATAGGGGCTCTTGAGCTTGAGCTCCACGGCGAGCGGGCCCTTGGCGCTCAGCGACTCGACTTCCTTGCCGACCGCCTTGCCGCGCGGGGACAGCTCCATCCAGCGCTGCAGCGAGGCCACGACGTCCTCCGCCGTGAGGTCGCGCCCGTTGTGCAGCTTCACGCCCTTGCGGAGCGCGATGGTGTAGCTCAGCCCGTCCTTCGACACCACCGGCAGGCCTTCGGCCAGCATCGGCGCCACGTTCCAGTTGGCATCGAAGGTGTAGAGCGGCTCGTAGACGTGCTGCATGATCGTGCCGACCAGGTCGGCGGTGCTGACCATCGGGTCCAGGCCCTGGGGCTCGCCGACCATCGCGAGATTGGCGGCGCCGCCCCTGGCGGGCTGGGCCGACGCCACGGATGCGGCCAGGCCCAGCGCGAGCGTGGCGGCGATGGCGCCCGCCACGTGGCGCCAGACCGGCGCACGCCTGAACAAAGCAGATGTCGCTACAGTGAGGGCGAGAGATTGCATCGTGGCTCCGTGAGTAATAACATTACATCGACGATCGTATTTGCAGCCGTATTGAGGTCGAATCCGGGTTTGTCCTTATCTTATTTGTAAATTTATTACACACTCATCGCCATGTCTCACGTTGAAATGCTCGGCCAAGCGCCCATCGCCTCGGACCGCCAGGCCCGTCCGCTGTCCCCCGCCACCCGCGCCGGCGACTTCGTTTTCGTCTCCGGCCAGGTCCCTACCGACGACCAGGGCCAGGTCATCGTCGGCGGCATCGAAGCCCAGACGCGCCAGGTCTTCAAGCGCATCGAGCAGGCCCTGGCGCTGGCCGACTGCACGCTGGCCGACATCGCCAAGGTCAGCGTCTGGCTCAACGACGCGCGCGACTTCGGCAGCTTCAACCGGGTCTACATGGAATGCCTGGGCGACCACCGTCCGGCGCGCTCGACCGTCGAATCGCGGCTGATGATCGATGCCAAGGTCGAGATCGACGTCACGGCCTACAAGCCGCGCGGCTGAGCCGGAGCAGACATCCATGGCACACCACCGACTCGTCGCCGTCGACTGGGGCACCAGTTCGTTGCGCGGTGCGCTGCTCGACGCCGACGGCCGGGTGCTGGACGAGCAGGCCCATCCGCGCGGCATCCTCAACGTCAAGCCCGGCGGCTTCACCGAGGTGTTCGAGACGCTGTTCGCCGACTGGTTGCGCCCGTCCGGAACGCGCTGCCTGATCTCGGGCATGGCCGGCAGCAAGCAGGGCTGGGTCGAGGCGCCCTACTGCGCCTGTCCCGCGGGCCTGGCCGAGGTGCGCGGCAAGATCCTCGAGATCGAGCCCGGCCGGATCTCGATCGTGCCGGGCCTCAGCGACACCCACGACGGCGTGCCCGACGTGATGCGCGGCGAGGAGGTGCAGATCTTCGGCGCCATGGCGCTGACCGGCCTGCACGACGGCCTGTTCGTGCTGCCGGGCACGCACAACAAGTGGGCCCGCGTGAAGAACGGCATGGTGACCGGCTTCCGCACCTTCATGACCGGCGAGTTCTTTGCGCTCCTGAGCCAGCACTCGATCCTCGCGCGCACGCTGGATGCCTCCGCGCCGCTCGACGAGGCCGCCTTCCTGCAGGGCGTGACGCAGTCCGACAACGGCCAGGGCCTGCTGCACAACGCGTTCGGCGCGCGCACCCTGGCCCTGTTCGACCGCATGCCGACGCGCGAACTGTCGAGCTACCTTTCGGGTCTCCTGATCGGCGAGGAACTGCGCACCCAGTCGGTCCATGCCGCCGTCGAGGTGGTGCTGATCGGCGCGCCCGCRCTCACCCAGCGCTACCTGCTGGCGTTGCAGGCGTCCGGCATCCAGGCCCGCACGCTCGGCGCCGAAGCGACCTGGGCCGGCCTGCATGCACTCCATTCATCGAACCACAGAAGACCATGAGCACACCCACGTCCAAGTTCTCGGCCGCCATGCAGGCGCTGCCGCTGGTGGCGATCCTGCGCGGGCTCACGCCGGCCGAAGCGCCCGCGGTGGGCGACGCGATCGTCGAGTCGGGCTTCCGCCTGCTCGAGGTGCCGCTGAACTCGCCGCAGCCGCTCGAAAGCATCGCGCTGCTGCGGCGGCGCTTTCCGCAGGCGCTGGTGGGCGCCGGCACGGTGCTCGGCGCGCAGCAGGTGCGCGAGGTGCATGCCGCCGGCGGCGAGCTGATCGTGGCGCCGAACTTCAACGCCGAGGTGATCGCCGAGGCCGCGCGGCTCGGCCTCGTGAGCCTGCCCGGCGTGCTGACGCCGACCGAGGCCTTCGGCGCCCTGGCCGCGGGCGCCACCGGGCTCAAGCTGTTTCCCGCCGAACTGGCCTCGCCGGCGGTGGTCAAGGCGCTGCTCGCGGTGCTGCCGAAGGGCACGCCGCTGATGCCGGTCGGCGGCATCACGCCCGACAACATGGACAGCTGGCGCGCGGCCGGCTCGGCCGGCTTCGGCATCGGCTCGGCGCTCTACAAGCCGGGCAAGAGCGCCGCGGCGGTGCGGGAGGACGCGCTGCGATTCGTGGCCGCCTTCTCGGGCAGCCAGCGCGCCTGACGCCGCCTTCCCTCGACTCTCTCACGAGCCCCGCCATGTCCGCAGATTCCGACTACGCCAGCCCTGCCATCCGCACCCTGCGCGAGGACCTCGCGCTCGCCCTCCGTGCCGCCGCGCACCACGGCCTGTCCGAGGGCGTGTGCAACCATTTCAGCGTCCTGTTGCCCGGCGCCCAGGACCGCTACCTGATCAACCCGCGCGGCCTGCACTGGAGCGAGATCGGCGCCGACGACATCGTCCTGATCGACGTCCATGGCGAGGTGCTGGCCGGCCGCCACCGGGTCGAGCCCACCGCCCTCTTCATCCATGGCGCGGTGCATCGCCTCACGGGGCACGCGGTGGTGCTGCATTGCCACATGCCCTATGCCACCGCGCTCACGCTGACGGTCGATCGCGCGCTCGACCCGACGCTGAGCCAGAACGCGATGCGCTTCATGGACCGCATCGCGATCGATGCCGACTACAACGGCCTGGCGCTCGACGACCGCGAGGGCGAGCGCATCGCACGCGCGATGGCCGGCAAGGACGTGGCCTTCCTCGCGAACCACGGCGTGGTGGTGGCCGGGGCGACCATCGCCCATGCCTACGACGACCTGTACTACCTCGAGCGCGCCTGCCTGCACCAGGTGATCGCGCAGTCCACCGGCCGGCCGCTGGTGCCGGTCGACGCTGCGCTGGCCGCGCAGGTGGCGGCGCAGATCCAGGGCGAGCGCGAGCAGTCGGACCTGTTCTTCGAAGCGCTCGGGCGGCTGCTGCCGGCGCCGCGCCGCGCCGCCTAGGGCCGCACGGTCAGGCGCGCCGCCCTGCGCCGGTCCAGAACAGCTCCATCGGGCGGCTGAGCATCCGGCGCCAGACGCCCTCGTACAGGGAGCGGACATGCGCGCGCCGCAAGTCGCGGGAGCGGATGGCCATGTGGAACGCCAGCGCGAAACTCACCGCCACGTTCAGCACCGCCATGCTGCAGACGCCGGCCACCGCCCACCACAGTTCCGCCGAATGCAGGGGCGCCTTGCCGAGCACGCCGAGCGCCACGCCGATCGAGCCCGCGCTCAGCGTCACGTGCCGCACCTCGAAGCCGAACGCGAAGGCCGACAGGAGGGCAGGCACGAGCCCCAGCAGGAGCCCCAGCGAGATGTTGCCGGCCACGCCGGCGATGTTCGCGCGCCAGAAGGCCGCCAGCCGGGCCACTGCGGCGGCGCCAAAGGTCATGCGCAGTCGGCGGTTGTACGCCAGCGCATCGCCGACCCGGTGCAGCACGAACCAGTTGTCGACCCAGCCCGCGAACAGGCTCGACGACCACAGCAGCACGCCCGTCAAGGCGGCGTAGATCGGCGTCGGCCCGAGCAGCGAGAACGACTGCAGCGTGGCATGCGCCTTGTCCGGCGAGATGATGTCCGACCCGAAGAGCGTGCCCCACAGCAGCGCCACGCCGAGGCACACGGGAAAGACCGCCAGCACGTTGCCGAGTACCGCGGCCGCCTGGGTGCGGATCAAGGCCAGCACGGAAGTCACGAACGCGTCCATGCCCTGGGGCGTGCCCGCCGCGTCGAGCTCGCGGGCCAGTGTCGGCGCGGTCATCGCGGGCTGCTTGGTCGCCAGCGAGAAGTGCAGGAAGTGGATCAGCAGGAAGCTCGCGGCGTAGTTGATGCCCGCCAGCAGCCCTTCGAGCAGCGATGCCAGATGGGCCCCGCTGATCGCGAACTTGACGCAGACGGTGACCACCGTGACGAGGCCGCCGCCGGCCGCCATGCGCAGCATCTTCAGGTACTCCTGGCGATCGCGGGCGATGTAGTGCTCGCCGGTGTCGGCGTTGTATTCGACCACCTTGCGCGCCAGCAGCGAGAAATTGCTGCGCAACAGGTGCGAGACGCTCTGGCTATCCTGGTTCGCCGTCACGAGCTCGGCCGTCAGGCGCGCCATGGCACGCATGTCGTCGGGCGCCATCCAGGTATCGAGCAGCTGCTCGGCGCGCGCAATGCGCATGCGCATGCGCTCCACCTGGAACACGATGTCGATGCTGACACCGTTGCGGTAGAGGTTGGCGAACACGTCGTCGATGGCGATCCGGCACTGGTCCAGCAGGACCCGCAGGTAGTTGACCTCGCGCAACAGCCGACCGGGCTCCGCCCCGTCCTCCACCGCTTCGTGCGCGGCTTCGACCGCCAGCATCGCCCGCGGCAGCCGGTAGAACGGCTGCGATTCGGTCGCGACGCGGGCGTCGGCATCGCCGAGGCGGCCGCGCACCATCTGCGACATGCCCGTCGAGCTGATCTGGCAGGTCAGGTTGTGCAGGGCGGCCAGCAGGTCGAGCGAGAAGGCGCCCGTGCGCCGCGTGTCGTCGGCCGCGTCGTGGTCGAAAAGCGCCTGGATGCGATCGCGCACATCGGCCGGCAGCGTGTCGATCCAGTCGGCGTCCGCGCTCGACGTGAACATCAGCGTGAACAGCACGCTCAGTTCGCGCCGGTTCGGTGCCGGCGGAATCAGCGACGACTGGATGCGCTCGATCAGCGCCCCGAAGAAGCCGGAGTGAACCGGCATGCCGGCATCGCACAGCAGCGAGATGCCGTCGCTCTCGCGCAGCACGGCGCGCAGGATGCCCGCGACGTTGGCCTTCCACTCGGGATTGCGGTCGAGCACGTTCAGCAGGTAGCGCACCCGGGTGTGCTCCTGGACGGAGCGCACCTCCGTGGCACCGTCCGCCTGCACGGTACCCCGGCGGCGTATCCAGTGCGCGAGTTCGATCAGCCATTCGCTGCGCTCGGCATAGGGCGCTGTCGCATCCGCCATCGCGAGCAGAGTGTCGAGCTGATGCCCTGCGCTGCGCGACGCGCGCCACTTCCTGAAAGCCTTGAAGAAGCCGAACATGTAGCTTTCGAAATTGAATCCGGTGGGGGAGGAAGCGATGCTGTCGTACACCGCTTCCAACGGATTCTTCGACCAGGCACCAGGCGCGGGGAGCGATGATAACTGCCGACGCCGGGCGCGGATGGGCCCGCCCCGCTCAGCCTGCGTAGGGCGGTTGCCCGGTCGAGAGGCCGAGCTTGACCTGCCGCGTCAGTGCATCGGCCAGCACCTCGAACTGCCCGGTCTCCAGCGCCGCGAAGGTCTGCTGCACCACCTCGTCGGGCGAGGCCTTGGGGCCGGGCACCTTGCTCGTCATGTCGGTTTCCATGAAGGCGACGTGCAGGCTCAGCACCTGCGTCCCCTGTTCGCGCAGGGCATTGCGCAATCCGTTGCTCAGGGACCAGGCGGCCGACTTCGAGGCGCTGTAGGTGGCGGAGCCCGGCAGGCTCAGCCAGCTCAGCACCGACAGCACGTTGATGATCGCGCCGCCGCCATTCGCGGCCAGCACCGGCGCGAAAGCGCGGGCAAGCGCCCAGGGGCCGAAGAAGTTGGTCTCGAACTCGGCCCGCGCCGACTCGAAGGCGTCGGGCGAACCCAGCAGGCTTGCGCCGCGCGAGATGCCGGCGTTGTTGATCAGCAGCGTGACGTCGCCGCAATCGCGCGCGGCGGCCTCGGCCTGCTCGGGACGGGTGACGTCGAGCGCGATGGGGTGTACGCCGGCCAGCGTGATGCTCTTGGGGTCGCGCGCGGCCGCGTAGACCTTCTTCGCGCCGCTGGCCAGGGCGGCCTTCGCGAAGGCCAGGCCCAGGCCGCGGTTGGCGCCGGTGATGAAAACGACGGAGCCTTTGAGATTCATGGTCTTCTTTCGAGGAGGGATGAAGAAATCAGGAAGGCTGGATGCGGCGCAGCAGCGCGCGGGTGCTGCGCGGCCAGCCGACCCGGCCGAACCAGGCGCCGCCCGCGATCGCCGAGGCGATGACGATGCCGTACACCACCAGCGCCGCGCCCTGCATCACGAAGACGTGCGCGAGATCGCCGCCCCAGCGCAGCGCGAGCCAGCCGCCGAGGCCGGCGACGATCAGCCGCGCGATGTTGCCGAGCACCGGCCACAGCAGCCGGCCCGCCCCCTGCGAGGCGAAGTACAACACCAGCCCGACCCCGAAGAAGCCATAGAACGGCCCGACGGCGCGCAGGTACTGCGAACCGGCTTCGAGCATCGCGGGGTCGCTGCCGAAGAGCAGCAGCCAGGGACGCGGGAACAGCGCGGCGGCCAGGCCGATCGCCCCCGAGAGCCCGAAGGCGATGGCCGCGCCGGCCCAGGTGGCGCGCAGGGCGCGCTCGCGCTGGCCGGCGCCGATGCAGGTGCCGACCATCGCGACCAGCGGCGCACCGAGGCCGAACACCAGCGGCACCAGCAGGTACTCGAGCCGCGACGCGGTGCCGTAGCCGGCGATCGCGCCCGGACCGAAATGGCCCGTGAGCGCGGTCGCGATGCCGATCGACAGGTTGGTCGCCACGGTCGACACCGCACCCACCAGGCCGATGCGCAGGATGTCGCGGAACAGCGGCCAGCGGAAATGCGCCCTTGCCCACGAAGGCTTCAGCAGGCTTCGTTCGGATCGCAGATAGGCCCACAGCGCCAGCGATCCGCCGAGGTAGTACACCAGCAGCGCCACCGCCCCGCCCGCGATGCCGAGGCCGGGAATCGGACCCCAGCCGAAGATCAGCAGCGGCGACAGCGGGATCAGCACCACGACGCCGACCACCGTGACGTTCGCGGGCACGGTCATGTTGCCGGTGCCGCGCACCACCGCCGCCAGCGAGTTGAAGAGCCACACCAGCACCGCGCCCGCGAAGGCCACGTTCGAGTAGATCAGGGCCGCCTCGAGCGACGCGCCGGTGCCGCCCATCAGCGTGAACAGCCAGCGTCCGCCAAGCAGCATCGCGGCCATGAACAAGAGCCCGAAACCGACCGCGATCGCGATCGCATGCAGCACCAGCGCATCGGCGTCGTCGCGCCGGCGTGCGCCGAGCGCGCGCGCGATCGAGGACGCGATGCCGCCGCCCATCGCGCCGGCCGAGGTCATCTGCATCAGCATCACGATCGGGAACACCAGCGCCATGCCGGCCAGCGCGTCGGTGCCGAGCTTGCCGACGAAGAAGGTCTCGATCAGCCCGACCGAGGCCTGCGCGACCATCACCACCACGTTGGGCGCGGCCAGGCGCAGCAGCGTCGGCACGATCGGCGCTTCGAGCAGGCGCTGGGTGCGCGGGTCCAGCGACGTCATGCAAGAGCCCTGCCCACTACCAAAGGCCGCGATTCGCGGATCGGCAGGTTGACCAGCGCCGCACCGGCCGCCAGCACGATGTCGATGTACCAGACGATGTCGTAGCTGCCGGTGGCCTGGAACACGTAGCCACCGAGGAAGGCGCCGAGGAAACCGCCGACCTGGTGCGCCAGCATCACGATGCCGAACAGCATCGCCATGTTGGCGGGGCCGAACATCTTGGCAACGAGGCCCGCGGTGGGCGGCACGGTCGACAGGAAGGTCACGCCCATCACGGCGGCGAAGACCAGCATCACGACCGGCGTCTTGGGCGCCAGCAGGAAGGCCAGCACCGCCAGGCCGCGGGTCGCGTAAAGCAGCGCCAGCAGCGACTTCATGCGCCAGCGGCCGACCGCCCAGCCCATCGCCAGGCTGCCGACGATGTTGAAGAGGCCGATCATGCCGAGCGCCCAGCCGCCGATCTCGGGCGGCAGGCCGCAGGCCGCGACCACGCCCGGAAGATGGGTGGCGAGGAAGGCGACGTGGAAGCCGCAGACCAGGAAGCCGAGGCTCAGGTAGCGATAGCTCGGCGTGCCGACCGCCTGCCTGATCGCCTGCCGTGCGCTGAGCGGCTGGATGCCGCTGGCGGCTGCCGATTGCGCCGCGAGCAGGTTCGAGTTGCCCTTGAGCACCCACACCGCCGGCAGCGCCAGCAGGATCAGGATCGCCAGCCACTGCATCGCGCTGGCCCAGCCGACGGCGGCCATCAGCCCGATCGCAATCGGCGCCATCGCAAACTGGCCGAAGGAGCCGCCCGCGTTGACGATGCCGGTGGCCAGGCCACGCCTGGAGGCCGGCACCAGGCGCGTGGTCGCGGCCATCAGCACCGACGGCCCCGCCATGCCCGCGCCGCCCGCGGCCAGCACGCCGATCGCGAAGATCAGGCCGGCCGTGGTGGTCATCAGCGGCGTGAGGAAGGTGCCCAGCGCCACCAGCAGCACGCCGATGAAGATCACGCGGCCGGTGCCGATGCGGTCCGCCACCGCGCCCGCGAAGGGCTGCGTGAGGCCCCACCACAGCTGGCCGAAGGCGAAGGCCAGGCTGATGCTGCCGATGCCCAGGCCGGTCGAGGTGTTGAGCGACGACAGGAACAGCCCCATCGTCTGGCGCACGCCCATGGTCAGCGCGAAGGTACCGGCCGCGGCCAGCAGCACCAGCCAGACGGCGTGGCGCGCGACGGGCGAAGCGCCCGAAGTGGTCTTGTCATTCATCGATTTCTCCTTCGGCGATCTCGTCCGGACCCTGCAGGATCGCGATGCTCTCGTCGACCAGCTGGTGCAGTGCCAGCACCCGCTCGACGCCGAGCAGTTCGTTGAGCGTCTCCTGCGCGATGCGCCAGTGCCGCTGCGCCTCGCCGCGCTTGTGGCGGCCGTCCTCGGTGATCGCGACCAGCCGGCTGCGCGCATCGGGGCCTTCGCTCTGCGTCAGCCAGCCGGCGGCGACCATCGGCTTGAGGTTGCGCGTCAGCGTCGAGGCCTCGACGCCCATCGCCTTCGCGAGGTCGACCGGCCGCAGCGGCCCGAGGTGCAGCACGTGCGACAGCAGCGAGTACTGCGTGGTCTTGAGACCGCTCTTCGCAAGCTCGGCGTTGTAGTGGCGCGAGACCTGCCGCACCAGGTGCCGCAGCCGGAAATTGGTACAGCCTTGCGGCTTTGCGATGGCATTCATGTCGATGATTGTAGCTACAATCATTGCATATGCAACTTTAAGGGAATTGGCATGACATCGACCGATCAACTGGCGGCCTGGATCGCCGAGGAAGCCACGATCTCCGAACGGCTGGACGCGGGCCCGGGCCCCGGGGTCGCGCAGCGGGAGCAGATCGCCGGCAAGACCGGGCTGGAGATCATGGGGGCGATGCTGCGGGCCGAGATTCCGTATGCCCCGATCGCCAAGACGCTGTCCTTCCAGCTGATCGAGGTCGGCGCGGGACGCGCGGTGTTCCAGGGCAGGCCGCTGGCCGAACACCTGAATCCGCTCGGGACCGTCCACGGCGGCTGGTTCGCCACCATGCTCGATTCGGCGCTGGGCTGTGCGGTGCATACGATGCTGCCGGCCGGCCATGCCTACACCACGGCCGAGCTGGGCGTGAACCTCGTGAAGGCGCTGACGCCCAAGGTGCAGCGCGTGCGCGCCGAGGGCAAGGTGCTGCATTGCGGCCGCCAGCTGGCCACCGCCGAGGCCCGCCTGGTCGGCGCCGACGGCACTCTCTATGCGCACGCCACCACCACCTGCCTGGTGTTCGAGATGCCGAACCGCTGAAGCGAATACACCTTCGGCGCCGGGGGGACATTGCGCGGACACCCCGGTGACGCCAGTGATTATGATTCGCATTGACGCGCGCGAGCCGCGCCGATGCCCTTCATCCCACTGTCCCCCTGGAGACGCTTCATGACCGAACGCCCTCGCGCGCCTGCCCGCGCGATCCGCACGCTGGGTGCAACCGCCCTCGCCCTGCTGGCCACCGCCCAGATCGCCCACGCCGCCGGCGAAGTCACGCTCTACACCACCCGCGAGCCGGGCCTGATCCAGCCGCTKCTCGCGGCCTTCAGCGCCCAGAACGACATCAAGGTCAACACCGTGTTCGTGAAGGACGGCCTGCTCGAACGCGTGAAGGCCGAAGGCGCCCGCTCGCCGGCCGACGTGCTGATGACGGTCGACATCGGCAACCTGGTCGACCTGGTCGACGGCGGCGTCACCCAGCCGGTGAAATCGGCCGCCCTCGAATCCGCCATCCCCTCCAACCTGCGCGGTGCCGACGGCCAGTGGTTCGGGCTGTCGATGCGCGCCCGGGTGCTGTATGCCGACAAGAGCCTGCCGCTCACCTCGTTCCGCTATGAAGACCTCGCGAACCCGAAGTACAAGGGCAAGGTCTGCATCCGCTCGGGCCAGCATCCCTACAACGTGGCGCTGGTGTCGGCGCTGATTGCACACGAGGGCGAGGCCAAGGCCGAGCAATGGCTGCGCGGCGTCAAGGCCAACCTGGGCCGCAAGGCCACCGGCGGCGACCGCGACGTGGCGCGCGACATTCTCGGCGGCATCTGCGATGTCGGCCTGGCCAACTCCTACTACGTCGGCCAGCTCAAGGGCGCCAAGGAAGGCACCGACGCGCGCAAGTGGGGCGACGCCATCAAGGTGATCAAGCCCACCTTCGCGCAGGGCGGCGGCACGCACGTCAACATCAGCGGCGCCTCGGTGGCAAAGCACGCGCCGCAGCACGCCAACGCGGTCAAGCTGCTCGAGTTCCTGGTGTCGCCGTCGGCGCAGGTGCTCTATGCCGAGGCCAACTACGAATACCCGGTGCGCAAGGGCGTGGCGCTCGACCCGATCATCGCCGGCAGCATCGGCGAGCTCAAGGTCGATCCGCTGCCGATCGCCGAGGTCGCGAAGTACCGCAAGCAGGCCAGCGCGCTGGTCGACAAGGTCGCGTTCGACCAGTGACGCGCCTGCGGTCGGTCGGCCCGGTCTGGCGGACCGCTTCGGTGCTGATCGCACTCGGCGTGCTGGCGCCGGTGCTGAGTCTGCTGTGGCTCGCCTTCGGTTCGGGCCTGGGACACTGGGGCCACCTGGCCCGCCACGTGCTGCCCCACGCGGCGCTCGACACCGCCGTGCTGCTGGCCGGCGTCGGCGTGCTGGTGCTGGTGATCGGCACCGGCTGCGCCTGGCTGGTGACCGCCTGCGACTTCCCCGGCCGCGGCGTGCTGCACTGGGCGCTGCTGCTGCCGCTGGCCATGCCCACCTACATCGTGGCCTTCGCCTACCTCGACCTGCTGCATCCGCTCGGTCCGGTCCAGGGCGCGATCCGCTGGCTGCTGGGCTTCGACAGCCCGCGCCAGTTCCGCCTGCCCGACCTGCGCTCCATGCCCGGTGCGATCTTCGTGCTCGGCTTCGTGCTCTACCCCTATGTCTACATGACCGCACGCGCCATGTTCATGACCCAGCCCGCCCACCTGATGGAAGCGGCCCGCTCGCTCGGCGAGAGCCGCATGGGTGCCTTCCTGCGGGTCGCGCTGCCGCTGGCCCGGCCGGCGCTGGCGGTCGGCCTGAGCCTGGCATTGCTGGAAACGCTCAACGACATCGGCGCCTCCGAATTCCTCGGCATCCAGACCCTCACGGTCGCGGTCTACACGACCTGGATCACCCGCTCCGACCTCGCGGGCGCGGCGCAGATCGCGTCCGCCATGCTGTTCGTGGTGATCGCTCTGGTGCTGCTCGAACGCCACGGCCGGCGCCACCAGCGCTTCGGCTCGGCGCAGCGCATGCGCGCGATCCAGCCGCGCCGGCTGCACGGCGCGGCGGCATGGCTCGCCAGCGCCGCGGCCGCGCTGCCGGTGCTGGTCGGCTTCGCCGCGCCGGCGCTCTACCTGGTGTGGGAAACCGCGAAACGGCTGAGCCTGGGCGGCGGCATTTCGGCCGGCCTGGTCTCGAGCCTGGTCAACACGATCGGCGTCGCCGCCGGCGTGACCGCGGTCGCGGTCGCTGCGGGCCTGGTCGTGGCCTGGGCGGTGCGCACGCAGGGCTCGATGCGCAACCGCGGGCGCTGGCAGGGCCGCATCGCCACGCTGGGCTATGCGGTGCCGGGAACCGTGCTGGCGATCGGTCTTCTGACGCCGGCGCTGGCCGCCGACGCCGCGCTGGCCTCGCTGATCGGCCATCCGGGCCTGCCGCTGATGGGCGCGGGCATCGTGCTGGTGGTGGCCTGCGCGATCCGCTTCCTGGCGATGCCGGTGGGCGGCATCGAGGCCGGCCTGGCACGCATCCCGCCGGCGCTCGAACAGGCGTCCCGCCTGCTCGGCGAGAACGCCAACGGCACGCTGCGCCGCGTCCACCTGCCGCTGTTGCGGCCCGCGATCGCGGCCAGCGCGCTGCTGGTGTTCGTCGATGCCATGAAGGAACTGCCCGCCACCCTGCTGCTGCGGCCGGCCAACTTCGACACGCTCGCCACCTGGCTCTATGCGGAAGCCGCGCGCGGCACCTACGAGGAAGGCGCGATCGCGGCACTGGCCATCGTGGTCGCGGGGCTGCTGCCGGTCGTGCTGCTGGCACGAAATGGATTCTCGGAGGCCGCCCAATGAGCGCAGCACTGCAGATCGAAGACCTGCGCCTCGGCTACGAAGGCGCGCAGGGCCTGCACACGGTGGTCGAAGGCTTTTCCCTCTCGCTCGCCGCCGGCGACATCGGCTGCCTGCTCGGCCCCTCGGGCTGCGGCAAGACCACCGTGCTGCGCGCGATCGCCGGCTTCGAGCCGGTGCGCGCGGGCCGCATCCGCCTCGGCGACAGCCTGCTGTCCTCGGCCGAGGTGCACCTGCCGCCCGAGCGGCGGCGCGTCGGCATGATGTTCCAGGAGTACGCGCTGTTTCCGCATCTCAGCGCGGCACGCAACGTCGCCTTCGGCCTGCGCCGCTGGCCGCGCGCCGCGCAACGCGAGCGCGTGGCGGCCATGCTCGCGCTGGTCGGGCTTCCCAATGCGGGCGAGCGCCATCCGCACCAACTCTCGGGCGGCCAGCAGCAGCGCATCGCGCTGGCGCGCGCACTGGCGCCCGAACCCGCGTTGCTGCTGCTCGACGAGCCTTTCTCCAATCTCGACGGCAGCACGCGCGAACGCTTGACGGCCGAGGTGCGCGAGATCCTCAAGAGCGCCGGCCAGACCGCGGTGCTGGTGACGCACAACGAGGCCGAGGCGCACGCCATGGCCGACCGCATCGGCGTGATGCACGACGGCCGGTTGACCCACTGGGGCGCCAGCCGCCGCGGCTAGCGACGGGTCGCGGTGCCAAGAGGGCTTTTTTAGACAAGGTTTTCACGGCCCGGAAGAATCCCGCTTCCCGACCCACTCCGAACGAGAGAGAGCCCCATGTCGCACTTCAAGCCGCTCACCCTGGTCAGCCACCTGCTCTGCCCCTACGTGCAGCGCGCCGCGATTACCCTGCACGAAAAGGGCGTCGCCTTCGAACGCGTCGTCATCGACCTGGCCGACAAGCCGGACTGGTTCACCGCCATCTCGCCGCTCGGCAAGGTGCCGCTTCTGCGCGTGCCGCAGCCCGGCGGCGGCGAAGCGATCCTGTTCGAAAGCAATGTGATCTGCGAGTACCTCGAAGAAACGCAGCCCGGCGTGCGCCTGCACCCCGAAGATCCGCTCGCACGTGCCGGGCACCGGGCCTGGATGGAGTTCGGCTCCGCGATCCTGGCCGACCTGTGGGGCTACGAGACCACGCGCGATGCCGATGTGTTCGAGCAGAAGCGCCGCGCGCTCGCAGCCAAGTTCGAGCAGGTCGAGGCGGTGCTGAAGAACGGCCCTTACTTCGCGGGTGAACGCTTCAGCCTGGTCGATGCCGTCTTCGCACCGATCTTTCGCTATTTCGAGGTCTTCGACGAGATCAGCGACTCGCGCGTCTTCGATGCGACGCCGCGGGTGCGCGACTGGCGCGCGGCACTGGCGGCGCGACCGAGCGTGCGCGCCGCCGTGGTGCCCGAGTACGCGCAGCACCTTCGGGACTTTCTGCGCCGGCATGAAGCGCATCTGCTGACGCTGGCCGGCACCACCGCGCGCGCCTGAAGCGCGACAATGGCCGAACGACAACTCTTCGCGCCCCACGATATGCGACTCCTCCACACCATGCTGCGCGTCGGCAACCTGCAACGCTCGATCGACTTCTACACCCAGGTGCTGGGCATGCAACTGCTGCGCACCTCCGAGAACCCCGAGTACAAGTACAGCCTGGCCTTCGTCGGCTACGAGGGCAACCCGGCCCAGGCCGAGATCGAGCTGACCTACAACTGGGGCACCGAGAGCTACGAGATGGGCACCGCCTACGGCCACATCGCGCTTGGCGTGCCCGATGCCTATGCGGCCTGCGACAAGATCAAGGCGGCGGGCGGCAACGTGACGCGCGAGGCCGGGCCGGTCAAGGGCGGCTCGACCGTGATCGCGTTCGTGACGGATCCAGACGGCTACAAGATCGAATTGATCCAGCGCGCGGAAGGCGCGGCGGGCGGCGGGCTGCGCTAGCAGCGCATCAGCAGCCCAGCAGATCCGCCAGCACCCCGATGTCACGCGCATGCAGCGTGTTGTCGGGCTGCGGCGAAACATCCTTCAGGCGCGTCGGGCCGAACTCCCGCGGCCGCTCGATGTAGCCGGTACGCAAGCCGCAGGCGCGCGCCGCGGCCAGGTCGTCGTGGTGCGCGGCCGCCAGCATCACCTGGCCCGGCGTGACGTCGAACACGGCGGCGACGCCGATATAGGTGCGCGGGTCGGGCTTGTAGGCCTTGAACACCTCGGCCGACAGCACGCAGTCCCAGGGCAGTCCCGCGCGCTTGGCCATTTCGGTGAGGAGGCCGATGTTGCCGTTGGACAGCGTGCAGATCGTGTACTTGCGCTTGAGCCGCGCCAGGCCCTCGACCGCATCCGGCCAGGCGGGCAGCCGGTGCCAGGCACGGTTGAGCTCGCGCTTCTTGTCGGCCTCGAGATCGCCCACGCCGAAATCGTGCAGCACGCCGCCGAGAATGCTCATGTGCAGTTCGTCGAGCAGCGTGAAGCCGCCCTCGCCGGCCGCCAGCCGCTCCATCACGCCCTGCATCGCCGGCTGGTAGCCGGCGCGCCAGGCCAGTGCGAAGGCGCCGCCATCGACGCCGGGCAGGATGCGCTCGGCCTCGGCGGCGATGCCGGAATACCAGTCGACCACGGTGCCGAAGACGTCGAAGGCAATGACCTTCAGCTCGCTGCCGTCCAGAACCTCACCCATGACGCCGGCCTCAGCGCGCCAGCTGGCAGGCTTCGCGCGCCAGCGCCTCGATGCGGGCCCAGTCGCCGGCGGCGATGGCGTCGGTCGGCACGATCCACGAGCCGCCGACGCAGGCGACGTTGGAGAGCGCGAGGAACTCGTGCGCATTGCCGGCGTGGATGCCGCCCGTGGGGCAGAACCTGACGTCGCCGAAAGGCCCTTGCCAGGCCTTGAGCATCGCCAGGCCGCCGGCCTGCACGGCGGGGAAGAACTTGAGCTCGGTCAGGCCGTCTTCCTGGGCCATCATGATCTCGCTGCCGGTGGCGACGCCGGGCAACAGCGGCAGTCCGAGGTCGTGGCAGGCCTTGCCGACCGCGCGCGTGTAGCCGGGGCTGACGCCGAACTTCGCGCCGGCCAGCGCCGAGGCCTGGGCATCGGCGGCGCTGCGGATGGTGCCGGCGCCGGCCACGGCCTCGGGCACTTCCTTGGCGATCAGCTCGATGCACTCGAGCGCCTCGCGGGTGCGCAGCGTGACCTCGAGCATGCGGATGCCGCCGGCCACCAGCGCGCGCGCCAGCGGCACCGCGTCCTTGACGTCGTGCAGCACGATGACCGGAATCACCGGGGCGTCGCGCATCACGTCGAGCGCGGACAACGAATCTTTCACAGCCATGAGCAGGCTCCTTCTTCAGCAGTCAATGCATTGCGCCGCATGCCGGCGAACAGGTCGCGGCCCAGGCCGCGGCCGTTGGCGGCACGCGCCTCGTCGGGCATGGTCGCGGTTTCGCGCGCCGCCCATTCGTCCTCGGGCAGCAGCACGGTGAGGGTGCCGGCCACGCCATCGAGCCGGATCAGGTCGCCGTCGCGCACCTTGGCCAGCGGCCCGCCGGCGGCGGCCTCGGGCGAGACGTGGATCGCGGCCGGCACCTTGCCCGACGCGCCGCTCATGCGGCCGTCGGTCACCAGCGCCACCCGGAAGCCCTTGCCCTGCAGCACCGACAGCGGCGGCGTGAGCTTGTGCAGCTCGGGCATGCCGTTGGCCTGCGGGCCCTGCCAGCGCACCACGCAGACCACGTCGCGCTCGAGCTCGCCGGCGGTGAAGGCCTGCTGCAGTGCGGCCTGCGAATCGAAGACCCGCGCGGGCGCCTCGATCACGTGGCGGTCGGTCGGCACCGAGGACACCTTGATCACGCTGCGGCCCAGGTTGCCCTGCAGCAGCTTGAGCCCGCCGGTGGCACTGAAGGGCGCCGAGACCGGCCGTGCGATGCTGTCGTCCTTCGACGGCGCGGCGGCGACCCACTGGAGCGAGCGTTCGTCCGAAGGCGCCCCGGCGAGTTGCGGAATGCCGGCGAACTCGCGGATGCCGCCGGCGCGCACGCTGAGCACGTCGGCATGCATCAGGCCGGCGTCGAGCAGCTCACCGATCACGAAGCCCGGACCGCCCGCTTCCTGGAAGCCGTTGACGTCGGCGACGCCGTTGGGATAGACCCGCGTCAGCAGCGGCACCACTTCCGACAGCTCGGCGAAATCGTTCCAGTCGATCAGGATGCCGGCGGCGCGCGCCACCGCGACCCAGTGGATCAGGTGGTTGGTCGAGCCGCCGGTGGCGAGCAGCGCCGCCATGGCGTTGACGATCACGCGCTCGTCGACCAGCTCGCCGATCGGCGGCACCGCGAACGCGGCATCCGTTGCCCGGCCCAGCACGGTGCGCACGGCCTCGCGCGTGAGCGCCTCGCGCATGTCGTCGCCGGGCTGGATGAAGGCCGAGCCCGGCACATGCAGGCCCATGGCCTCGAGCAGCATCTGGTTGCTGTTGGCGGTGCCGTAGAAGGTGCAGGTGCCCTGCGAGTGGTAGGCCTGCATCTCCGCATCGAGCAGGCCCTGGCGCCCGACCAGCCCCTGGGCCGCCTGCTCGCGCACCTTGGACTTGGCGGTGTTCGACAGGCCCGAGGGCATCGGTCCGGCGGGCACGAAGACGGTCGGCAGGTGGCCGAAATGCAGCGCGCCGATCAGGAGGCCCGGCACGATCTTGTCGCAGACGCCGAGCAGCAGCGCGGCATCGAACATGTCGTGGGTGAGCGCCACCGCGGTGCCCATCGCGATCACGTCGCGGCTGAACAGGCTCAGCTCCATGCCGGGCGTGCCCTGGGTGACGCCGTCGCACATCGCCGGCACGCCGCCGGCCACCTGGGCGGTGGCGCCGAGGCGGCGGGCCTCGTGCTTGACGATGTCCGGGTAGCCCTGGTACGGCGCGTGCGCCGAGAGCATGTCGTTGTAGGCGGTGACGATGCCGATGTTGGGCGCTCGCTCGCTCACCACCCTGAACTTGTCGTTGGCCGGGATCCCGGCCACGGCATGCGCCACGTTGGCGCAGCCCATGCGGTCGGAGCCGCGGTCGCGGCCGCGGGTCTCGGCGAGGTCTCGCAGATAGGCGCTGCGCAGGCTCTGGCTGCGCGCGCGGATGCGCTCGGTGACAGCGCGGACGGTAGGGTGTGTGGTCATGGGGGGGTCGCTCTGCCGGAGAGCCGCGACGCGGCGGCGGCTCGGAAGTGCATGGTACCAAGTCCAAATGAAAAAGCCCGGACGCGCCGGGCTTTGCATGGCTGCGAGCGCGCTGGCGCTCAATCCAGCAGCTTGACTTCGACCCGGCGGGCTTCGGCGTTGTTGCCCGTACCGGACGTGACGGCCGGCTTCTCCAGTTCGACCTTGTCGGCCGGGACGCCGAGGCCGGTCAGCACGTCGCGCACGGTCTCGGCGCGCTTCTTCGCCAGGGCCTCGTTGATCGCGGCGTCGCCGGTGGTGTCATGGAAGCCCGAGATCACCGCCTTGCGGCCGCTCTCGACGCCCTTGATCACCACGGCCAGGGCCTCGGCGGCGCCCGGCGCCAGGTCGGCGCTGGCGGTGGCGAAATAGAAGTTCACGACCCCGCCGATGACGCGGATGCTGGCGCCGTCGGGAATCACGACCGTCACGGTCTCGGTCACGACCGCCAGCGTGGTCACGGGCGCGGCCGCGGCCACCGGGGGCGTCGCCGGACCCGCCGCATGGCCGCGGGTGTAGAGCACGATCCCGATCACGAACAGGATCACGAGGGCGATCAGGCCGAGCAGGAAGGCGAGGATGAAGTTCTGCTGGCTTTCGTCGTCACTGTTGGCGGACATGGGCGGGGCTCCGTAGTTGAGGGGTCGGTAAATAATGGTGCGGTGAACCATGACCGCCAAATTGTAGGTGCCGCCTCCGGCAGCCCGGTCGGCGACCCCGGGCCGCCCGGCCTGGACCCGCTGCCGAAGCCCTTGCGCGACCCCAAGCCGATGCTCGACCGCGTGATCGCCGAATGGGGCGGCCACCAGGACCTTTGGCTGTTCGGCTACGGCTCCTTGATCTGGCGGCCGGATTTCGGCTTCGTCGAGCGGCATCCGGCCCGGGTCCATGGCTGGCACCGCGCCCTCAAGATGTGGAGCCGGGTCAACCGCGGCACGGTCGAGAACCCCGGACTGGTGTTCGGCCTGTTGTCGGGCGGCAGCTGCCGCGGCATGGTGTTCCGCGTGCCTGCCGCCGAGGGGCTCGAGACCCTGGGCCGGCTCTGGCTGCGCGAGATGCCGACCGGCGTCTACGACCCGCGCTGGCTCGAGTGCACGACGCCCCATTCGAAGGTGCGTGCGCTGGCCTTCACGCTGTCGCGGCGCAGTCCCAACTTCACCGGGGAGTTGAGCGACGAGCGCTACGCCCAGATCTTCGAGAGCGCGGTCGGCCGCTACGGCAGCTCGCTGGATTACGCGCACCAGACGCTGCTCGAGTTGCGGCGCCATGCGATCCACGACGCCGCGCTCGCACGGCTGGTCAGGCTGGCCGATTCACGCCTGTCGGCATCGACCGACTGCGGCGAGCCCGCCGCTCGGATATACCCTTCAGCATCAACCCAGGAAACCAAGGAGTAACTTGATCATGCGCCCTCGCCTCATCGTCCCTGCCCTCGCCGTCGTCGCGGCCTGCCTGCTCGCGGCCTGCGGCACCCTGGGCCCCAAGGCCGGCGCCACCGCCGAGCTCGCGCCGACCGGGGCGATCTCGCCGAATCCGACCGTGGGCAAGGTGACGTTCACGGCGCTCGACCACGGCGTGCGGGTCAAGGGCGAGGTCCGCGGCTTTGCGCCGGGCACCGAGCATGGCTTCCACATCCACGAAAAGGGCGACTGCGGCGACAACGGCAATGCCTCGGGCGGCCACTTCAATCCGGCCGGCGGCACGCACGGCAAGTTCGCCGCGCCCGGCAGCCATGCGGGCGAGCTGCCGAGCCTGGTGGCCGACGCCTCCGGCGTGGCGCGCTTCAGCGTCGACGTGCACACGATCTCGATGACCGAAGGCGCCGCCAACAACGTGATCGGCCGCGCGCTGGTGGTGCACCGCGACCGCGACGACTTCACGACCCAGCCGGCCGGCAACTCCGGCCCGCGCATCGCCTGCGGAATCATCGCCCGGAGCTAGCTAGCCCCCACGCTCCCCCACTGCGTGTGGGTCGCTGCCCCCCGAGGGGGCCGCAGGCCGCCTTGGGGCGGCCCGGCGCCGGCCTGAAGCGTTAGCCAAGCCGCGCCTTCATCAAGGCCTCGGCGCGCGCGAGTTCTTCGGGGGTGTCGATGTCGGTCACGACACCGATGTCGTCGACCTCGATGTCGGCCACCTGCCCAGCCTCCCTGAGCGCACGCAGCACGGGGGCAGCGCCTTGGTTGCCCGACAGCTGCGAAAGGGGGTCGAAGCAGGTGGCGGCGAAGCCCACCGGATGGCCGCGCTGGCCGCCGTAGTGCGGCTGTGCCGCCTGCACTGCCGGACCCAGCGCACGCGCCACGGCGTTCAGGGTCGCGGGCTGCACCAGCGGCAAGTCGGCCGGCAGGATCAGCCAGCCCGCGGCGCCGGCCGTGGCCCGCACGGCGGCGGCGATCGAGTCGCCCATGCCGGGATGGCCGACGTCCTCCAGATGCCAGGGCAGGCCGCTCGCGCGCACGGCCGCCAGCGTGTGGTCCAGCACCGCGGTGCCTGCCAGCATCGCCTGCAGCTTGTGGCCGGCGCCGCCGGCGGCACGGAATCGCTCGCCGCGCCCCGAGGCGAGAACGATCACGGTCGGCGGACGGAATTCAGGCGCGGCATTCATGGCCCGCAGTATCTCCGCTTCGCTTGCGCAACAATGGCGCCATGAGTTCACCCACCGAATCGCTGGCCGCGCTGCGCAAGAGCTACGAGCGCGCCGAGCTCGACGAAACCCGCAGTGCCGCCGACCCGCTCGACCAGTTCGAGCGCTGGCTCGCCGAGGCGATCGACGCCCAGGTGCCCGAACCCAACGCGATGACGCTGGCCACCGTCGGCGGCGACCTGCGCCCCTCCACCCGCATCGTGCTGATCAAGGGCTACGACGCCCGCGGCATCGTCTGGTACACCAACTACCAGAGCCGCAAGGGCCAGGAGCTGGCCGGCAATCCCTATGCGGCCCTGCAGTTCCACTGGGTCGAGCTCGAGCGCGTGGTGCGCATCGAGGGCCGGGTCCGCAAGGTCGACGCCGCCGAGAGCGACGCCTACTTCGCGAGCCGCCCGCTCGACTCCCGCATCGGTGCCTGGGCCAGCCCGCAAAGCGAGGTCATCAGCGGGCGCGACGTGCTCGTGAAGAACGCGGCGATGCAGGCTGCCAAGCACCTGCTCTCGCCGCCGCGGCCGCCGCACTGGGGCGGCTTCCGGCTGGAGCCCGACCGCTGGGAGTTCTGGCAGGGCCGCAAGAGCCGGCTGCACGACCGGCTGCGCTATCGCTGCGAAGGCGGCGTCTGGGTGCGCGAGCGGCTGGCGCCCTGAGCGCCGGTCGGGCTCAAAGCCGCCCCGCGACCGCCATCACCGCGGAGAGCGTCGCCAGCGCCATCACGGTCGAGACCACCACGCTCGCGGTGATCAGCGCTTCCGAGGTCCGGTAGCGCTGCGCGAACAGGAACACGTTGGCGCCGATCGGCAGCGCCGCCGCCACCACCATCACGGTCAGCGGCAGGCCGCGCAGGCCGAACACCCAGCCGAGCACGGCCACCAGCGCCGGATGCACCAGGTTCTTGACCAGCGCCTGGGTCAGCGCATTGCGCCAGTGCAGGCCCACCGGCGTCAGCGCCAGCGTGATGCCGACCAGCACCAGCGCCACCGGGCTGAAGGCCTGGCCGAGCAAGGCGATCGGCTTGTCCAGCGCCTCGGGAATCGCGAGCCCGGTCTGCGCGAACAGCAGGCCCAGGAGAATCGGCGCCTGCACCGGATGGATGATCGCGTTGCGCAGCGCGCGCGCCACGGCGCGCGCCATCGCGCGCCGCCCTTCCCCGCCCGGCTCGCGGCGCTGCGCGTCCTCGTGGGCCACCGCGAGTTCGAGGAACACGGTGGCGCTGGTCAGCAGCACCAGCGAATGCAGCGAGATCAGCGTCAGCAGCACCACCATGCCCTCGGGCCCGTAGGCCAGGCCCACGAGCGCAATGCCGATCATGACGGTGTTGCTGTAGGTGTTGGCGAGCGCCAGCACGACGCCGGTGCGGTTGAAGCCGCGCCACGCCAGCGTGGCCGCGAAGATCAGGCCGGCGGCGACGAAATAGGCCGCCACCGGCTTCAGGCTCAGCTGCTCCAGGCGCACCGTGCTCATCGAGCGGAACAGCAGCGGCGGCGCCAGCAGCAGGAACACCAGGTTCGACAGGTCCTTGACCGCGCCACCCTGGATCCAGCGAAGCCTCCCCGCCAGGTAGCCGGCCGCGATGAGGAACACCACGGGCAGCAGCGAGGAAACGACGGGACCATTCATGCCCGACGAGAATAGCCGACGCGCTAGAACGTCGCCCTCAGGCCCACCTTCAGGCTGCGCCCCGGCAGCGGCGCATTGGGATACACCGTGGTCGTCAGGATCGAGGTCGCGCTGTAGGCCAGCGCGTTGCCGATGTTGTCGACGCGCGCATACCAGGTGAGGTTGGCGCGCTGCACCCTCATCTTGTAGCTGACCGATGCGTTCCACAGCGTGTAGGCCTCGGTCGGCCGGTCGCCCAGCGGCGGCACCCGGTTCTGCGCCGCGTAGTAGTCGAAGCCCAGGCGCGCGGTCCACGGGCCGTTGCCATAGGCCAGCGTGCTGCCGATGCGCCACGGCGCGATGCGCGGCAGCGGCTCGTGGGTGTCGGTGTTGGTGGCGCGCACCAGGTCGCCGCGCCACTCGAGGTCGAGCGTCGAACCGTCGGCCGCGCGCGAGAAGCCGTCGGCGCCGAGCAGTTGCAGGTTGCCGCTGGCCTCGAGGCCGGTGAAGCGCGCCCGCACCCCGTGGTAGACGTAGTCGGCGAACACCTCGGGAGACAGCAATTGCCCGTCCGCCGTCTCGACCGGCGGCGGATTGAGTTCGCCGTCCGCACTGCGCACGTTGCCGGTGGCCGAGAGCCCGATGTAGTTGCTGAAACGGGTCACGTAGGCGTTCACCTGGGCCGAGTTGGCGCCGGACTTCCATTGGGCGCCCAGATCCAGGCCGGTCGACTTCTCCACCTTGAGGTTCGGGTCGCCGGTCTCCCAGGCCGCGGTCGCCAGGTGGGGGCCGTTGGCGAACAGCTCATAGTCCTTGGGTGCCCGCTCGGTGTAGGCCAGGTTCGAGGTCAGCTGCCATTGCGGCGACAGGTTCACCAGCGCGCCGAAGGCGGCGCTGCTCGGGTGGAAGTCGCGCTCGCCGACGAAGAAGCGCGTGACCTCCGGATTGGACGGATCGCCGAGCGATTGCACCTTGACCTCCTCGGTGCGGGCGCCGAAGCTCAGGCGCCCCCACGAGGTGCCGAGTTCCTCGTGCAGGAACAGCGCGTTCGACTTGGTGCGGCTGTTGGGCGCGAAGGCCTCCTCGCCGTTGGCCGAGAAGCGGCCGCTCTCGCTGGTGAAACCGAGCATGCCCTCGAGATTGCCGATCTTGCGGTGCCGCGCCTCGATGCGCAGGTCGTTGCTGTCGTTGGCAAAGGTGGTGCCGGGCAGCGGTCCCTCGTACTCGGTGTGCTTGTACTCGGTGCGGCTGAACTTCGCGTGCACGTTGCTGAAGAAGCCGCCGGGCCGCCACTCGCCCTCGATCGCGTAGCGGTCGGACTTCATGCCGATTGTGACGTCGGGTTCGGCCACGGTGCCGTAGTTGCTGCGGTAGGTGCTGGCCGAGGCGCCGATCCAGCCCTGGTCGAAGAACAGCGTGCCGCCGAAGGCGCCGCCGTCGGCCTGGTTGGCCGAGTTGCAGATCTTGCGCGCGAAGCCGAGATGCCCGGGCTTCTCGCAGCCCAGTTCGATCGGCACCGAGACGTCGTCGGAGTTGCGGCTGAAGGCATCGACGTGCAGCGCATAGCGGTCGGTGCCGCCTTCGAGCACCACGCCGCCCGCCTTCTCGCGGTTGCCGGTGGCGTAGCCCAGGTCGGCGCGGCCGCCGAAGCCCTCGATCGGTTCGGTCGGGATGCGGTTGTCGATCACGTTGACCACGCCGCCGACCGCACTGCCGCCGTACTGCAGCGCGGCCGGTCCGCGCAGCACCTCGAGCCGGTCGGTCACCAGCGCATCGACCGGCACGGCGTGGTCGTAGCTCAGGGCCGAGGCATCGGGCGCGCTGCCGCCGTTCTGCAGGATGCGGATGCGGTCGCCGTCCTGGCCCCGAATCGTGGGCCGGCTCGCATTGGGACCGAAATAGGTGCTGTTCACGCCCGGCAGGCCGTTGAGCGTCTCGCCGAGGGTGGACTGGGAACGCAGCAGCAAGGCCTCATTCGACAGCGAGGTGGTCGGCGCGATCAGGTCGCTGGCGCCGAGCGGATTGCCGGTGACGGTGATCTCGCCGAGCGAGGGCGCCGGCGCGTCGGGGGTGGCTTGTGCCCAGGCGCCGCTGGATGCGCAAGACAGGAAGGACAGCACCGCGACCCCAACGCAATGGGGATGAAAAGGAAAAGGCATGTGGAAACACTCGTTGAATCGATGAACAAAGCCGGCCGCGACCCGCCAGGCGGGGTCGGCAACCGGAAATCAAGCGGGATTCAGCGAGTGGAAGGCGGACCGCGCGCGTCGAACAGCGCGATCCAGCGGGCGAAGACTTCGCCCTCGAGCCAGACGAAGCTGGCGGCCGGCAGCAGCACCGGCAGGAAGACCGTCGGCACGCAAGGCGCGGCCGACCCGTGGGACAGTTGGTCGTAAAGTCGGCACTCGGCCTCGGTATGGACACCGAAGAGCGCGGACAGTCCGTGCGAGGCCGCGGCCTCGTCGACATGCGCGGAGACAGCGGCCGACGGCGCCGGCGGCGAACCGTGCAGCGTGCGGTGCACCAGGCCCAGCGTGGTCGCGACCCACAGCGCGAACGCCAGCGCGCACAACAAGGTGCGGCTGCGAAGGGAGCGCTGGGCGAAGGGCATCGTTCAGTCAGTCGAGGCAGAGCAAGAACTGCTTCGCAGTTCCCTGGTCTGTCCCGCGAGGTCTCAGGGTTTGACGCGGGCCGCGAAGGTCTTCTGGAACTTCTCGACCTTGGGCCCGACCACGAAGGCGCAGTAGCCCTGGTTCGGGTTGTTCAGGAAGTAGTCCTGGTGGTAGGCCTCGGCGGCCGAGTAGTTGGCCAGTGGCGCAACCTCGGTGACGATCGGCGAACGGTAGGTCTTGCTGTCGCCGATCTCGCGGATCACGTCCTCGGCCACCTGCTTCTGCGCCTCGTCGATATAGTAGATGCCGCTGCGGTACTGCGTGCCGACGTCGTTGCCCTGGCGGTTCAGGGTGGTCGGGTCGTGCACCACGAAGAAGATCTCGAGGATTTCGCGCAGCGTGATCTGCGACGGGTCGAACGTCACCTTGACGACCTCGGCATGCCCGGTACGGCCAGTGCAGACCTGCTCGTAGCTCGGATTCACGACCTGTCCGTTGCTGTAGCCGGACTCCACGTCCAGCACGCCCTGCACGCGGTCGAACACCGCTTCGGTGCACCAGAAGCAGCCACCGCCAAGGACGATGGTTTCGGTGGGCGAGGATGGCGATGGCATGGCAACTCCGGCGAATGTCGAGACGAACCTCGCATTGTGCCGGCTTGACGCCCCGCATCGGCCTCACTACATTACTAACCCGCCAGTCATTAATTCACATGCCCGCCCCCCGATTCCTCAAGGACAAGTTGTGTCCCGTGAGCGCCAAGCGCGAGCGGCGCAAGGAAGCCCGTCCGGGCGAGCTGCTGGACGCGGCGCTCGACCTGTTCGTCGAAAAAGGCTTTGCCGCCACCCGCTCGGAGGAGGTCGCGGCCCGCGCCGGCGTCTCCAAGGGCACCCTCTTCCTTTATTTCCAGAGCAAGGAAGAGCTGTTCAAGGCGGTCGTGATCGAGAACCTGGCCGGCCGCTTCACCGAGTGGAACATCGAGTTCGACGAGTACGAAGGCACGACCGCCGACATGCTGCGCTATTGCATGCGCGTGTGGTGGGAGCGCGTCGGCTCGACCAAGGCCTCGGGCCTGACGAAGCTGATGATGAGCGAGGGCCGGAACTTTCCCGAACTGGCCGAGTTCTACCGCCGCGAAGTGGTGCAGCCGGGCCACGCGCTGCTGCGGCGCATCGTCCAGCGCGGCATCGACAGCGGCGAGTTCGCGCCGGTCGACGTCGGCCTCGCGATCTACACCGTCATCGCGCCGATGATCTTCCTGATGCTCACCAAGCACTCGCCGGCCATCTGCTTCGACGAGAAATCCGACATCGACCCCGAGAAATACCTGGCGCTCCAGGCCGAGACCGTGCTGCACGGTCTCAGCCTGGCGCCGAAGGCTGCCGCATGAAGAGAACGACGAAGTGGGCCGTCGCGGCCCTGATCCTGGTGCTGCTCGTGGGCGGTGCGCTGCGCGCCCTCGGTGCGCGCAAGGCGCAGCAGGCCAAGCTGGCGGCCGGCACGCCCGCAGCCGAGACCGTGGTGGAGCTCTCGCCGGCCGACGTGGTGCGGGTCGCGCGCCGCGAGCTGGCCGAGACGCTGCCGGTCTCGGGCACGCTCAGGGCGGTCGACTCGGCGCAGGTCAAGGCCCGGGTCGCGGGCGAACTGATCGGCCTCGCGGTGCGCGAGGGCGACACGGTCGCGGCCGGCCAGGTGATCGCGCGCATCGACCCGATCGAGTACCAGTCGCGCCTGCGCCAGGCCCAGGAGCAGGCCGATTCGGCCCGCGCCCAGGCCGAGGTGGCGCAGCGCACCTTCGACAACAACAAGGCGCTGGTCGAGCAGGGCTTCATCTCCCGGACCGCGCTCGAGACTTCGCAGTCGAACCTCAATTCGGCGCTGTCGACCCACCGCGCCGCGCTGGCGGCGGTCGAGATGACCCGCAAGTCGCTCGACGACACCGTGCTCAAGAGTCCGATCGCGGGCCAGGTGGCGCAGCGCTTCGCGCAATCGGGAGAGCGCGTCGGTGTCGATGCGAAGATCATCGAGGTGGTGGACCTGAGCCGCATCGAGGTCGAGGCCACGCTGGCCGCGGCCGACTCGGTGGCGGTGCGCGTCGGCCAGCGCGCCAGCCTGCAGATCGAGGGCAGCAGCGCGACCGACCCGAAGAGCGGCGAACGCAGCGTCGGCGCCAGCGTGGTGCGCGTCAACCCGAGCGCGCAGGCGGGCAGCCGCAGCGTGCTGGTCTACCTGCGGCTCGACCGCTCCACCGGGTTCCGCCAGGGCCTGTTCGCGCAGGGCACCATCGACGTCGGCCGCACCGAGACGCTGGCGCTGCCGCTGAGCGCGGTGCGCACCGACAAGCCGGCACCCTACGTGCAGATGGTGGTCGACGGGCGCATCGTGCACCGACCGGTCGAGACCGGCCTGCGCGGCCAGCTCGACGGCCAGACGATGGTCTCGGTGCGCGGCATCGACGATGGCGCGGTGGTGGTGGCCGGCAGCCTCGGCCCGCTGCGCCAGGGCACCGCCGTGCGGCTCACGCCGGTGGCGGCCGGCACGGCGCCGGCCGCCGCTCCTTCAGCGCGCAGCGCGCCCTGAGGGTCGAACGGCATGTGGTTCACCCGCGTCAGTCTCAAGAACCCGGTCTTCGCGACCATGCTGATGCTCGCCCTGGTGGTGCTGGGCGCCTTCTCCTACCAGCGGCTGCAGGTCGACCAGTTCCCCAACATCGATTTCCCGGTGGTGGTGGTGATCACCGAGTACCCCGGCGCCTCGCCCGAGATCGTCGAGAGCGAGGTCACCAAGAAGATCGAGGAAGGCGTCAACTCGATCGCCGGCATCAACGCGCTGACCTCGCGCAGCTATGAGGGCCAGTCGGTCGTCATCATCGAGTTCCAGCTCTACGTCGATGGCCGCAAGGCGGCCGAGGACGTGCGCGAGAAGGTCGCCGGCGTGCGGCCCCTTTTCCGCGACGAGGTGAAGGACCCGCGCGTGCTGCGCTTCGACCCGGCCTCGCGCGCCGTGTGGTCGGTGGCGGTGCTGCCCGAAGGCCCGAAGGACCAGCAGCCGAGCGCCGTCGAGCTGACGAACTGGGCCGATCAGGTGCTCAAGAAGCGCCTGGAGAACGTGCGCGGCGTCGGCTCCGTCACGCTGGTCGGCGGCACCAAGCGCGAGATCAACATCTACCTCAACCCGCAGGCGATGGAGGCCTTCGGCGTGAGCGCCAGCCAGGTGGTGGACGCGGTGCGCAGCGAGAACCAGGCGCTGCCGGTCGGCTCGGTGCGCTCGCTCGAACAGGACCGCGTGGTGCAGATCGACGCCCGCATGGAGCGGCCCGAGGACTTCGGCCGCATCATCGTCGCGCGCAAGGGCGGCGCGCCGATCCGGGTCGATCAGGTCGCGACCGTGCGCGACGGTGCCCAGGAGATCGACAGCCTCGCGCTCTACAACGGCCAGCGCACGCTGCTGCTGTCGGTGCAGAAGGCGCAGGACGAGAACACGATCCAGGTGGTCGACGGGCTCGTGAAGGCGATCGCCGAGATCAAGCCGCAGCTGCCGCCGGGCGTGCGGCTCGAGCCCATCGCAGACGCCTCGCGCCCGATCCGGGTGGCGGTCGACAACGTGCGCCAGACGCTGATCGAAGGCGCCCTGCTCACGGTGCTGATCGTGTTCCTGTTCCTGAACTCGTGGCGCTCGACCGTGATCACGGGCCTGACGCTGCCGATCGCGCTGATCGGCACCTTCTGGTTCATGGCGATGTTCGGCTTCACGATCAACATGATCACGCTGATGGCGCTGTCGCTGTGCGTGGGCCTCCTGATCGACGACGCGATCGTGGTGCGCGAGAACATCGTGCGGCACGTGCAGATGGGCAAGGGGCCCTACCGCGCCTCGCTCGACGGTACGCAGGAGATCGGCCTGGCGGTGCTGGCGACCACGCTGTCGATCGTCGCGGTGTTCCTGCCGATCGGCTTCATGGAAGGCATCATCGGCAAGTTCTTCCACGAGTTCGGCATCACGATCGTGGCGGCCGTGATGATCTCGATGTTCGTGAGCTTCACGCTCGACCCGATGCTGTCGAGCATCTGGCACGACCCTGCGATCGACAAGCATGGCAAGAACGAGGCCCCGGTCACGTTCTACGACAGGACCATCGGCCGCGTGACCGGCTGGTTCGACCGCGCCACCGAGCGCCTGGCCGAGGGCTACCAGGGCATCCTGCGCTGGGCGCTGGTGCACAAGCTGACCACCGTCTTCGCCGCCATCGGCATCTTCATCGGCAGCATCTTCATGGTGCCGCTGCTGGGCACCGAGTTCGTGCCCAAGGCCGACTTCTCCGAGACCTCGATCAGCTTCTACACGCCGGTCGGCTCATCGCTCGAGGTGACCGAGGCCAAGGCGCGCCAGGTCGAGGCGGTGCTGCGCGAGATGCCCGAGGTGCGCTACACGCTCACCACCATCAACAGCGGCGATGCGCAGGGCAAGATCTACGCGAGCATCTACGTGCGGCTGGTCGACCGCAGGGCGCGCAGCCGCAGCGTCGACCAGATGTCGACGGTGCTGCGCGAGCGGCTGCGCGCGATTCCCGGCATCACGGTCACGCACGTCGGCCTGCGCGATTCGGTCGGCGGCAACAAGCCGATCGAGTTCTCGCTGCAGGGGCCCGACCTGAAGGAGCTCGAGCGCCTGACCCGGCGCGTGATGGAAGCGATCCGCCCGATCCCGGGCCTGGTCGACCTCGATTCCAGCCTGAAACCCGACAAGCCGACGGTCAGCGTGGTGATCCGGCGCGATGCGGCGTCCGACCTCGGGCTCGGCGTGGCGCCGATCGCGGCCGCGCTGCGCACGCTGGTGGCCGGCACCACGGTGGGCAACTGGCGCGCGCCCGACGACCAGACCTACGACGTCAACGTGCGGCTGGCACCCGAGGTGCGCAACTCGCCGGCCGACCTGGCCCGCCTGCCCTTCCTGAGCACCGCGGTGGGCGCCAACGCCGACGGCTCGAGCCGCATCGTGCGCCTGGCGCAGGTGGCCGAGGTGCGCGAATCCACCGGCCCGAACCAGATCAACCGCCGCGCGCTGGCGCGCGAGGTGGGCATCAACGCCAACGTCGACGGGCGCTCCGCCGGCGAGGTCTCGGCCGACGTCCGCGCCGCGCTGGCCGGCATCGCCTTCCCGCCGGGCTATGGCTGGCAGTTCAGCGGCTCGACCAAGAACATGCAGGAATCCTTCGGCTACGCGGTCTCGGCGCTGGCGCTGGCGGTGATCTTCATCTACATGATCCTGGCCAGCCAGTTCAGGAGCTTCCTGCAGCCGCTGGCGCTCATGACCGCGCTGCCGCTGACGCTGATCGGCGTGGTGCTGGCGCTCCTGATCTTCCGCTCGACGCTGTCGATGTTCTCGATCATCGGCGTCGTCATGCTGATGGGCCTGGTGACCAAGAACGCGATCCTGCTGGTCGACTTCGCGATCCGCTCGCGCGAGCCCGGCGTCACCGAGGACGGCACGCCGGTGCCGGGCCTGCCGCGCGCCGAGGCCCTGCTGCTGGCGGCCCGCGTGCGGCTGCGCCCGATCCTCATGACCACGCTGGCGATGATCTTCGGCATGGTGCCTTTGGCCTTCGCCGTGAGCGAGGGCTCCGAGCAGCGCGCGCCGATGGGTCAGGCCGTGATCGGCGGCGTCATCACCTCGTCGCTGCTGACGCTGGTGGTGGTGCCGGTGGTCTATTGCTACATGGACGACCTGGCCAACTGGGCCCGTCGCCGCTGGGCCGGCAAGCCGAAGGCGGCGGCCGAAGAGGCCGCCGGGCCGGCGCCTAAAATCGAAAGTTTGTCCTGAGTCCCCGAGGAGAGACCCCATGAACCCCACCCCGACGCTGGAGCGCCTGCGCTTCAACATGATCGAGCAGCAGATCCGCCCCTGGGACGTGCTCGATCTCGACATCCTCGACCTGCTGGCCCGGATCCGGCGCGAGGACTACGTGCCCGAAGCGCATCGCGCCCTGGCCTTCTTCGACATGGAGATCCCGCTCGAAGGCGCAAGCACGGCCAGGGAACCCGGCCAGTGCATGCTCTCGCCCAAGGTCGAGGCGCGCATGCTGCAGGACCTGCACATCCAGAAGCACGAAACCGTGCTCGAGATCGGCACCGGCTCCGGATTCATGGCCGCCCTGCTGGCCCACCGCGCGGCCCAGGTGCTGACGCTGGAGATCGATCCCGGCCTGGCCGCGCTCGCCGCCAGCAACCTGCGCCGCAACGGCGTGACGAACGTCGAGGTGCGCCACGCCGACGGCGCCACGCCGCTGCCGAGCGGCCCGACCTTCGACGTCATCGTGCTGAGCGGCTCGGTCGCCCGCATTCCGCAAGGCCTGCTGGGCTCGCTGAACATGGGCGGCCGGCTGGCGGCCGTGGTCGGCGACGAACCGATGATGCGCGCCCATTTCGTGACCCGCACCAGCGAAGGCAAGTGGGACGTGCTTCAGCCGTGGGACACGGTGGCGCCGCGCCTGTTGAACTTCCCGGCGCCCTCGCGCTTCAACTTCTGAACCCCTGCCTTTCATGATCGATCAAATCCGCCCGGCCGAGCTTGCCGACTGGTTCGCCAGGAACCCGAACGCGATGCCGGTGCTGCTCGACGTGCGCGAGCCCTGGGAGCTCAAGACAGCGAGCGTGGTGCCCCAGGGCTTCACGCTGGCGACGATCCCGATGAACGAGATCCCGGCGCGTGCCAGCGAACTCGACCCGGGCCAGCGCATCGCCTGCCTGTGCCACCACGGCGCGCGCAGCCAGCGCGTGGCCGCCTTCCTGGCACAGAACGGTTTCGACGAGGTGGCGAACATCGCCGGCGGCATCGATGCCTGGTCGGCGCAGCACGATCCGACCGTTCCGCGCTATTGACCCCCCGGTCTCCGAATCACCGAGATTTCTGAATCCCAAGGACGCTTCATGCCCGTGCCCAGGCCTCTTCCTCTTTCGGCAGCGCTCGCGACCGTGTTCGCGACGGCTTTCGCGCTGCCGGCCCATGGCCAGAGCCTGATCGAACTCTACGACGCGGCACGCGGCTATGACGCCACCTACCAGGGTGCGCGGGCACAGTACGACGCCAACCTGGCCCGGGCCGCGCAGGCCAAGGCGGGCATCCTGCCGGCGGTGGGGCTGTCGGGCAACGCCACGGCCACCCATCAGGAACTCTCGACCGACAACGCCTCTCTCAACCGCGGCATCCCGACGCAGGCCGCCGGCATCAACGCCACGCAGCCGCTCTACCGGCCCGCCAACTGGGCCGCCTACGAACAGAGCAAGCGCCAGGTCACGATCGCCGAGGACGTCCTCAAGATCGCCGAGCAGGATCTGGTGGTGCGGGTGAGCCAGGCCTATTTCGACGTCCTCTCGAGCCAGGACAGCTTGGCGCTGGTGCGGGCGCAGAAGATCGGCGTCGCCGAGCAGCTCGCCTCGGCCAAGCGCAACTTCGAGGTCGGCACCTCGACCATCACCGACACGCGCGAAGCCCAGGCCCGCTACGACCTGGTCCTGGCCCAGGAGATCGCGGCCGAGAACGACCTGCAGGTCAAGAAGATCGTGCTCGACCAGCTGGTCGGGCGCCCCGGCACCCAGCCGATCCCGCTGGCCGCGCCGGTGGCGCTGCCGACGGTGCTGCCGGCCGACATCAATGCCTGGGTCGCCCAGGCCGAGGACACGCATCCGGCCATCGACCAGGCCCGCCTGGGCCTCGAAGTGGCGAAGCTCGAGGTCGAGAAGGCCCAGGCCGGCCACAAGCCCACGCTCGATGCGCAACTGGGCTACAACGTCACGAACAACCCGAACGGCAGCACCACCAGCACGACCACCGGCAAGGTGCGCGTGAACGCCGCGAGCATCGCGGTGGTGTTCAACATGCCGCTGTTCGCGGGCTTCGCGACCGAGAACCGCGTCAAGGAAACGCTGGCCCTCGAAGAGAACTCGCGCCAGACGCTGGAGTCGACGCGCCGCAGCGTCTCGCAGGCCACGCGCTCGGCCTACCTGGGCCTGATCTCGGGGGCCGGCCAGGTGAAGGCGCTGGAAGCCGCGGAGGCTTCGAGCCAGAGCGCGCTCGACGCCAACCGGCTGGGCTACCAGGTGGGCGTGCGCATCAACATCGACGTGCTCAACTCCCAGGCCCAGCTGTTCCAGACCAAGCGCGATCTCGCGGTGGCGCGCTACAACGTGCTGGTGGGCAACCTCAAGCTGCGCCAGGCCAACGGCACGCTGAGCGCCGACGACCTGCAGGCGATCAACGACACGCTCGCGATCGGCGGCCGCGCCAGCGTCCAGAGCGAGGCCTCGCCGACCCAGCCCTCGGCCGCCACGCAGAGCCCGGTGCCGGTGCCGCCCTCCTCGCTGCCCACGCCGGCGCCGTCGCGCATCCCCGTGATTCCGCCCGTGATCACGCCGCCGTTCAATCCCCAGCCGCCGACGATGCCGGTGCCGCCCCCGCCGCCCGAGATCGTCCTTCCTCCTCAACGCTAGCCACGGGCGCGCTGGCCGGGTCCATCATGTCGTGGACCAGGCCGGTGAAGGCCAGGGCCGCCGGCGACAGCGTGCGGTTGGCGAGCATCACGATGCTGTAGTGCGTCTGCATGCGGGTCAGCCGCTTGATCGGCAGCCGCAGCAGGGATTCGGTGCCGTGGTTGAGGCCGGCCGTGTCGGGCGCGAGAATCACCGCGCTGGCGGTCAGCGCCAGATGCCTGAGCGTCCCCAGGTCGTCGCAGACGATGTTGAACACCGGCCGATCGCTGCGCTTGACCTGCTTGTCGAAATGCGCGTTCACGCCCAGCGGCAGGTTGGGACTGGCCACCGGGTAGTCCATCGCCTGGTCGAGCGTCACCTCGCCCAGCGCCAGCAGCGGGTGCTCCGGCCGCACGAAGAAGGACACCGACACGTTGGGCAGCCGCTTCATCTGCAGCCCGGGCTGCTTCTTCAGGTCGCGCGTGTCGGCGACGAACAGGTCGAGCTGGCGCCGGTGCAGCCGATCGCACAATGAATTGGGATCGGCCACCTCGATGCGCACCGCGAGCTGCGGATAGCGCTGCGTCATCAGCGACAGGGCCGGCCGGCCCAGCATGCCGGCGGCGAAGGGGCCGAGCCCGACCTGCAGGCTGCCGGTCGACAGGCCCTGCAGCAGCAGCACGTCGCGCCGCACCTGCTCGGCATCGGCCATCAGCTCCGCGGCGCGTGCCAGCACCAGCTCGCCCGCGGCCGTGAAGCGAACCTGGCCGTAGGCACGGTCGACCAGCCGCGCCTGCAGGTCTTCCTCGAGCTTCTCGATGCTGCGCGACAGCGCCGGCTGCGACAGATGCACCGCCTCGGCGGCGCGGCCGAAGCTGCCCTGCTCGGCGAGCGCGATCAGGTGCTGAAGCTGGCGCAGCTGCATTTTGCACTCCAGTACAAATTCAAAGACCTATTTTGCATTGGATATTAGATTTTCCATTGCCCAGAATGGGCGGCATTCAAGCAACCAAGGAGACGCGATGACGACGGCATTCAAGCGGCAGCTGGCCGGCCTCCTGCTGGCCGCGCTCGGCTGGCAGGCACCGGCCCAGGCCCAGGCCCAGGCGCCGGACTATCCACGCAAGGTCGTGACGATGGTCGTGCCTTACGCGGCCGGCGGCGGCACGGACGTGGTCGCGCGCTCGCTGGCCGAGCAGATGTCGCGGCAGCTGGGCCAGCCGGTGATCATCGACAACAAGCCCGGTGCCGGCGGCATCCTCGGCACCACGGCGGTGGCGAAGGCAGCGCCGGACGGCTACACGGTGCTGGTCGGGCTCACGCAGTCCCTTCTGACCAACCAGTTCCTCTACGAGAAGCTGCCCTACGACCCGCGCAAGGAGCTGACCCTGGTGACGCAGATCGCCACTGCGCCGCTGATGCTCCTGGTGCCGGCGGCGTCGCGGATCCAGAACGTCGCCGACCTGCAGCGCGAGATGCGCGGCTCGGCCGCCGGCGGCAACTGCGGCTCGTGGGGCGCGGGCTCGTACCCGCACCTGGCCTGCGCGCACATGGCGCAGTCCTGGAAAACCGGCATCACGCACGTCGCCTACAAGGGCGAGGCACCGATGCTGCAGGACCTGGTCGGCGGCCAGCTCAGCTTCACTCTCGCGAGCATCGTCTCGGCCAAGCCCTACCTCGATGGCGGCAAGCTGCGCGCGATCGCGATCACCGGCGACCAGCGCATGGCCCAGTTGCCGAACCTGCCGACCTTCGCCGAGGCGGGCTTCGCCGATCCCGAATACCGCATTTCCGGCTGGCTCGCGCTGGCGGTGCCGCACGGCACGCCGAAGCCGGTGGTCGCGCGGCTGCAACAGGTGGCACAGCAGGCGCTGGCCTCGCCCGAGCTGGTCAAGCGCTTCGAGATGCTGGGCATGGTGCCGATGGGCAGCACGCCCGAGCAGTTCCACCAGAGCTATGAAGCCGCCTGGCCGGTCTGGGAACGACTCGTCAAGGTTTCGGGCGCCAAGCTGGACTGACATGACGATGCAGAACCTCGACCCCACCACCCGCGGCTTTGTCGCGACATGGCCGAACGCCGAGATCCGCGACGCCACCGGCCGCGTCGTCTGGACCCTGGCCGGCTACGAGTTCCTCGAAGCGCAAGAGCCGGCGCCGACGGTGCACCCGGGTCTCTGGCAGCAGGCCCGCCGCAACATGACGCACGGCCTGTTCGAGGTGTGCGAGCGCATCTACCAGGTGCGCGGCTTCGACCTCGCCAACATGACGATCGTCGAGGGCGAGCGCGGCGTCATCGTCATCGACCCGCTGACCTGCGCCGAGACCGCGGCGGCAGCGCTGAAGCTGTACCGCGAGCAACGCGGCGCGCGGCCGGTCACGGCCGTGATCTACAGCCACAGCCACGTCGACCATTTCGGCGGCGTGCGCGGCGTGATCGACGAGCAGGAGGCGATCCGCCAAGGCGTGCCGATCATCGCGCCGGCCGGCTTCCTCTGGCACACCGTGGCCGAGAACATGATCGCCGGCAACGCGATGTCGCGGCGCTCGCAGTTCCAGTTCGGCCACACGCTGCAGCGCGGCGTCTGCGGCCAGGTCGACTGCGGTCTCGGCAAGAGCCTGCCGCACGGCACCGTGACCCTGATCCCGCCGACCCGCACGATCGAGAAGGAACGCGAGCGCCACGTGATCGACGGCGTCGAGATCGTCTTCGCGCTGGCGCCCGAGAGCGAGGCGCCGTCGGAGATGTTCTTCTTCTTTCCGCAGTTGCGGGCGCTGAACCTCGCGGAACTGGGCCAGCACACGATGCACAACCTGTGTCCGCTGCGCGGCGCCCAGGTGCGCGACGCGCGGCTGTGGTCGCGCTACCTCGACGAGGCGCTGCACGAGTTCGCGCCGCATTCGGACGTGGTCTTCGCGCAGCACAACTGGCCCACCTGGGGCTGCGAGACGCTGACGCGCTTCATCGCCCAGCAGCGCGACCTCTACAAGTACGTGCACGACCAGACCGTGCGCCTCATGAACAAGGGCCAGACCGCCGTCGAGATCGCCGAGGAACTGCGGCTGCCGCCCGAGCTGGTCGACGTCGAGCATGCACAGGGCTACTATGGAACGCTGGTGCACAACGTCAAGGCCGTGGTGCAGCACTACCTGGGCTGGTACGACGGCAACCCGTCGCGGCTGCACGCGCTGCCGCCGGTCGACGCCGGCACGCGCTACGTGGCCTACATGGGTGGCGCTGCTGCGCTGCTCGAACGCGCGCAGGCCGACTTCCAGCGCGGCGAGCACCGCTGGGTGGCCGAGGTCACGAGCCATCTGGTGTTCGCCGAGCCCGGCCACCAGGCCGCGCGCGCGCTGTGTGCGGCGTCGCTCGAGGCGCTGGGCTTCGCCAGCGAATCGGCGACCTGGCGCAACGCCTACCTGCTGGCCGCGCGCGAGTTGCGCCTGGGCGTGCCGGCGGCCAGGCGCCGCAGCCTGAGCTACGACCTGCTGAAGGCGGTGCCGATGGAGATGTTCCTCGACTGCCTGGCGATCCGGCTGGTGGCCGAACGCGCGAGCGGCCACGGCTTCAGCCTCGCCTGGCACATCGTCGACGCCGGCGAGTCCTGGACGCTGACGCTGGCCAACGCCGCCCTGACCTACCGCCGCTGCGAGCCCGGCGCCGCCGCCGACGCCTCCATCGCGGTGAGCCGCGACCGGCTCGCCAGCCTGCTCGCGCATGAGTCCGGCATCGCGGCCGCGATCGCGAGCGGCATCGAGGCCGGCCAGATCGCGGTGGAGGGCGAGGCGGCGCGGATCTACGCGCTGCTCGGCATGCTCGACGAGTTCGAGCCGATGTTCAACGTCGTCGAGCCCTGAGGCAGCGGGCCGCGGGCCGCTACTTCGCCAGCTCGCTCAGGTTCACCGGCTTGATCTTGCCGCCCTCGACGGTGGCGACCAGCGGGTCGACGATGGTGCCGCCGACGGCGTCGACGCCCTTGAACTCGCCGGCGTTGGTTTCCTTCGGCATCTTGGTGAGCGCCTCGCCGATCCTGGCGCGGATCGCGGCCGCATCGGTGGTGGTGCCGGCCAGCTTCATGGCACTGGCCAGCGCGTGCGTCAGCGTGTAGTTGTAGGAAGACTCGGTGGTCGGGTCCTTGTCGGCGCCATAGGCCTTGCGGTAGGCCGCGGCGAAGGTCTTGGGACCGACCCGTTCGTCATACGACACCGGCAGCACGCCGATCGAGCCCTCGAGCGGCGCCAGGCCGCCGGTGACCTTCGCCATCTCGTCCAGCTTGGCCTGGTCCATGATCAGGAAGCCGCCCTTGAAGCCCAGTTCGCGCGCCTGCTTGACCACCAGCGCGGTCGGCTCGGACGGACCGCCGACGAACAGCACATCGGGCTTCTCGGCCAGCACGCGGCTCACGCCGCTGTAGAAGTCGGCCGAGCGGTTGTAGGACATCGGATTGTTCGAGGCGATGGTGCCGCCGGCCTTCTCCCAGGCGGGGCCGAAGAGCTGGGTCCAGTTCTTGGCGTACTCGTGGTCACCCGGCAGCATGCCGACCTTCTTGCCGAACTTCTTCATCTCGTAGCTCGTGAAGGGCTCGATGTAGGAGTTGAAGGTCGGCGGGATGCGGATCGTGAGCTTGTTGCCGGTCTCGGTGATCTTCGGCGTGCTCGAGTACGCCATCACGATGAACTTCTCCTGCTCGTTGAAGGCCTGCATCGCGTAGATGCCGCCCGAGTGCGGCACGAACACCGCCGGGCTCTGGTACTGCTGCACCAGGCGGCGAGCGTTGATCGCGGCCTCGGCCGGCGCGTACTTGTCGTCCAGCGCCACCAGCTCGAGCTTGACCTTCTTGCCCGCGACCTCGAGGCCCGCGGCGTTGATCTCCTTGATGGCCATCTCCATGCCGTTGACCACGTTCTTGCCGTACAGCGCGGCGCCGCCGCTCAGCGGGCCGGTGAAGCCGATCTTGACGGTTTCCTGCGCGAACGCGGCGCCGGCGCCGAAGGCAGCCGCGAGCGCGGCGACGAGGGGCAAGGCAGTTCTTTTCATACGGATGTCTCCAGGTGGTTGAACGAAGCAGTGAAGGGATGAGGTCTCAGGCACCTATGTACGCGGCACGCACCGCCTCGTTGTGCAGCAGCGAATCGCGGTCGCCTTCGAGCGCGATGCGGCCGCGCTCGATCACGTAGGCGCGGTGCGCGATGGCCAGCGCCGAGTACGCGTTCTGCTCGGCCAGCAGCACCGTGGTGCCGGCCCGGTTGATGCGCTGGATGACCTCGAACACCTGCTTGACGATCAGCGGCGCGAGGCCCAGCGAGGGCTCGTCGAGCAGCAGCAGCTTCGGCCGGCCGAGCAAGGCGCGGCCGATCGCCACCATCTGCTGCTGGCCGCCCGAGAGCGAGCCGGCCGGATGGTCCTGCTTCTGCGCGAGGATCGGGAACAGCTCGAACACCTCGTCGAGCGAGCGCTGGATGCCGGCCGTGTCGCGCCGGTGCACGTAGGCGCCGAGCGTGAGGTTCTTCTTCACCGACATCAACGGGAACAGCTTGCGGCCTTCGGGGCAATGCACCAGCCCCGAGGCGACGATCTGCGCCGGCCGCTGGCCGACCAGCTCGCGCTCGCCGAAGCGGATGCTGCCGGCGCTCGGCTTGTGGATGCCGCTCGCGGCCATGAAGATGGAGGTCTTGCCGGCGCCGTTGGCCCCCAGCAGCACGACCAGTTCACCCGGTGCCGCGTGCAGCGTGACGCCGGACAGCGCGCGGAAGCTGCCGTAGTGCAGGTCGACACTTTCAAACCGCAACATGGTCGGCTCCCAGGTAGGCCTCGATCACCTGCGGGTCGCGCCGGATCTGCTCCGGCGTGCCCTCGGCGATCTTGGCGCCGTTGTTGAGCACGACGATCTTGTCGGCCAGTCGCATGATCATGTCCATCTTGTGCTCGATCAGGCAGACCGTCTTGCCGTGGTCCACCAGCTTGCGGATCAGGGCCGCGAGGCCCACGGTCTCCTCGGGGTTCACGCCGCCGGCCGGCTCGTCGAGCAGCAGCAGTTCCGGGTCGGTGGCCAGCGCCAGCGCGAAGGCGACGCGCTTGCGCTCCTCCTGCGTGATGTCTGCCGCGATGCGGTGGGCGACATGCGACAGGCCGACGAAGTCGAGCGCCTCCTGCGCCTTGTCGCGGCACAGGCGCTCTTCTTCCTGCAGCCGGCGCGTGTTGGCGAGCACGTCCCACAGGCCCGACTTCGTGCGCAGGCGGTGGCCGACGATCAGGTTGTCGAGCACGGTGGCGTTGTCGAACAGGTGGGTGGTCTGGAAGGTGCGCGCGATGCCCAGCCGCGCCACGTGGTCGGGCCGCATGCCGGTCACGTCCTGGCCGTTGAAGCGGATGCGCCCCGAGCTCGGCTTGTGCGTGCCCGCGACCAGGTTGAAGAAGGTGGTCTTGCCGGCGCCGTTGGGTCCGATGATGGCGCTCACCTGGCCGCGTTCGAAGCGGGTCGACACGTTGTCGACCGCGGTGAGCCCGAAGAACAGCTTGGTCAGCGATTCGATTTCAAGCATGGGTCTGAGCCTCCTGGGCGGCCGCGCCCGTGCGTGCCGCCTGGGCAGCCTTCGCCGCATCCGCGCGCTGGGCCCGGCGCTTGAGCCAGGTGCCGACGATGCCGTCCGGCAGGAAGATGATCAGCGCGATCAGCACCGGCCCGAACACCACCATGCGGTAGTCCTGCAGGAACTGAAGGCTCTGCGTCAGCCAGGTGACCAGGAAGGTGCCGAGCAGCGGCCCGAGCAGCGTGCCGATGCCGCCGACCAGCACGAACATGACGAGGTCGAAGGTCACGGCCTCGCTCGCCAGGTCGGGGCCGAGGAAGCGCACCTGGCCCGCATACAGCGCGCCGGCGAAGCCCGCATAGACCACCGACAGCACGAAGGACAGCGTCTTGGTGCGCATCAGATCGATGCCCAGCGCCTCGGCCAGGTCGTCGCTGTTGCGCACCGCCATGAAGCTGCGGCCCAGCAGCGAGCGCACGATGCGCGCCATGATCCAGAGCCCCAGGACCAGGAAGGCCAGCACCAGGTAGTACTGCGACAGCGGCGTGCCGAACTGCAGCGGCCCGATGCCGGTCGGCGCCGGGATGCCCATGATGCCGACCGGCCCGTGGGTCAGGCTTTCCCACTTCTCGATCAGCAGAAACATGATGTAGCTCACGCACAGCGTGAAGATCGAGAAGTAGTGGCCCTTGAGCCGCAGCGACAGCAGGCCGATGAAGAAGCCCAGCACGGCGGTCACCAGGCCGGCCGCCATGAAGGCGATCCAGAACGGCACCTGGTGGTCGACCGTCAGGATGCCCACCGTGTAGGCGCCGACCGCCATGAAGGCGCCATGCGCCAGGTTGAACTGCCCGGTGTAGCCGGTGATGAGGTTCAGCCCGAGCGCGGCGATGGCCATGATGAAGGCCTGCGTCGCCACCGAGATCAGGTAGTTGTTCTGCGCGAACAGCGGGAACGCGAGCGCCGCAGCCGCCAGCAGCGCCCAGCCGGTCTTTCCCTGGAGCCAGTTCATCAGCGCGCCCCTTTCGCGGTGAACAGGCCCTGCGGGCGGAACGACAGGATCACCACCAGCAGCACGAAGGCGATGATGTCCTTGTAGTCGGTCGAGAAGTAGAAGCCGCCGAAGCTCTCGGCCATGCCGATGATCAGCCCGCCGACGATGGCCCCCGGAAAGCTGCCCATGCCGCCGAGGATGATGATCACGAAGGCCTTGGTGATCACCAGGTTGCCCATCGCCGGGTACACCAGGTTGATCGGCGCGTAGAGCACCGCCGCGACCGCGGCCAGCGCCCCCGAGATCGCGAACACCAGCAGCGTCACGCGCGTGGCGTCGATGCCGACGAGGGCGGCGCCGTCGCGGTTCTGCGCCATCGCGATGATGGTCGAGCCGACCACCGTGTGGTTCAGGAACAGGTGCAGCAGCACCATGAGACCGAAGGCGCCGGCGATGATCAGCAGCCGCTGCAGGGGCGCGGTGAGCCCGAAGACCTCGACCACCTGCCCGTAGGGCGTGGGCATGCGGTGGAAGTCGGCGCCGAACAGGGCCTGCGCACCAGCCTCGAGAAACAGCAGCACGCCGATGGCCGCGATCATGTCGTGCAGCTCGGGCGCGTTGCGCAGCGGGTGGAACACCAGCCGCTGCGTCAGCATCGAGATCGCCGCCACGATGGCCGCCGCGCCGGCCATCGCCAGCCAGTAGTTGAGGCCCAGCTTGGCCATCAGGTAGTAGCCCGCGAAGGCGCCCGCCATGTAGAACGCGCCGTGGGCGAAGTTCGGTACGTGAAGGATGCCGTAGACCAGTGTCAGGCCCAGCGCCACCAGGCTGTAGACGCCCCCGACGGTGAGGCCGTTCAGGAGTTGCTGAAAGAACATTTCCACATGATTCCTCGGTGTGACCCAGGCAATGCAGCCGCGGCGGCATCGAACGCGCCGGGCCATTGTGGAAGGGAGTGCGAGGACGCCGACTAAGGTTTCTCCGGAGGCAGCGTCGCCTTGGAGACTCGCGCTCCTACCCGACGGTAGGGCGCAGAATGCTGCGCCAGGAGGCTTCCATGACACGCACCGTTGCCGAAAAACGCGCCGACTTTTGCGCTCTCCACGCCAAGGGCTGCTTCGTGCTGCCCAATCCCTGGGACGTGGGCAGCGCCCGCTATCTCGAGGGCCTGGGATTCAAGGCGCTGGCGACCACCAGCTCCGGCTATGCCTGGTCGCTGGGCCGGCCCGACGGCGCCCTCTCGCGCGACACGGTGCTGGCCCATCTGCGGGACCTCGTGGCGGCGACCGACCTGCCCGTGAACGCCGACTTCGAGAGCGGCTTCGGCGCCGATGCGCAAGGCGTGGCGGAGAGCGTCCGGATGGCAGTGGCGACCGGCGTGGCGGCCCTCTCGATCGAGGATTCGACCGGCGACCCCGCCCATCCGCTGCACGGCATCGATGTCGCGGTCGCGCGAATGCGCGCCGCGCGCGCGGCCATCGACGAGGCCGGCGGCGATGTCCTGCTGGTGGGGCGGGCGGAGAACTTCTTCGCCGGACGCCCCGATCTCGACGATGCCATCGCCCGCCTGAAGGCCTATTCGGAGGCCGGCGCCGATTGCCTCTACGCGCCGGGCATTCGCACGCGCGAGCAGATCGCCGCCGTGGTGGCCGCGGTCGCACCGAAGCCGGTCAACCTGCTGGTCGGATCGGCCAGCGAACTCACGCTGCAGGACATCGAGGCGCTCGGCGTGCGCAGGGTCAGCGTTGGCGGCGCCATGGCGCGCTCGGCCTGGGGCGGGTTCATTCGGGCCGCGCGCGGCATCGCCGAACAGGGGCGCTTCGACGGCTTCGCCGACGCCGCACCCGGGAACGAACTCAACGCGTTCTTCAGGAGCGCGGGCCGGCAGCCTTGAAGCGCAGGGCCTGACGCGCCCTTCAGCATTCGGGCGGGATGCCGATAAGGTTCTCATGAACACCTACCCGACCTCCAGCCAGGCGACCGGCGTCGCCCGCACGCTGAGCAAGCGCATCCCCTGCACCATCGTGGTCTACCAGACCTCCGAGCGGGAATTCGTCACGGCTCGCTCCAACGACCGCGTCAGCGGACTGGTCCAGGGCATCTACCGCGACGGCTACCTGCTGCCGCCGGCGCATCGGCCGGAATCGCTCAGGCGGTGATTTCCACACGGTTGCCGTCCGGGTCGAGCACCACGCTCTCGTAGTAGCCGTCGCCGGTCCGCCGGGGACCGTCGAGGACCGGATGGCCATCGGCCTTCAGCCGCTGCGTGAGGTCGTCGACCTGTTGCTCGGACCCGAGCGACACCGCGAAGTGCGTCAGGCCCATGCGCTGGGCGCCCGGCTCGATGACGACGGGATTCAAGGTCGACGTCGTCATCGCCTCGATCCGCGCGCCCTTCCCCAAGCTCAGGAAGCAGGACTCGAAGCCCTTGGCAGGGTTGACGTAGCCGCTGCCGGCCACGGCGCCGAAGTAGTCGACGTAGAAGCGCTTGCAGCGTTCGAGGTCGCGAGTCCAGAGGGCGATGTGTTCGATGTGCATGGGTCGCTCCGCTTGAGGTCGACGGCATTTTGCATCGGAGCCCAGGGGTCCATGGCGACATGCGCCTTCTGCGACGCGAAACCCGAAACGGGCGTTCGGGGTTCGGGGCGCGTGCCGGCCGATTGCGCAGGAAGCCCCGTCGGGGCGCACGCGCATCGACAACTTCGGCTCCGTATCGCGATTCCGCGATGCCGGATTGCAGGCTATGCAGGCGAAAGCTGACCTGCCTGCAAAATGCTGGACTACCGGAGTCGGCAAGGAGCGAACATACACAGTTCCGCGTCGACTGTCCGCTTGAGACTGGTTGCAGACCAGTGCTCCTCACGATAGATAGTGTCAAGCAATAGCCTGGAAATACTCGAAATGATGGATTGGGTCCCTATAGTCTTCGTTACGTTCAAGGCTCTCGTGTTCGGCACGGGCATGTTCTTCGCCATCAAGTGGCACTATGAGCGAGGGAAGAAGGGCAAGGAGAAGCAGAGCGCGGTGCTACGCGCGGGCGGCAAGGTGGCCGCAGTCTTCGTGCTATCGCTTCTGGGCCTCTCGCTCCTGACCCTCGGCCTTGGCAGGATGCTCGGTTTGGACTTGACCTTCCCATGATGGCAAAGATAGGCGGCCGATATCCAGTGATGCGGCAGCCATTCCCGGATGCGGCTATTGGACAGCGTCGGCACGCGGGTCAGCACGTCAACCCGTTCGGGCTGCCGCCCTCGATTCCGCGAGCACGGTGCTTCGTGTCAGCCGGACAGGGAGACCGCCGTGATGGCTCACGTCGATGGTTTGCTCTGCGCAGCGAAGTCAAGGAGGAGGCCGAAGGCCGGGGGACATGAGCGGAGCAGAGTACGCCGTCGGCGTGAGCCCGCCCCCCTGCTCCGGCCCGACGTGAGCAGCCCCGGTCCGGCGTCGTCCCCCTACTCCAGCCGCGGCTCCGCCCGCTCCTCGCCGACCGGCGAGGCCGCCTCCGCGATCGCCAGCAGCGCGCTCGCGGTGCGCTCGGCTGCGCCGCGGTTCGCGTTGGCGAAGGCCAGCGCGGCCTGTGCCATCGCCTCGCGCCGCTCGGGGTTCTCGGTCAGCTTGAGCGCCGCCGTCACCGCGTGTTCCATGTCCGCAACGCGCAGCGAGGCGCCGGCCGCGAGCGAGAGTTCGGCGGCTTCGGCGAAATTGAAGGTGGACGGTCCCATGATCACCGGACAGCCGCAGGCGGCGGCCTCGATCAGGTTCTGCCCGCCCAGCGGCTCGAAGCTGCCGCCCAGCAACGCGACATCGGCCAGGCCGTAGTAGAGCGCCATCTCGCCCAGCGAATCGCCGAGCCAGATCTCGGCTTCGGTCGGCGCACCCGCGGCACTGCGGCGCGCGACCGCGAAGCCGTGCGATTCGACCAGCGCCGCGACCTCGTCGAAGCGCTGCGGATGCCGCGGCACGATCATCCACTGCACATCGTGCACGCGCCGCGCGATCGACTGGACCGCCTCCTGTTCGGGCGGCACCGGCGCCAGGGCGCCGAAGCGCTTGAGCACCTCGAGCAGTTGCCGCTCCTCGCCGTCGCGCGAGCTCGCGAAGACCACGATCGGCCGCGGCAGCTGCGTGCGCAGCTTGGTCGCTGCGTTGAGCTGCCGCAGGTCCGGCGTGGCATCGAACTTGAGGTTGCCGAACACGCCCGCGACCTTGGCGCCCAGCGACACCAGCCGGTGCGAATCGGCTTCGGTCTGGGCCCATACCGCGGCCAGCGCCGAGTAGGCGGGCCGCGCCAGCCAGGCGAGCCGCTCGGCCCCGGCCAGCGACTTCTCGTTCAGTCGCGCGTTGGCCAGCACCAGCGGAATGCCGCGCTCGGTGCAGGCGGCGGTCATCTCGGGCCAGACCTCGGTTTCCATCAGCACGCCGATGCGCGGACGGAAGCGATCGAGAAAGCGGGCCACGGCGCCCGGTGAGTCCCAGGGCTGCCAGACCTGCAGGTCGCCGGGCTCCAGCAGCTTGGCGCCCTCTTCGCGGCCGGTCGCCGTGCCGTTGGTGAGCAGGATCGGGATGCCCGGGTATTGCCGGCGCAACTCGCCGATCAGGATGCCGGCGGCGCGCGCCTCGCCGAGCGAGACCGCATGGATCCAGCACCAGCCGGTGCCGACCGCCGCCGCGTCGTAGTGGCCGAAGCGCTCCTCGACCGCGTGGGCATAGCCGGGCTCGGCCACGGCGCGGCGACGCAGCTTGCGCCGGACCAGCGGCTGGGCCAGGGTGGTAAAGGCGCCGTAGAGGCGCAGCAGCAGCGAACGCACGCTCGTTGTGGCCTCAGTGCGCGGCCGCGGCGAGCTTCGCGTCGGGCTTGGCGCTGCGCAGCAGCGCCAGCATCTCGCCCTCGATGCGGTGCAGCGCGGCTTCGGTCTGGCCTTCGAAACGCAGCACCAGCACCGGCGTGGTGTTCGAGGCGCGGATCAGGCCGAAGCCGTCGGGCCAGTCGACCCGCACGCCGTCGATGGTCGACACCTGGGCCGGCGGCGCGAACTTCGCGCTCTCGACCAGCTGGGCGACCACCGCGTGGGGCTCGCCCTCGGCGCATGCCACATTGAGTTCGGGTGTCGAGAAGCTGGTCGGCAAGGCGTTGAGCACATCGCTCGCATTCGGGCTCTTGCTCAGGATCTCGAGCAGGCGGCAGCCGGCATAGGTGCCGTCGTCGAAGCCGAACCAGCGCTCCTTGAAGAAGATGTGGCCGCTCATTTCGCCGCCCAGCGGCGAGTCGATCTCCTTCATCTTGGCCTTGATCAGCGAATGGCCGGTCTTGTAGATCATCGGCTTGCCGCCCGCGGCCTCGATCGCCGGGCCCAGGCGCTGCGAGCACTTGACGTCGTAGACGATGGTGCCGCCCGGCACGCGCGACAGCACGTCCTGCGCGAACAGCATCATCTGGCGGTCGGGATAGATGTTGCTGCCGTCCTTGGTGACGATGCCCAGGCGGTCGCCGTCGCCGTCGAAGGCCAGGCCCAGCTCGGCGTCGCCCGACTGCAGCGCGGCGATCAGGTCCTTCAGGTTCTCGGGCTTGCTCGGATCGGGATGGTGGTTGGGGAAATCGCCGTCGACCTCGCTGAACAGTTCGGTCACCTCGCAGCCGATGGCGCGCAGGATGGAGGGAGCCGAGGCGCCGGCGATGCCGTTGCCCGAATCGACCACGATCTTCAGCGGCCGCGCGAGCTTGATGTCGCCGACGATGCGTTGCGTGTAGGCCTCGGTCACGTCGACCTTGCGCACGCTGCCGCCGGGCGCGAGCTTCGCGCTGCCGGCTTCCATGACCTGGCGCAGGCGCTGGATCTCGTCGCCGTAGATCGCGCGGCCGGCCAGCACCATCTTGAAGCCGTTGTAGTCCTTCGGGTTGTGGCTGCCGGTGACCTGGATGCCGCTGSTGCACAGGGTGTGCGCCGCGAAGTAGAGCATCGGCGTGGTGACCGCGCCGACGTCGATGACCTCGATGCCGGTGGCGACCAGGCCCTCGATCAGCGCCTCGACCAGTGCCGGCCCCGACAGCCGGCCGTCGCGGCCCACGGCCACCGCCTTCTCGCCGGCCGCGCGCGCGGCGCTGCCGAAGGCCCTGCCGAGCGCTTCGGCGACTTCCGCGTCGAGCGTGGCGGGCACCACGCCGCGAATGTCGTAGGCCTTGAAGATCGATGCGCTGAGCTGCATGAAAGCTATCCCCTGAAAGTTCCAAAAACGTAGAACATTGTAGGCATGGGCCCAGGGAGCCAGATGTCCGAAAATGGCTACTCTTGCACAAGCGCGGCCGTATCATCGTTGCATGCCAGCCGCCCCCGCCTCCACCGCCGGACTCGAAAGCGATGCCTGCTACCTGGCCATGAAGGCCCACGACGCACGCTTCGACGGCTCCTTCTTCACCGGCGTGACCTCCACCGGCGTCTATTGCCGGCCGGTCTGCCGCGTCAAGCTGCCGCGGCGCGAGAACTGCTGCTTCTTCCGCCACGCGGCGCAGGCCGAGGCCGCCGGCTTCAGGCCCTGCCTGCGCTGCCGGCCCGAGCTAGCGCCGCGGGCCGCGAGCTGGTCGACCGAGGATGCCTCGCGCATCCTGGCGCTGCAGGCCGCGCGCCTGATCGACGAGCCCGATGCCTGGAGCGACGACGGGCCCGGCGCGGCCCGCATCGCCGAGCGGCTCGGCGTCAGCGACCGCCACCTGCGCCGCATCTTCGAAAGCCAGTTCGGCGTCTCGCCGCTGCAGTACCTGCAGACCCGCCGCCTGCTGGCCGCCAAGCAACTGATTGCCGACACCCACCTGCCGATGACGCAGGTCGCGTTGGCCAGCGGCTTCGCCAGCGTGCGCCGCTTCAATGCCGCATTCGTCACGCACTACGGGCTGAATCCGAGCGCCCTGCGCCGCGCCGGCGCCACCAGCGGCGGCCGCGAGGGCGAATCGGTCGACGTGCGGCTGGGTTTTCGTCCGCCCTACGACAGCGAGGCGATGCTGGGTTTCTTCGCTCGCCGGGCGCTGCGCGGCGTCGAGCTGTCGACCGACCACGGCGGCAAGCCGCAGCTCGCGCGCACGCTGCGCGTGACGCAGGGCGGCCGCAGCCTCGCGGGCTGGCTGCAGCTGCGCTTCGACCCCGGGCGCGAGCAGCTCCTGCTGCGCGTGGGCGATTCGCTCGCCGCGGTGCTGCCGACCGTGATCAGCCGCGTGCGCGCGATGCTGGACCTGGACGCCGAGCCGATGGCGATCAACAGCGCGCTGCATGCCAGCTTTCCCGACGGCGACGGGCTGCGCGTGCCGGGCACGGTCGACGGTTTCGAGCTTGCGGTGCGCGCCGTGCTGGGCCAGCAGATCACGGTGGCGGCGGCGCGCACGCTGGGCTCGCGGCTGGTCGAGGCCTTCGGCGAGCCGATCGCGACGCCGATCGACGGCCTGGACCGCCTGTTCCCGACGCCCGCGGCCATCGCCGGTGCCAGCGGCGATGCGCTGGGCGGGCTCGGCATCGTGCGCCAGCGGCAGGCCGCGCTGCTGGCCGTGGCGCACGAAGTGCTCGAAGGCCGGCTCGCGCTGCACGCCGGCGCCGACGTCCCCGCCACCCTCGCGGCGCTGCAGGCGCTGCCCGGCATCGGCGACTGGACCGCGCAGTACATCGCGATGCGCGCGCTGCGCTGGCCCGATGCCTTCCCGGCCGGCGACGTGGCGCTGCAGAAGGCGCTCGGCGTCGGTTCGGCGCGCGCCGCGGCCGAAGCCTCGCTGGCCTGGCGGCCCTGGCGCGGCTATGCCGTGCTGCGCGCCTGGCAGCGTCCCGCCCCCTCCCCGGCGGTCGATGCGACCGCCGACTCCCGACCCTGCACCGGCGCCATCGCCTGAATACCATGAAATTCAAGACTGCGACCATCTACAGCACCCACATCGACAGTCCGCTCGGCGGCATCACGCTGGCCGCCACCGGCCAGGGACTGGCCGGCGCCTGGTTCGACCGCCAGCGCCACGGGCCCGACACGAGCGGCTGGCAGACCGACGATGCGCACCCGGTGCTGCGCGAAGCTGCAGCGCAGCTGGGCGACTACTTCGCCGGCCGGCGCGAGCACTTCGACCTGCCGCTGGACCTGTCCCACGGCACCGCGTTCCAGCAGTCGGTGTGGCAGGCGCTGCTCGCCATCCCGGCCGGCCAGACCACCAGCTATGGCGCCTTGAGCGCCGGCGTCGGCAATCCGGCCGCGGTGCGCGCGGTGGGCGCGGCGGTCGGGCGCAACCCGATCAGCGTGATCGTGCCCTGCCACCGCGTGCTCGGCGCCGACGGTTCCCTGACCGGCTATGCCGGCGGGCTCGACCGCAAGTCGGCGCTGCTGGAACTGGAAGGCGCGCTGTGAGCGAAGGCGAGTGCAGCGCAGCCCCACCCGAGCGATCCACGAAGGCCCCGGTTTCCCCTTCCGCCAGCCGGGCCTGGCTGTTCGACCTGGTGCTGCTCGGCGCGCTGTGGGGCTCCTCGTTCCTGTTCATGCGCATCGGCGCGGCCGAGTTCGGCGCCCTCCCGACCGCCGCGGTGCGGGTCGCGATCGCGATGCTGTTCCTGCTGCCGCTGCTGTTCCTGCGCGGCCAGTGGTCCGCGTTCAGGCAGCACTGGAAGCCCGCGCTCGGCATCGGCATCCTGAACTCCGGCCTGCCCTTCGCCTTCTTCTCCTTCGCCCTGCTGACCCTCAACAGCGGCCTCGCGGCGGTCCTCAACGCCACGGTGCCGATGTTCGGCGCCCTGGTCGCCTGGGCCTGGTTCAAGGACCGACCCGACCGCTCGCGCATCCTCGGGCTGGTGATCGGCTTCGCCGGCGTGGCGATGCTGGCCGGGCGCAGCGCCGGCTTCCATTCGGGCGCGGACGAGAGCGCCGCGCTCTGGGCCATCGGGGCCTGCCTGGCGGCCTGCGTCTGCTACGCCTTCGCGGCCAATCTGACCCGCAAGCACCTGGCCGGCGTGCCGGTGATGGCGACCGCGACCGGCAGCCAGATCGGCGCCACGCTGGCGCTGGCGCTGCCCGCCGTCTGGCTGTGGCCCGCCCAGATGCCCAGCCTGAAGGCCTGGCTGGCGCTGGTGGCGGTGGGCACCGCCTGCACCGGCCTGGCCTACATCCTGTTCTTCCGGCTGATCGAGCGGGCCGGACCGGCGCGTGCGCTCACCGTGACCTTCCTGGTGCCGGTGTTCGCGCTGTTCTACGGCGCGGTGTTCCTGGGCGAGCGGATCACGCAGTGGATGCTGATCTGCGCGCTGGTGATCGTCTGCGGCGTCGCGCTATCGACAGGACTGGTCAAGCTGGGCCGCCGCAGCACCGCCGCCGGCTGAATCGCCACCCGGGCTGCCCTGCATCGAGGACGCCACCACATTGATGGACAGCGCGAGCACCAGCATGTTGAAGGCGAAGGACAGCACGCCGTGCACCAGCGTGATGCGCCGCATCTCGTGCGAGGTGACCTGCACGTCGGACACCTGCGAGGTCATGCCGACCACGAAGGAGTGATAGAGGAAGTCGAAGTAGTCCGGCTCCAGCTTGCCCGGGAACTTGAGCCCCGGTCCCTGCGGCTTCGGTTCGATTTCGGCCTGGTAGTAGCGGTGCGCGTAGTGAAATGCGTAGATCGTGTGGATCATCAGCCACGAGCCCGTGAGCGCCGCGAGGCCGAGCGCGACGTGGCCGATGCGCTGCGCGCCGCACAGCTGCGGCACCCTCTGCAGCAGCATCGCGATCACCACCATGCTGACGCCGATGACGCTCACCATGATGGCCAGGATCAGCGCATTCGGCTGGTCCTGGGACTGGGCGCGCGAACGGGTACGCTCGGGGTTGCAGGTCTCGGCCAGCCACCACGCGGGCAGCAGGTACACGGCCGCCCCGCTGCACCAGCCCAGCAGTCCGCGCGTCACGCCGTCGGGCGCCCCGGGCAGCAGCCCGAGCCCAAGGCCGACGCCCAGGCCGACGGCGGCGCCGAACAGCAGCCGCAGCCAGCCGGGCATCTGGAGGAATCGGGACTTCATGAGGCGACTTTAGCCGGTCGCCGCGCAACTGATCCGATCGATTCGCGTCACACTGCGCCTGTTCTTTTCATCACCGATCGCCGACAGTCGATGGTTAAAAAAATATCGTCACGCATGAAACCTCTCCGCCTCCTGCAGACCCTGCTGCTCGCCGCCTGGAGCCTGGCTGTACCGGCCGCCCCGGCGCCGATGCAGGTCCCCGACACCATCGAGCAGCGCGCCGCCGCCTGCATCGCCTGCCACGGGCGCGAGGGCGCCAGCGTCGACGGCGGCTACTTCCCCCGCCTGTCCGGCAAGCCCGAGGGCTACCTGTTCAACCAGTTGCAGAGTTTCCGGGACGGTCGCCGCTTCAACTCGGACATGACGCACATGGTGCAGCACCTGTCGGACGCCTACCTGCGCGAACTGGCGGCCTATTTCGCCGGCCTCGAGCTGCCGTATCCGCCGGTGCGCACCACCACCGATGCCTCGCCCGAGATGCTGGCGCGCGGCCGCGCGCTGGTGTTCCAGGGCGATGCGGCGCGCGGCATCCCGGCCTGCGCCCAATGCCATGGCCAGGCACTCACGGGCGTGCAGCCGGGCATTCCGGGGCTGGTCGGCCTGCCGCGCCTCTATCTGTCCTCCCAGCTCGGCGCCTGGCTCACCGACGATCGCCATGCGCGGGCCCCCGACTGCATGGCCGAGGTGGGCAAGAAGCTCACCACCGCCGACATCAACGCCGTGACCAGCTGGCTGGCGCTGCAGCCCGTACCCGCGGACACCCGCCCGCTGGCCGCGCTGCCCGGCCCGCTGCCCACGCCTTGCAGCGCAATGAACCGCTGATCCGCCATGCGACGCTTCTTCTATTTTCTGGCCTCCCTGGCCATCCTCGTGCTGCTGGCCACCGTGGCCATCGTGGCGCTGAACCTGCGCGGCGAGGACACGCTGCCCGACGTCGCGGCAACGTCCGTCACCCCGACCGCGGCGCAGATCGAGCGCGGCCGCTACCTGGCGCTGGCGGGCAACTGCGCCGGCTGCCATACGACGCGCGGCGGCGCCGCCTACGCGGGCGGCGTCGGCATCGAGACGCCCTTCGGCACCGTGTTCTCGAGCAATCTCACGCCGGATCCGAAGGCCGGCATCGGCAGCTGGAGCCCGGCGCATTTCTGGCGCGCCATGCACAACGGCCGCTCGAAGGACGGGCGGCTGCTCTATCCGGCTTTCCCGTACCCGAGCTTCACGCGCGTGACGCGCGAGGATTCGGACGCGATCTTCGCCTACCTGCAGAGCATTCCGCCGGCGCCGGCACCCAACCTCGCGCACAAGCTGCGCTTCCCCTATGACACGCAGGCCGCGCTGGCGGTCTGGCGCGCGCTGTCGTTCACGCCGGACACCTTCGTCCCCGATCCGGCCAAGCCGGCCGAATGGAACCGCGGCGCCTACCTGGTCGAGGGCCTCGGCCACTGCATCGCCTGCCACGGCACGCGCAACGTGCTCGGCGCCACCGAAGAGAAGCTCGGGCTGTCGGGCGGCCTGATCCCGGTCGAGAACTGGTATGCGCCTTCGCTGACCTCGCGGCGGGAAGCCGGCGTCGCCGACTGGAACCCGCACGACATCGTGGCACTGCTGCAAACCGGCAAGTCGCCGCGCGGCTCGGTCATGGGCCCGATGGCCGACGTGGTGTTCCGCAGCACCCAGTACCTGGACGAGGCCGACCTGCACGCCATGGCCCTGTACCTGAAGGCGCTGCCGCAGGCGGACCCGCCGCCGGCAGCACCGGCCTCGGCACCGGCACGCCGCGACGCCCGCGTGATGGAACGCGGCGCGAAGATCTACGACCAGCGTTGCGCCTACTGCCACGGCGACGTCGGCCAGGGCGCCCAGGGTGCCTATCCCGCGCTGGCCGGCAACCGGTCCGTGCTGATGGATTCCACGGCCAACCTGATCCAGATCGTGCGCCACGGCGGCTTCCTGCCCGCCACCGGCGGCAATCCGCGCCCCTACGGCATGCCGCCTTTCAACCAGGTGCTCGACGACAGCGACGTCGCGGCCGTGCTGACCTTCGTACGCGCCTCCTGGGGCAACGACGCGCCGGCGCTCTCGGCGCGCGACATGATGCGCCGGTGACCCGGCTCCTTCAGAACGAGCCGGGAGGCGGATTCGCGAAGCGGCGCATGCGACCGATCGGCGCCGCGATCCGGGACAGGGACGACAGCCCCGCGCCGATCACCTTGCCGATCGGCGCCTTGATCGCATCCGAAACGGCGGACTCGCCCGGATAGACCGGCGACAGCCCGCACTTGCGCAACACCCGGTTGAGCTGGTGCACGCGCGCCGCCTCGCGCGTGACCGAGGTGTAGAAGGTCACACCGATCGAGATGGCGACGCCGTTGCCCGGCTTGGTCCAGTCGGGATCCGAGCGCGTCATGTGGGGCGAGGTGCTCGGGAAATAGATCCCGTCGCCCGCCTGAGTGTCGAACTCGTGGCTGCGCGCCTTGAACTCTTCCTGGAGCCGGACGTTCCGCAGCGAACCCCTGACGATGAATTCCTCCACCGCGGGCGCGGGCACCACGACCCGGTCGGTCGCTTCCCAGACATTCATGACCTTGCGTCCGCGCAACTGCAGCCAGAAGTTGTTCTCGCGGTCGATGTGGAACGGCGTCACCGACGGCGGAGCGGAAATGAAGATGAAGCCGGTCACCAGGAAGATGCCCGGCTGCTCGCGCTCGACCGTCTCGCGCATGTGGTCCAGGATGCCGTCGAGCAGGGCCTGGTAGCGCGGAACGACTTCGACATCGTAGAGCGCGATCCACGAACCCGGCTCCTCGATCCGCCTGAAGACGTCCTCGATGCCGCGCCCGTCGGGGTGCTCGCTGGCGTGCGCGAAGGCAGAGGCCTGCGTCACGCCCTGCTTGACGAAGCGGCACTGCTTCAGGGGCATCAACTCCTTCGCCAGCGCCTCGAGTTCGGGCAGCTGGAACAGCGGATGCTGGTGGTAGTTGTGGTGGAACCTCCCCACCTTGCGGGTCGTGAAGCCGGCGGGGTCGTCCACCCATATGCGGCAGTCGGTGGTCGTGGACATCATCGGTTCGATCTCGCTCGCGCCCATGGCATCTCCTTAGGCGTTGCAGCATAAGCGACGTAACAAAAAAATACTAACTTTCAATCGGCGTAGTGCGAACGGAAGGTGCGCGAAACGGCTTGACCCTCCCATGATGGGAAGGTTGATACTCCCTTCATTCCTCGCTCATCGAGGTTCGAAAGACAGGAGCAATCAATGAACAACAGCCTGGCGCTACCGCCTGGCGCAGCCGGCTTCCAGGAGTTTTCGCTGCCGATCGAAGGAATGACCTGCGCGTCCTGCGTGGCCCGCGTCGAGCGCTCCCTGACAGCCGTCCCCGGCGTGACGGAAGCCAGCGTCAACCTCGCCACCGAAGCAGCCAACGTGCGCGCCGACGGCTCGGTCGCGCTCGGCGCCCTGCGTACCGCCATCGAGAAGGCGGGCTACAGCGTCGGCGAGGAAGCGCCATCGGCCGAAGGCTCCGCCGTTTCCGACGCGACGGCGGCCAGGCCCGACCGCCGCAGCGATGCCTGGCCCGTGATCGCGGCTGCGCTGCTCTCCACGCCCCTGGTGCTGCCGATGTTCGGACTGATGTTCGGCAAGGAGTGGATGCTCGACGGCTGGGTGCAGTTCGCGCTGGCCACGCCGGTGCAGTTCTGGCTGGGCGCGCGCTTCTACCGTTCGGGATGGAAGGCCCTGAAGGCCCGCGCCGGCAACATGGACCTGCTCGTGGCGCTCGGGACGACGGCCGCCTACGGACTCAGCGTGTACCTGCTGCTCGCGCACGCGGACCACGGCATGCCCCACCTCTACTTCGAAGCCTCGGCCGTGGTGATCACGCTGGTGCTGCTGGGCAAGTGGCTCGAAACGCGGGCCAAACACCAGACCACCGAGGCGATCCGCGCGCTCCATGCGCTGCGCCCCGACCGGGCCCGCGTGCGCCGCGACGGCGTCGACCGGGACCTGCCGCTGGGGCAGGTCCGGGTCGATGACCTGGTCGTGATCCGGCCGGGCGAGCGTGTGCCCGTCGACGCCCTGGTGATCGAGGGCACGAGCGAAGTCGACGAATCGCTCATCACCGGCGAAAGCCTGCCGGTCGCCAAACAGGCGGCCGACACCGTGACCGGCGGCTCGGTCAACGGCGCAGGCCTGCTGGTGGTCCGCACCACCGCGGTCGGCGCCGAATCCACGCTCGCGCGCATCGTGCGGCTGGTGGAATCGGCGCAGGCGAAGAAGGCGCCGATCCAGCGCCTGGTCGACCGCGTGAGCAGCGTGTTCGTGCCGGTGGTGATCGGCATCGCGCTGCTGACCTTCCTGGGCTGGGGCCTCGGCACCGGCCAATGGGAAACCGCGATCCTCAACGCGGTCGCGGTGCTCGTGATCGCCTGCCCCTGCGCGCTCGGGCTGGCGACGCCGACCGCGATCATGGCCGGCACCGGCGTCGCCGCCCGGCATGGGGTGCTGATCAAGGACGCCGAGGCGCTCGAGGTGGCGCACGGCGTCGGGATCGTCGCCTTCGACAAGACCGGCACGCTGACCGAGGGCCGCCCCGAGCTGGTGGCCTGCGAGGCGGTCGACGGCGATGCACAGGCCCTGCTTTGCGCCAGTGCCACCCTCCAGGCGGGCAGCGAGCATCCACTCGCCCGCGCGGTGCTGGACGCCGCGCGCCAGGCCGGCGTCGCGATCGGCCAGGCCAGCGAGGTGCGGGCGGTGGCGGGACGCGGCGTGGCGGCGATCGTCGACGGCCGCGCGCTGCGCCTGGGCAGCACCCGCTTCATGGGTGAGCTTTCGGTGCCGCTGGGGCGGCTCGGCGAGCGCGCCCTGCAACTGGCGTCCGAAGGGCGCACGGTCTCGTGGCTCGCCGACCTGAGCGCCAGCCCCACCCTGGTCGGCCTGCTCGCGTTCGGCGACCAGCCCAAGCCCAGCGCCGCGGCGGCCATCGAGCGGCTGCACGCGCAGGGCATCCGCACCGCCCTGGTCTCGGGCGACAACCGCGGCGCCGCCGAGGCGGTGGCCCGCCTGCTGAAGATCGACACGGTCCGGGCCGAAGTGCTGCCCGAGGACAAGGCGGTGATCATCGGGCAACTGAAGGCGGACGGCGTTCGCGTCGCGATGGTGGGCGACGGCATCAACGATGCGCCGGCGCTGGCCGCGGCCGACGTCGGCATCGCGATGTCCACCGGCACCGACGTCGCGATGCACGCGGCCGGCATCACGCTGATGCGCGGCGACCCGGCCCTGGTCAGCGACGCGATCGACATCTCGCGCCGCACCTACGCCAAGATCCGCCAGAACCTGTTCTGGGCCTTCGCGTACAACGTGGTCGGGATTCCGCTGGCGGCCTTCGGGCTGCTGAGCCCGGTGATCGCCGGCGCCGCGATGGCCTTCAGCAGCGTGAGCGTGGTGAGCAATGCGCTGCTGCTGCGGCGCTGGAAGGGACAGGCACGATGAACGCAGCCCATGGCACGGAGATGGATCGATGAACACGGAACCCTTCAACATCGGCCAGGCCGCGGCCCTCTCGGGCGTCTCGGCCAAGATGGTGCGGCACTACGAATCGCTGGGCCTGCTGCCAGAAGTCGCGCGCACCGACGCGGGCTACCGGCAATACACCGAGAGCAACGTCCACACGCTGCGCTTCATCCGGCGCGCGCGCGACCTGGGCTTCAGCATGGCCGAGATCGCCGAACTGCTGAAGCTGTGGCAGAACAAGGGCCGCGCCAGCGCGGACGTCAAGCGCATCGCGCTCACGCACGCGGCCGACCTGCACCGCCGCATCGAGGAGATGAGCGCGATGAAGCGGACGCTGGAGCGGCTGGCCGACTGCTGCCACGGCGACCACCGGCCGGATTGCCCCATTCTCGAAGAACTGGGCTCGCCCCCAGGTCGGGCTCACTGCGTGTAGCCCTCCCACCCCCTGCCGGGGGCAACACCAGCGGCCCGGCAAAGCCGGTTCCGCGGTGTTTCACCAACGAGCCTGGCTGCGCCGGCCCTGGCGCGGTCACCGGTTTTCGAAGCGGTTGAGGTCCAGGATGCCGGCTTGGATCGGCTGGTCACGGCGATAGCGCTCGACCAGCGCATCGCTCACGGCCCAGAAGCCGGGGTCGGTGCGGCGCACCGCGAAGCGTTCGGAGAAGGCCGCATAGTCCGCCTCGGACTTCAGCTTCCGGATCGCGTCGGCCATGGCCGGCAGCTGGGCCGGACT